>PXCF01000014.1 GCA_003566715.1 Cryomorphaceae bacterium | reverse complement strand
TGTTCGCATCCGCACCTCTTACAATCTTGCCGGCATTTCCTTTAGTCCGGCCGAACTGGCCAATGCCATTAAAAAGGTGCAACCGGACTTTCGTATCGACTACGCGCCGGATTTCCGAAATAACATTGCTTTGTCGTGGCCATCAAGCATAGACGACAGCACGGCCCAAGCCGACTGGAATTGGCAACCTGCATACACCTTAGACCGCATGGTTGAAGAAATGCTCAGTGGGGTGAAAACCAAATTAAAAATCAAGGCATAAATATGATCAAGCGTCTGATTGCCCGCCTCTTTCTCTTCCTTGCCGGATGGAAAGTGCGCGTGCCTAAAGACGCAGATTTCAGTCGCTGTGTGATGTTGGCTGCCCCCCACACCTCCAATTGGGACTATCCCTATGCCCAAGCAGCCTGTTGGATCTTGGGGATTAAATGGCGGTATTTCATCAAAGATAGTTACACCAAAAACCCCTTGGTTGGTTGGTTTTTTAGAGCTACCGGCGCCATTGGAGTCGACCGTTCTCGCCGAAAAAAAGGAGAAAAAAGGGGACAACTCATCGAGTATGCCATTCAAACATTTGCAAAAAAAAACGAGTTGGTGGTATTGGTTCCGGCTGAGGGAACCAGAAAACGCGTAGACAAGTGGAAGACCGGCTTTTACCACATCGCCCTTGGAGCCAATGTTCCCATCGCCTTGGGGTTCATGGATTACGGCAAAAAGGAAACCGGCGTATTAGATGTATTCATGCCAACCGGTGATTTTCAAAAAGACATGCACCATATTCAAGAGCAGTACCGCCCCATCACGCCTAAATTTCCGGAAGATTACAATACCGAGATTTATTGATCTGCAGAGTCAAGCGTATGCCTACCCTTACTCTTTAACAATATTTTAAGGAAACGAAAGGAACAACATTCGTTTCCACAGGTTCATTTCGTTGTAGTTTTGCACCCCCTAAGAGAAAACCTCAGATTTAAGATTATGCAGCGCGAGATTATTCTTGATAAGGCCATGGACCTTTACTTACAGTTTGGCTTGAGATCCGTTTCTATGGATCAAATTGCCAACGAGTTGGGTATTTCTAAAAAAACCATTTACCGCTTTTTTGACAGCAAAAGCGCCATGGTTCATGAGGGGATACTTCGCATGACCGATGAGGTAAAAACCTTCACAGACCAAATTCTCGCTACGGTAAACAACCCCATTGAAGAGGTCTTTGCCATGCATTTCGCCCTTCAAGAGTACTTTACTCCCACCCACGAGCGGTTGCTTTTTCAGTTGAAAAAATATTTTCCCGAGACATACCGTCATCTGCAAAAGGTAAAAGAAGAGGAAATGGTGAATGCCACCCTGGAAAACCTCAAGCGCGGCGTGCAAGAAGGTTTTTATCGCCACGACTTTGACCCGGAAATCATAGCCCGACTTTATCTCGGACAGGCCCAAATCATTATGAATGACGACTTTTTTTGGAGTGATGATTTAGACAAAAAAGAACTGCGTAATCAGGCACTACACTATCACCTTCACGGTATCTTGTCTGAAAAAGGAAGACAATCCCTTGAAAAAATCCACAAAAAGCAATAACATCACAAAGCACTGACTTCTAAACCATGAATAGAGCCATCACACTTATCTTAATTGTCTGCGCGATGTTTGCTTACGCACAACCCGCATCGCTCTCTGTCGACGAAGCCATTCGTTATGCCTTAGAAAATGGTTACGCCGTTAGAAACAAAGGTTTTGACTACGAAATTGCCAAAAAAACGGTCAAAGAAACGGCTGCTGCCGGACTGCCACAAATTGGCGTAGGCGCCGACCTCAATTACAACTACCAAATTCCCCAACAACCGGTTCCGGCTCAGTTTGTTGACCCTACTGCCGCGGAGGGAGATTTTATCTTATTGGCCTTTGGCGTACCCTATCAATCCTCTTACCGCGCCAATGTAAACCAATTGATTTTTGATGGCTCCTATTTTGTGGCACTTATGGCCAGTAGGGTTTACAAAGACATTTCTCGTTTGGAATTGGAAGAGAGTAAGACTGAAATCACGGAGCAGGTTTACAACGCATACGGCAATGCGGTTATTTCCAAAGAACTGATCTCGCTACTGGAAGACAACCTCCTTTCTTCAAAAAAAATACTTCAAGAAAACCGAGCCTTGTATGAAGAAGGATTTTTAGAAGAACAAGACGTCAACCAATTGGAAATTACCGTAGCCAATCTGGAAAACAACATTGAAGAAGTCAAAAATCAAAGCCGAATAGCCTTGATGACATTAAAACTCATCATTGGCTTTCCCCAAAAAGAAGCGCTTGTTCTCAGCGATGACATCGGTGCATTTACCGAGCTCAATGAATTTGCCGGTGAACTTTTGGAAACGCGATTTGACTTAGATAGATACGTTCCCTACCGCAGTGCCGAGACCTCCGAAAGAGCGGCCTTTTTAACACTGCGAAACGAGCAAATGAGCTACCTCCCCAAACTAAATGGCTTCATCAATTACAGTCGCAACAATTTTGGTGACAACTTCAATCTCTTTGAGCTAAATAATTTTACCGATGATAACGCTTGGGTTCCATTTACTGTTATTGGATTGAACTTTCAGTGGGATTTGTTTACCGGGTTAAGAAGAAATGCGCGAACACAGCAGGCACGCATCGATCTTGACCGTGCTCAAATGAACAGGAAGCGCGTAGAAGAGCAAGCAGAGATTGACTATCAGCAAGCCAAAGGCAATCTCAACGTGGCCATTAAGAGCATGCAAACCAACAAACGCAACCGCGACTTGGCCAAAAAAATTCTCGATAATACCCGGGTTAAATACCGTGAAGGCATTAGCAGCAGCTTAGATCTTTCACAAGCAGAAAACCAATTTCTTGAAACAGAAAGAAGCTACATCAATGCACTCTTACAACTCGTAAGCGCTCGTGCAAAACTGGAAAAGTTAACCGGAAAATACAACACCTATTAATCATTCACAATGAATAGACTCTTCATCATTATCATATGCAATGCCCTGCTTTTGGGCTGTGAATCTTCTACTTCTGTTCCCGAAGATAAACTCGAAGCGCGTCAAGCGGAGCTTTCGCACAAAATAGATTCTCTCTCAAGCTTATTGAAAGTGGTTGAGCGTGAATTGCTGGCCAAAAACGGTGGCGCGTCGAAAACCCCTATTACGGTATACCAATCATCTACCAGTCTATTTGAACACTACGTTGAAATACTTGGTACGCTTGAGGCCGACAAGAACGCCCAAATCACCGCGGAAACACAGGGAACCATCTCCGCAATTCACGTAAGAGAAGGTCAAGATGTGAAAAAAGGAACACTGCTGATGGAGCTGGATGGCGCCATCATCCAGAACAACATCCGCGAAGCCGAGACCCAATTGAAATTTGCCAAAACAGTATTTGACAAGCAAGAGCGCTTGTGGAAGCAAAAAATTGGTTCTGAGCTTCAGTATTTGGAGAGCAAAAACAATGTAGACAATTTAAGGTCTCGTCTTGAAACCCTTCGTTCGCAGTTCAACCAAACGAGAATTGTTGCCCCATTCGACGGCAAGGTCGACGAAATATTTGTAAAAATTGGTCAGCTTGCTTCCCCGCAAGCACCCTTACTTCGCATGGTAAACCTCAAAGAAGTATATCTCAATGCCGATGTCAGTGAACGTTACGTCACAAAAATTCGCGAAGGCAGCAAGGCACGCCTGGAGTTCCCATCTCTAGACGAAATTGTGTATACCACAGTTAATCAGACGGGAAGCATCATTAACCCCAACAACCGTACATTCCGTGTGGTATTTCGCTTAGAGAATTCCAATGAATACTTTAAGCCCAATCTGATGGCCAATGTGTACATTCTCGACTATGCCAAAGACAGTATCGTGAGTATTCCCAATCGCCTTGTGCAACAAGACCCGGAAGGCAAAGACTACGTTTATGTAGCTATTCCAATGGAAGAGGACGAATCCGCGGCCACTGCCGAACGTCGATTTGTAACTGTGGGGAAAACCTATCAAGGACGCACCGAGGTCATCGAAGGCATTGAGCCGGGTGAACTTCTGGTAGACAAAGGCTCACGCAGCATTAAGAGTGGTCAAAACGTACGTATTACCGAACTCTCCGACAACGAATAACATGAAGGACAATACACTCGACAAAGAAGTAAAAAAGGAGTTTAAACTCTCCAGCAAATCCATAGAAAACAAAAACACCGTCTTTGTACTTACGGTGATCATTTTCTTTGCCGGACTACTCGCTTACCGAGCCATGCCGTCCGAAGCCTTCCCGGAAATTGTAGCTCCCGAAATTTATGTAAGCACGCCCTATCCGGGAAATGCACCGTTGAACATCGAAAAACTCATCACCCGACCGCTGGAAAAAGAAATCAATGCCGCCAGTGGTGTCGACGAAATCACCTCGTCTTCAATTCAAGGTTTTAGCTCGATTCGCGTACAATTTGACTTTTCCGTGAGTCCGGAAGTAGCGCTTCAACGCGTTAAAGACAAAGTGGACATTGCCAAAAGCGATCCGGATTTCCCTTCCGACTTACCTGCTGATCCCAATGTATTTGCCTTGAACATTGCGGAGTTGATGCCCATTCTCAACATCAATTTATCGGGTGAATTCTCTGCCGATCAACTCAAGCAATACGCAGAATACTTACAAGACAAAATTGAAGCCCTACAAGAGATTTCTGAGGTAGACATCCGCGGAATGGACCAAAAAGAGGTGCGTGTTTCCATCAATCAACGCGAATTGGAACTGGTCAACCTCAGCTTCGACGATATCGGCAACGCCATTCAAAGAGAAAACGTTTCCATTTCCGGAGGAGACCTGCTGGTTGACGGATTGCGTAAAAACGTTCGCATTACCGGTGACTTTACCAATATGAAAGAAATTGGTGATATCGTGGTCAAGCACGAAGGTGGAGACATTGTGTATCTTCGAGACATCGCAGATATTTCCTTTAGCGAAGTAGAAAAAGAATCCTACGCTCGCGAATTTTTCCGTCCGGTGGTCATGCTCGATGTAAAAAAACGCGGTGGTGAAAATCTCATCATTGTCTCAAAAAAAATCAACGACATACTCGCCAGGGCAAAAGAAGAGTACCTACCCGAAAACCTCGACATTTCCATTACCAACGACCAAAGTGATTCCAGTAAGGCACAGCTCGATGAACTGGAAAACTCCATCATTTTTGGGGTGATACTCGTCATCGTGGTACTGATGTTCTTCCTTGGTCTGCGCAATGCACTCTTTGTGGGAATTGCCATCCCCTTGTCGATGTTGCTGTCGTTCTTAATCCTCAGCAGCATCGGTGTTACCCTCAATACAATCGTGTTGTTTTCTCTGGTACTGGCGTTGGGTATGCTCGTCGACAACGGTATTGTGGTCGTCGAAAACATCTACCGTCTGATGGACGAAGGCAAACACCCCGTTGCGGCGGCAAAACAAGGAGTGGGAGAAGTGGCTTGGGCCATCATCGCCTCAACGGCCACGACCTTAGCAGCCTTTGTTCCCTTGGCGCTTTGGCCGGGAATCTTTGGGGAGTTTATGAAGTACCTGCCCATCACCTTGATGATTGTATTGGGTTCTTCTCTATTTGTGGCCTTGGTCATCAACCCCGTGCTGACTTCCGTGTACATGAAAATCAAAGAAGACAAGCCCAATGTCAAACGCATCTTTATATTCTCCCTTGCCATGATTTTGATTGGCTCGGTGTTGATCGTTATGAAGATTTACTGGGCCGGTAATTTATTAATTTTTGCCGCCCTACTCCGCCCCATCAATACATTTTTCATCACACCGGCCACCGATTGGTTCCAGCGTGTTTTCCTCCCCAAATTAGAAAAGATTTACAAAAGCACCCTGACCTTTGCCCTCAAAGGAAAAAATCCGGTGTACTTTCTCATTGGCTCTTTTGCACTACTTGGATTTAGTATGTACCTTATCAGTGTAGCGTCGCCAAAGACGTTGTTTTTCCCGGATAATCCCCCCAAGAAAGCCGACGTTTATATTGAACTGCCCATTGGCACCGACATTGAAGTAACCAATCGCGCCGCATACAACATTGAACATCGCGTCAAAGATGTCTTGGCAGCTTATATAGAAGACGACATCGACACCAATGAAGTGCCATACGCACAGCGATCCTTCCTGGTTAACTCCATCATTACACAAGTGGGTATGGGTGCATCGGACCCCAACGAAGGCGCGAGTAGTGCACCTACGCCACACAAGGCACGTGTGGAAGTGTCATTTGTGGATTACGCCGACCGACGAGGCGTATCAACCGCGCAGGTATTGGAAGACATTCGCATGGCTCTGCGCGACTTCCCCGGAGCGCAAATTCGCGTGTCTAAAGACGCCGTTGGTCCACCGGCCGGGGCACCCATCAACATCGAGCTCATTGGAGAAAACTACGAAGAGATGCTGGTGGAAGGCGAGGCACTGCGCCGATACATCAACCTTGCAGGCATCGGGGGCATTGAAGAACTCAAACTCGATGTGCAAATGGGTAAACCCGAACTGCCCATCATCATCGACAGACGCAAAGCAAGAGCGCTGGGCGTTTCTACCGCACAAATTGGCGATGCCTTGCGAACCGCTTTGTTTGGAAAAGAAGTCTCCACCTTTAGAGAAGTCCGCGAAGACTACCCCATCAACTTGCGCTTTCAGGATCAAGACCGTTACAACATCGATCGATTGATGGACACAAAAATAACCTTCCGAGATGCCGGTTCCGGTCAAATAAAACAAGTGCCCATCTCTGCAATAGCAGACGTTCAAACGGCTTCCACGTTTAACGCGGTAAAACGCAAAGACCTCGACAGAGTCATCACCATTTCCTCTAACGTACTCGAAGGATTTAACGCCACGGAAACCGTCAACGCCATCAAAGAGAGGTTGGAAGGTTACGTTTTGCCTCCGGATATGGAAATCAAATTTACCGGCGAACAAGAAAACCAAGCCAAAGAAATGGCCTTCTTGGTCAATGCGCTATTGATCGCCGTCTTCCTCATTTTCCTCATCATGGTGGGACAATTCAACTCGGCCACCACACCGTTTATCATTATGACTTCGGTGGTTCTTAGTTTGATTGGCGTCCTTCTCGGATTGGTGATCAGTCGCATGGATTTTGTCATCATCATCACCAGCGTTGGTGTGATTTCCCTCGCCGGTATTGTGGTCAACAACGCCATTGTATTGGTCGACTACACGAACCTACTCATCAGGCGCCGCAAAGAAGCCTTAGGACTTGAAGAAGATGACCGCATTGGATTGGCCTACGTTTACAACGCCATTGTAGAAGGTGGTGAAAAACGTCTACGTCCGGTATTGCTTACCGCCATTACCACCGTACTCGGCCTACTCCCACTGGCTACGGGAATGAACATCAACTTCTTCACCCTTTTCAGCGAATACGACCCACAAATCTACTTCGGTGGTGACAACGCCGCCTTCTGGGGGCCCATGGCCTGGACAGTCATTTTTGGACTCACCTTCGCCACCTTCCTCACTTTAATTATGGTACCAGTAATGCTTTATCTGCTTAGTGTAGTGAAGCACAAGCTGGGGTTGAGGGTGGTTTAGAATTGAGAATGAAAAATGAAGAATTTTTAGGGTGATGGGTGTGTTTGTTCTTTTTAAATGTCGCATTTTGGGTGATGGGTTTTGAGTGATGAGTGGGCATTTTTGCGGGCATTGGGCATTTGGAAGTCCAATAATCGCGTATCGCCAAACACGCATAACCCATCACTCATAACTCATAACCAGTGAAATGGCATGTAAAGAACATTAAATCGCTGATACCAAACACAAATCAAAAATCAAAGCGCTTTTACCACCATTCGCCCAATTCTACATTCTACATTTTAATAGCATTACATTCTCAACATGATGCGTGTGCGGAAACATATCCACGGGGCGATAGGTTTCCACCTCGTAGTGTTCGCTCATCAATGCGAGATCGCGAGCTTGGGTTGCGCTGTTGCAACTGACGTATACCCAACGCTTGGGCATGATGTCGAGGATTGTTTTTACCACGGATGGATGCATGCCCTCTCTCGGTGGGTCAACCATCAAAATATCGGGTTTGCCGTGGGTGCGAATGAATGATTCGTTGAGAACCTCGCGCATATCGCCGGAGAAAAAGGTGGCGTTTTCAATGTTGTTGCGCACGGCATTTTCCTTGGCGCTGATGATGGAATCTTCCACCAACTCTACACCCACAACGTGTTTGACGGAACGGGCGGCGTACAAGGCAATCGTCCCTACGCCGGTGTAAAGGTCATAAAGCAACTCATCGCTTTGGGGATTGAGAAAATCTAAGGCCACGCGGTATAGCGCCTCGGCTTGCAAGGCATTGGTTTGGTAAAAGGTCTTCGGACCAATATGGAAAGTCAACTCCGGGTCGTTTTCGCGATAGCCTTTCATGACTTCTTTGATATACCCCGGCCCGCTTACCACCTGAATATCTTGATCATACAAAGACTCGTTGCCTTTGTGGTTAACCGTGTACAAGGCCGTGGTTATTTCCGGGAAGGCCGCTTGCAGGTCGTTCATCACCTTGAGGTAATCGACACCATCGGCCGGACCAAATTGCAACAACACCATCACTTCTCCAGACTGTGCCGTGCGAATCAACAGCGAACGCAACGCGCCAACCTTGTCGTAAGGATGGTAAAAACTGAGGCTGTGTTCCGCGGCGTACGCGCGCATCCAGTTGCGAATGCGGTTCGACGGCTCGGGCTGTAAATGACAATGGGTGATGTCAATGACCCTGTCCCACCTACCCGGGGCGTGAAAACCAAGCGCATTGCGGGCACTGATGGTTTCATCCGACTGCACCTCCTCGTCGGTCAACCAGCGATGGGTAGAGAAACTGTACTCCATTTTATTCCGGTAGTAGTACGGCGAAGGCGAGGGTAATATAGGCTGCGCATCGGGCAGTTTGAGGTGGCCAATGCGACTGAGGTTTTGGGTAACCTCATTGGCTTTGTGCGTCAACTGAGCATCGTAACTCAAGTGCTGCCACTTACAGCCACCACAGTGGTGAAAGTGCTTGCATTCAGGTTCTACCCTATCGGGAGAATACGAAAGTATTTCAATGGCTCGACCCTCGGCATAAGCTTTTTTGTGCTTAAACACCTTGACTTTTGCCTTATCTCCGGGTACGGCACCTTCTACCAGTACTGTTTTCCCTTCCGGCAATCGCGCAATGGCTTTTCCCTTGGCGCCGGCACCTACAATATCCAAATCGTGGATGGTTGGTTTGCGTTTTCTTGACATGGGGGCAAAGATAAATCGGGGTAATAGACCAATTGCTAATATGTGTAACTATGTTTGTAACAAACCTGCATTTCTGAAAACTAACATGCATTTTACCTATAAAAAAAGCACCCCATACCTCCACATTAATTAGTAGCTTTGCGGCGAAATTATTAGCTTAACCATAAAGTTAAAGTGGCTGAGCTAGAAAGTTCGAGTGCAAGGCTTGCGGCCCCGATAGCTATCGGGGGGAAACAGGGAGTTTACAAAGGTAAATGACCGAATTTTCAATTGAGCATAACGCAGCAATCGGACTTTATAGACAGACACTTACATATAAACAATGAGCGCCACTAAATACATCTTCGTAACCGGCGGTGTGACCTCTTCTCTAGGAAAAGGCATCATATCCGCGTCCTTGGCTACACTGTTACAATCTCGCGGCTACTCCGTAACCATTCAAAAGTTTGACCCCTACATCAACATCGACCCGGGCACGCTCAATCCCTACGAGCACGGAGAATGTTATGTGACCAACGACGGGGCGGAAACCGATCTCGACCTAGGACACTACGAGCGCTTTCTCAATCGTCCTACGTCTCAAGATAACAACGTTACCACTGGACGCATTTACCAGTCGGTGATTGATAAAGAACGCCGTGGAGACTATCTTGGAAAAACCGTACAGGTTATTCCGCACATCACCGATGAGATCAAACGCCGCATGAAGTTGCTTGGACAATCAGGTGAATTTGAAGTAGTCATCACCGAGCTTGGCGGGACGGTTGGCGATATTGAAGCTCTTCCCTACGTAGAAGCTGTTCGTCAGTTTAAATGGGAAATGCCTGATGACTGTATGGTGGTACATCTTACACTGGTACCCTTCTTGGCCGCTGCCGGAGAGTTAAAGACCAAACCCACCCAACACTCGGTGAAAATGCTGCAAGAAAGTGGTGTACAACCCGATGTATTGGTTTGTCGCTCGGAACACCCCATCGGTGAAGACATCAAGCGTAAATTGGCACTGTTTTGTAACGTAAAGAAAGAAGCCGTTGTAGAATCGCTTGACGCGGAGACCATCTATGCCGTGCCCATGTTGATGCGCAACGAAAAATTGGACGAGATTGTCTTGAAAAGACTGAAGTTGCCGCATGAAGGCAAGGCCGACCTCACACGTTGGAAAGACTTCTTATACAAATTGCGTTTTCCTTCTTCTGAAGTTAAAATTGGACTCATCGGAAAATACGTTGAGCTGAAAGACGCTTACAAATCCATCGCGGAAGCCTTTATACATGCTGGTGCAGCCAACGAATGCAAGGTCAACGTTGAGTGGATTCACTCAGAAAACCTCAACGTAGAAGACATTGCAAAAGACCTATCACACCTCGATGGCATCCTCGTAGCACCGGGATTTGGAGAGCGCGGATTTGAAGGAAAACTGCACGCGGTGTGTTATGCACGTGAAAACAAGATTCCGTTTTTAGGAATATGTTTGGGCATGCAGTGCGCCGTAATTGAATTTGCGCGCAACGTGCTCAACAAACCGGAAGCCAACTCCTCCGAAATAAACCCTAAGACACCCGACCCGGTTATCCATTTGATGGAGAGTCAAAAAGACATAATCGATATGGGCGGCACCATGCGTTTGGGGGCCTACGACTGTAAGCTCACCGAAGGATCACTGGCGCACAGTATTTACCGTCGCCCCATGATCTCTGAACGCCACCGTCACCGCTTCGAGTACAACAACGCCTACCTAGAAGACTACAAAGCCGCGGGCATGATTCCGACCGGTTTTAACCCCGAAACCAATTTGGTTGAGATTGTAGAAATCCCCGAGCATCCGTGGTTTGTTGGCGTACAATTCCACCCGGAGTACAAAAGCACCGTTGCCAATCCACACCCTCTGTTTGTGTCGTTTGTCGGTGCTGCTGTTGAATACGCGAAATTAAAAATATAACATTTAGGCTTTTGCTTAATCACAATCAATGCAACGTCAATGAATAAAAAAACCGACATCAATAGCATCATAGGATTCTTCCTTATCGGTTTAATCATGATCTACTTCTTCTGGCAAGAAGCACCCGAAACCACCAATCCGGTTCAAACACCGGCTGCTACGGAAGAAAAGGAAATGCGTCAAGGTGAAAGCGATGACGTCGCCGATGTTTCTGCCGAAATAGACAGTGCCGTGGCGCAAACCGAACAAGTCGATACCACAGCCGTTCCGATAAAGAATTTCGTTTTGGAAAACGACAAAGTACGTATAACCGTACGCTCTAAAGGCGCACGTCCACAGGAACTTTGGCTGAAAGAATTTCAAACCTTTGAACGTTTTGAGCAAGACGAACCTGCCCCACTTTACCTTGCAAAAGGTGGCAACTTCCGATTCAACCTAGACCTGGGCAACAACCTGCAAACGTCGGATCTCAACTTCAAAGCGATCGAAGAAAGCCGTGAAAAGCTCAAACTGCAAGCGACCACAAACAAGGGGAATGTTTTTATTACCTACCATTTACGGCCTGGCGAATACGAAACCGATCTGCGCATTCAAACTGATTTCGACGTCACCGACCCGTCGATGTTTTGGACGCTTCAAGCCTTGCGTCACGAAAAGAACGACGAGTACGAGACCAACAAAACCACCATTTACTACCACTTTGCCGATAACGACAAGTCTGATCGCTTGTCGGAAACACGCGACCAAATCAAGGAAAAGGAAAACATCAACTGGTTTGCCTTCAAACAGCAGTTTTTCTCTACCATTGTTCGCGTAGACGGACAGTTTCCCACGGCCACGCTTGAAACCAGTGCCAAGGAAGGTCGCTCGGAGGTGACCAAAAATATGACCGCCAATGTGCGCATTCGCAACAGCGGCAACCTCGACCTTCCTCTTCACCTCTACTCCGGCCCCAACCGCTTTAAGCGCCTGAAATCATACGGCCACGGTTACGAAAAAGTCGTCCCGCTTGGATGGGGCATTTTTGGCTGGATCAACCGCGGGGTAATCATCAACATCTTTAGCTGGTTAGAAACCTACGGTCTCAACTACGGTATCATCATTTTATTGATGACCTTGATGATTAAGTTGGTGTTGTTCCCGCTCACCTACGGCTCTTACCGCTCCATGGCGAAGATGCGTGTACTGAAACCGGAAATCGACGCCATCAACGAGAAGTACAAGGACAAAGACGCAATGAAGAAGCAGCAGGCCACCATGAAGCTGTATCAGCAAGCGGGTGTCAACCCACTTGGCGGTTGTATTCCTATGCTCTTTCAAATGCCCATACTTTTTGCCGTGTTCCAGTTTTTCCCGGCTTCTATTGAACTTCGACACCAATCTTTCCTATGGGCCAATGACTTGTCGAGTTACGACTCTATCTACAACCTACCGTTCTCCATTCCTTTTTATGGCGATCACGTGAGTTTGTTTACCCTACTGATGACCGTGACCACCATCATGTACACCTACATGAATCAGCAGTTAACGGGCAGCAACTCCCAATACCCGCAGATGAAATACATCATGTACTTGATGCCGGTGGTGTTCTTGGGTGTATTTAACAACTTTGCTGCCGGATTGAGTTACTACTATTTTGTTGCCAACTTGATTACCTTTGGACAGCAGTTTGCTATCCGCGGAATCATTAACGATGAAAAAATCTTGGCCAAAATTGAGGAAAACAAAAAGAAGCCTAAAAAGAAATCAAAATTCCAGCAGCGCATGGAGGAAATGGCCAAGGAACGAGGACAACAAGTGCCCGGACAGAAGAAAAACAATAAGAAAAAATAGCATGAGAAAGATTTCACAATGGCTTGTCGTTTTAGGATTGACACTAAGTCTTTTTAGCTGCGCCACTCAGCAAGCGCGATTGATGAAATCATTCGACAAGGCGGGTGAAGAAGCATATGTTCGCTTGGAGCGCACCGAGGGCTTTGGTACTTGTCCGGTTTACGAAGTCACCATCAAAGGCGATCGCACATTGGTCTACACGGGAAAGGCATTTGCCAAGCCCAAAGGCAAATTAACCGCTACCATTAGTGAAGACGACTGGAAAGCCTTGCAGCTAGCCATTGCCGAAAGTGCGTTTTTCTCACTAGAAGACGAGTACGACGGCCCCATCAGCGATGTGCCTTCGGCCATTACAGAAGTACGAATCTCCGATAAGAAACACAAAACAATCACCAACCGCTGGGAAGCGCCAGAAAAACTGCTTAAGTTAGAAACCTTCATCGACAAGTTATGGCAGAAATACCTCTTAGAGGAATGATTTTGAGCCATGCCGGATTTTGAAAGCAAACACATCACCGTAGAAAAAACAGCGCGTTTCCACCATCGTTCCATCGAAAACCCCAATAGTACGTGGATGATTGCGCACGGTTACGGGATGTTGTCGACCTATTTTGCCAAAAAGTTCAGCGCACTTCCCGAAGATTGTCAGCTCCTCATCCCTGAAGGTCTGCACCGATTTTACCTCGAAGGCAACGGTGGGCGCGTAGGGGCCAGTTGGATGACCAAAGAAGAAAGAGAAACCGACATCCAAGACTATCTGGCTTATCTCAACAAACTCTTCGCGGCATTTCAAGCCGACAAGCCACTGATTGCTTTTGGTTTTTCCCAAGGCGTAGCCACCATTTGTCGCTGGGTCACCCAAGCCCACATCAAACCCGCTCACCTGGTTCTTTGGGCTGGTGTTGTTCCTCCGGACATGAATCCATTGGCATGGGACGACATCTGTGCATCCACCCCCATTACCGTGTTTGTAGGAAACAAAGACCCCTACCGCACGCCACAGCACGACGCCATGTATCAACAACTGCAAGACCGCGGTAAATCGGTAGAAATCATCGAATACGAAGGCAGTCACCGCGTTGATTCTGAACGACTTTTGCAGTGGCATACCCAACAAGGTTTTTAACAATCCAAGTGCAACAATTTTTTAGTAGTGCATCATTTTCAAGCGGAATATTTTGCACTTTTGTAAAAACATTACGCCTATGTCACGCATTATCATCATTGCCATCCTTTTGGGAACCGTCTTTTCTTCCTGCGTTTCTTCACGCATACACAAAGAACTGCAAAACGACTACGACAACTTGGAAGCGCGCTTTGATACGCTGACCAAACAACACAATGCCTTAGAAGCCGATTACCGCGAATTAAAAACGCAGTTCAAGCAATTGTACGACAACCACGATCGATTAATGAGCGACAGCGCCGATATGCGCCAAAAGCTGAATAAACTGGACCAAGACTTTTCGGAATTGAGTCGCTCGTACGATTTTCTCTTAGAAAACAATAAATCGCTGTTACAGCGAAGCACGGCAGAGAATCGCGCATTGCTCAACAAACTGCAACGCGCTCAAGACGAATTGGCTTCACGTGAAGATTCACTTCAATTGGAACGAACAAGAATTGAGCAAATGCGCAGCAGCTTAAGCCAACGTGAAAAGCAGATCGAGGAGCTGGAAAGTCGTCTATCGCAAAAAGATTCGTTAATGACGGCCGTGAGAGATCGTATTTCTGAAGCCTTACTCAACTTTGAAGGCAAAGGACTAAGCGTTGACTTGCGCGACGGCAAAGTGTACGTGACTTTAGAAAACGCCCTGCTCTTTAAATCCGCCAGTTGGGATCTCGACACCGATGGTGAAAGCGCGTTAAAATCACTGGCTGAAGTCTTGGCCGAAAATGCCGATTTAGAAGTATTGGTCGAAGGTCACACCGACGCCGATGCCTACCGTGGTCGCGGACAGGTAAAAGACAACTGGGATCTCAGCGTGATGCGCGCCACCTCCATCATTCGCGAACTCACCAAAAATCAAGACGTAGACCCTGCCCGCCTAACCGCTGCCGGAAGAAGCGAATACAGACCATTGGAAGAAAACGACACCCCCGAAAACAAAGCCAAAAACCGCCGCACGGAGATCATCATCACACCGAGATTGGATGAGTTGACGCGATTGATTGATGAGTTGAAGTAGCGGCTGTTTATAAAGTCTGATGGCTGTTTCTGGACTGCATGTGTGAGGAGCTAGTTGCTATCTTCTTATCCAGTTATCTGAATTTTGACTAGTATGAAATAAGGCAATAATTGTAATAGTCTTATCAACTAGTCTTTAATGAATAACGTATGGAAACTTTTTTAAAAAAGAGACCCTAACATTTTTATAGCGAATTTGAATCTTTTTAGGATTGCGTTGAATATAAGCATATTGCTTTTTTAAATCTTCAATAAAAATCTTTAGCAAGCTTTTTATTTATGTCTGAATAAAAATGGACAGCTAAATCAATATCTCGTCTTGTTTTAGCTGTTGTTATAATTCTATAACCCATATTTTTCTTCAATATCCTTAACCATTTGATTAAAATCAATTGCGCTTTAAGGATTTTGCTCTAAATCCTTTAACCGTTTATCAATTTCTTCTTGTTGCCATAAAGGAATATCACTTTCATCTTTGACCAATTCAACGAATTCAAGCCCTTTAATCAATCTCATAAATAATTCGATTTTAGACTCCTCAATCTTTAGTGTAATTTTCATCTCAATATCATTTTTCAAAATACCATATAACAACAAAACCCATTGGACATTACAATGATGTTTCAAAAATGTAGATAAAATCAAAAACACATAATTAAAAATTCGTAACTCATCACCCATCATAAATCAACCCCTTCACATCATTAAGGGTATCAATCTCCTCCACGGGCTTATCCTTACGCCAACGCGCAATTCTGGGGAAACGCATGGCCACACCTGATTTATGGCGACTGGATAAACGAATGCCTTCGAAGGCGATTTCAAACACCAATTCCGGGTTTACGCTGCGGACGGGACCGAATCGCTCTTGGGTATTGGCCTTGACGAATCGGTCAACTTCTCGGATCTCTTCATCGGTGAGGCCACTATAGGCCTTACATACCGGCACCAATCCGTCGCCGTCTCTCACCGCAAAGGTGTAATCAGTGTACAAATTGGCCCGGCGACCGTGACCGCGCATGGCGTAAATCATCACCGCGTCGATCGTCAAGGGATCGACTTTCCACTTCCACCATATGCCGCGTTTTCTTCCGCCTTCGTATGGGGCGTCTAGCGGCTTGATCATAAAGCCCTCGGCGCGATGAGCACGTGACGTCTCTCGCAGCGCCTTGGCTTCTTCCCAGGTGCCAATCTCCGGTGGCTGACTGATATGAATCAAGCCCTCCGTTGGCAGCGAATGCGACAACCTCGCCAATCGACTGCGCAAGGGTTGACTGCGCAGGTCTTCCCCGTCGTATTCCATCAGGTCGTAGGCGCGAAACACCACGGGATAGGACTGCATGATTTTGGGGCCCACTTTCTTCCGTCCCAAGCGCTTTTGTAAATCGCCAAAGGACTGCACCTCCCCGTCGCGGAACACCAATATTTCGCCGTCCCATACCCCTTTCAGACCAAGCTCGTGGGCGGCCGCCTCTATCTCGGGAAATTGATCCGTCGACAGCTCCTCTCCCCTCGACCAAATAAATACCTCCTCGTTTCTGCGAATCAACTGCGCCCGGATGCCATCCCATTTCCACTCCACGCGAAATTGCTGAAAATCGCCCAACTCCTCCGGGGAAGTTTCCAAGGGATAGGCCAAACAAAAGGGATACGGCCGCGATAAATCGGCCATGTCGTCGTTGGGCTTGATCAAACTCTCCCAAGTGGTATGGACAGGGTCCCACTTCCCCATCAAGCGGTGCGCCATTAGCGATATATCAACCTCCGCGTATTGCGACAACGCCCGCGTCATCAGTCGCTGTGACACGCCAATGCGGAAACCGCCCATCAGAATTTTATTAAACACAAAACGACCAAATTCATCCAAACCCGACCATGCATCTAAAATAAAGGCCTTGCGCGCTTCTGTGGGCTGGTCTTGCAGGGCGATGATTTGCGCCATCCATCCCGACAGCGACGATGGCGCCACTTGCTTTGGTGGCGGTGACAAACGGGCCAAGGTTTCCGCCAAATCACCCACGATGTGGTAACTCTCCTCCAACAACCACAAGGGAACATCGGCTACTTCCGCACACCACATGCGCAAATCTGCGGAGCGCACAATTTTCTTAGGCCGCTTACCGCTGAGCAAAGCCACCGCCCAAACCTTATCGGCATCATCGGCCAGCGCAAAGAAATGCACCAACGCCCGCAACTTATCGTTCGTTTTCGTCGTTTCGTCTAATGCCTGAAAAAGGTCGATGAATGCATTCATGGATAATACAAAGATAACTTTCCCGGGGGTGGATTGTTTTTGGGGAATGTGGTTGTTGCATTAATCAACATTGGGTCATAGGGGCGTATTGAAATCGCCCCTACGACGATTCGCCCAACAATTCGTTAGCGGCTTCGCGCGACACATCGGTGACCTTATCCCCACTCAACATACGCGCGATTTCTTCGGTGCGATCTGTGTTGTTTAATGCGCTGACCACCGTGAAGGTGCTGCCCGAGCGCTGGTCTTTTTCCACCCGGAAATGCATTTGTCCGGCAGCAGCTATCTGCGGCAAGTGGGTAATCGCCACCAACTGCACGTTTTTGCTCATGGCGCGCAGCAATCCCGCCACCTTAGCGGCCGTTTGTCCGCTAATTCCGGTGTCGATTTCGTCGAATATCAGCGTGGGCAGTCCGCGGGTATCGGCCAAGGCAGATTTCAGTGCCAGCATGATGCGCGACAACTCCCCACCGGAGGCGACCTTTTCCAGTGGCTTGGCGAGGTGACCGGGATTGGCGGAAAACAACCAAGCCGGTTTGTCGATGCCCGAAGTACTCAATTCGCTTTCGTCCAATTGTATGCAAAAGGTCGCCCCGGAAAAGTTCAGGTCGACCAGCTGCTGATTGATGGTTTTCTCCAACTTGGGAATGCTTTGCAAACGCGCCTTCCGCAAGGCCTTCGCCGTTTCTTCCGCTTCTTTTAACGCCTGTACCACCGCGACTTCTGCGGCCTTGGCTTCGTCAGCAAAGGCGTCGATGCGGCGCACCTTTTCTGCGAGTGCTTCCCACACTTCCGGCAGTTCATCGGCTTCGCATTTGTGCTTTTGCGCCAGCTGATTGATTTTATTGATGCGCTCCTCCAACAGCTGTATGCGCTGCGGATCGTGCTCCACCGATTCGGCGTAGCGGTAGGACTCGTCGCTGATGTCTTTTAACTCGATATATGCCGACTGTGCGCGATCGTACAGTTCCTTGGCTTCCTTGCTGATGTCTTGCAGTGGCGACAACTCGGCAACGGCCTTGCGCAATTGCTCGAGCATGCCCATCTCCTCGCCTTCCAGCAGCTCCGACAAACCTCCGGCGGCGGCCTTAATCTCCGCCACGCTATCGAGCGCGCGCCACTCCTCTTCCAAGGCGGCGAGTTCTCCGGACGTAGGTTTTAATTCTTCCAATTCTTGCAGCAAAAACTCGACATAATCGCGGTCTTCATTCCCACCATAGGTTTCGTGCAATTCGTGCAGCGCCTTTTTCTTTTCGTGCCAATGGGCAACGGCCGTCGCACAAGCCTTGAGCGCCGATTGGTGCCCGCCGTAGAGGTCGATCAATGTCAACTGATAATCCGGGTGGGTCAATAAACGGGTGTCGTGCTGCGAATGGATATCAATGAGCTGTGACCCCAAAAATTTCATCTGTTCCAGCGTGGCCGGTACGTCATTGATAAAGGCCCTGGACTTTCCACCCGGCAAAATTTCCCGACGCAAAATGGTATAGGTATCGAAGGGTTGGTCGATCTGCGCGAATACCTCGGCAAATGCGCCTTCCTCTAGGGAAAAATGACCTTCCACCACACACTTCTTACCCGCGTCTTTCACTGCTTGTAAATCCGCGCGCTTTCCCAGAATCAATCCCAACGCGCCCAGCATGATGGATTTTCCTGAACCGGTTTCTCCGGTGATCACCGTGAGCCCATGATTCCAATCCAATTCCAATTGGTCGATCAGGGCAAAATTGCGAATATCTAGTCTGGTAAGCATTGCACAAATGTAAAAAATGGAACTTGTTACTAACCGCTGCGTTTCTATTTTTACAAAAAATTTTTTCATGAGGAAGAATCTACTGTTGACGGCATCTTTGATATTCGCCCAATGGGCTTCGGCCCAATCGCTGCACCAGCGTGAAGGCATCCGCGACGACCGCCGGCAAATCACCTACGCCATCACCAACGCTGTAATCACCCCCGAAGCCGGAGCCACGGCCAACAGCATGCTGATTAACAACGGCCAAGTAACCGCCATCGGCAATGATATCCGCATCCCCGACGACGCGGTGGTCATTGATTATCAAGGCAAATACATCTACCCATCCTTTATTGAACTTCACGGAAGTTACGGCTTGGAGAAAAAGTCGCACAGCAAAAACAGCGACGGTCCGGAATACGAACGCCAAGACGGCAAGAGCGCCTTCGGCTGGAACCGCGCCATCCGCGCCAACATCGACGCGGTTGACCTCTACCGCAACGACGCCGAAGCCGCAAAAAAGATGCGCGATAAAGGCATAGGCGTGGTGCTTAGCCACCATGAAGACGGCATCTACCGCGGAACGGGCAGTTTGGTCGCTCTGGCCGATTTGGACGAACAATACACCGTGTTGAAAGAACGTGCCGCTCGTTTTATGTCCTTCGACAAAGGCAGCAGCACCCAGCAGTATCCGAGTTCGCAAATGGGCGCCATTGCATTGCTGCGCCAAACGTATTACGACCTGCAGTGGTACGAGAAGCAAACCTCGCTGAGTGCGCGCCACCTCCACCTCGAGGCCATGAAAAACCAACGCCAACTGCCGGGCTTTTTTGCCGTTCCCGACAAGTTATCGGCCATACGTGCCATTCGCATGGGACGAGAATTTGACGAAAACTTCATCATCCTGGGCAATGGCGACGAATACCAACACATCGACGCCATCGCGGAAACCAAGGCTACGTTTGTCGTGCCCATCAACTTCCCGGATGTACCCAACGTCAGCGATCCCTTTATGATGCGTGAAGTGGGGCTGAGAGATCTCAAGCACTGGGAACTCGCCCCCTACAATGCGCGCATTCTTCAAGAAAACAAGATCCCCTTTGCCTTCACCCTAAAAGATACCGACAAGCCATTTGACGCCCTGCACCGCCTGCGAAAAACGGGCCTATCCAACGACGACATCCTCACCGCGTTGACCAGTGCACCCGCCGCATTGATTGGTGTAGAAAAGGAATACGGCCAACTCAAAAAAGGCATGGCAGCCAACTTCTTTGTTGTTCGTGACAGTCTGACTGCCGCAAACAACCAAGTGTATGAGCACTGGGTTCTGGGCGTGCGCCACAAAATCAAAGACCCCGGAGAGTTTGACGTGGATGGTCACTATTTGATTGGCGACAGCGACACCCTTTCGCTGGACAAGAAAAACGCCTTTACCTTAGTGACTGCAGACAGTACCGTAATCAAAGGAAAGTACAGTCGCAAAGGCAATCAAATCAGCGTGCAATACCGTCTCAACGACGTCCACAGCGTACTACAGGCGAATATCCGCGGACAGCACACGCTCGACAAAGGCCACATTTGGAGACCAGAAGCCGGCACCTCTTTACAGCCCGTAGACATTGCCCTTTTAACCGCCAGTGAAAAAGACGTGACCGACAGCGTTCCCCACATCCACGACGATTTCAATTTCCGTGAAGTCATGTGGCGACCATTCCAAGCCTTTGGCAAAACCGAACAACCGGAAGTGCGCAGCTACCTCATCAGAAACGCCACCGTTTGGACTCTGGAAGACGAGCATCCCGTATGTGAAGAATGTGACGTACTCTTGGAAAAAGGCCGCATCAAAGCCGTGGGCAAGGATCTACGCGCACCCAAAGGCGCCACGGAAATTGACGGCACCAACAAACACCTCACGCCCGGCATGTTCGACGAACACAGTCACATCGCCATTTCCCGTGGGGTCAACGAGTCTGGTTCGTCCATTAGTTCAGAAGTACGCATCGGCGACGTCATCAATTCGGAGGACATCAACATATATCGTCAGCTGTCGGGCGGCACCACGGCCTCGCAGTTGTTACATGGATCGGCCAATACCATCGGTGGACAATCGGCCATCGTGAAATTGCGCTGGGGTGCTTCCGCCGAGGACATGAAGATCGACGGCGCACCCGGATTCATCAAATTTGCCCTCGGAGAAAACGTCAAGCAATCCAACTGGGGAGAGCGCATGAACGTGCGCTACCCGCAAAGTCGCATGGGTGTAGAGCAGGTGCTTTACGAGCACTTTCACCGCGCTCAGGTGTATGCCGCCGACAAAGACAAAAACAAACGCATTGATTTGGAACTCGAAGCCCTGGCCGAGATTCTCCGCAGCGACCGCCACATTTCCTGTCACTCCTACATTCAGTCGGAGATCAACATGCTCATGAAGGTGGCCGACAGCATGGGTTTTAAAATCAACACCTTTACCCACGTGATGGAGGGTTACAAAGTGGCCGACAAAATGCGTAAACACGGCGCCGCCGGCAGTACCTTTTCCGACTGGTGGGCGTATAAGATGGAAGTCAACGAAGCCATTCCCTTCAACGCCGCGGCCATGGCCAAAGCCGGCGTGACCACCGCCATCAACTCCGACGATGCCGAGATGGGCCGCCGTCTCAATCAAGAAGCCGGTAAAATGCTGCGCTACGGTGGGGAAGACGAAGTGGAAGCCCTGAAAACCGTCACCCTCAATCCCGCGAAAATGCTTCACCTCGATCACCGCATGGGACGCGTATCCAAAGGTTACGACGCCGACGTAGTGCTGTGGAGCAATCACCCCTTATCGATTTACGCCAAAGCAGAAAAAACCTTTGTAGACGGGCGTCTGTACTTCGACCGCGACCAACACGAACTCGAGGTAGAAGCCATGCGCCGCGAGCGCAGCCGACTCATTGACAAAGCACGCAAAGCAGCCGGCGATGGCGCCAAACTCGCTGAGCCCGAAGCCGATATTGACAACGAATACCACTGTGACACCCTTGAAGAAATCCACTATCATGAGAAATAGATTAACTGCAATTTGTACCCTGATTGGCGGTTGGCTGTTTGCACAGTCCACCCTATACACCAACGCCCACATCCACATCGGCAATGGCAGCGGCATAGAAAACGGACAAATGTTGGTAGAAAACGGGGACATCCTTTGGGTTGGTGCGGCCAACGAAACGCCAAGCAAACAAGCCGATCAAACCGTTGACCTCAGCGGTAAGCACCTTTATCCCGGGTTTATTGCACCCGCCACCGCCACCGGACTGGTCGAAGTGGAAGCCGTTCGCGCCACCGTCGACTTCCGCGAAGTGGGCAACGACAATCCCAATGCACGAGCGGGCATCGCCTTCAATACCGACTCCCGCATACTACCCACTCTGATTTACAACGGCATTCTCATTTCGCAAAGCACACCACAAACAGGGGTCTTTTCCGGTATGTCATCGGTGATGCGCATGCAAGCCCGCAACTGGGAAGAAGCGGCCATCCGCATGGACGACGGCATGCACGTGCACTGGCCCAACCCCATGCGCTTCGACCGCAAAAAGCGAAAATTGGTGGCCAACGACAAGTACAGCAAACAAGTTCAGCATATTCTCGAAACCCTCGACGACGCCAAAGCCTATCTCAACGGCAAGCGCCAACCCATCAACCTCAAGTTGGAAGCCTTCAACGGCATTTTTGGGGGAGACAAACGCGTGTACATTTACACCAACAAGCCCGGCGCCATGGTTGAGGCCATCGACGAACTCAAGCGCCGCGGGGTTTCCTATCCCGTCTTGGTAGGCGCCATGGACGCGCATCTCATCAGCGAATACCTCGTGGCCGAAGACGTGCCGGTACTGCTCAGCAGACCCCACGAGCTCCCCATGCACAGCGACGATCCCGTAGATTTACCATTCAAGACCCCCGCCCTACTCGTCAACGCCGGCGTCACCGTAGGTCTGAGCAACATGGGCCGCATGCCCGTGATGGGCAACCGCAACCTGCCCTTCATGGCGGGTACAGCCGTCACCTATGGTTTGGACTACGAAATGGCTGTTGCCACCATCAGCGGCAACACCGCCAAAATCCTTGGTATCGACCAACGATACGGCACCCTCGAACCCGGGAAATCCGCCACCTTCTTCATCAGCACCGGCGACGCCCTCGACATGAGCAGTATGCACATTGAAAGCGCCTACATCGACGGCAAACCTGTGGACATGGCCAACTGGCAGGAACAATTATTCAAAAAATGGGACACCATTGTCCGGTAGGGGCACGCCTTTCACGTAGCCTTACATCATCTCTGCACACCCCTCAAACCGCCAAAAACCACTCGCGCCCCCTTTCAAAAAAAATTTCAATGAATTGATTTTTAATTATTTTTTTGTCGCAAAAATAATTCGTACTATTGCGCAAACAAACCATTTATCATGAAAAAATCAATCCACTACCTCAAAATTACTCTGTTCACAATTCTCATAATTGGACTAAACCAATCATGTGAGCCGGATGACTTATCTGAAAGTGAAGAAAACTTCGTAAGTAAACAAGATGCGCAACGCGTGGCTGAGAACCTTTTATTTCCAGACACAGATAGAAGCGACACCGCCAGTTTTAGACTAAACAAAGACGATTACACAACACAAAAAAGTGTTTCAACCATTGAAGAAATAACCGGAAGGCATAGTGATCCACTTTTTTACGTTGTTAACTATGACAATGGCGGATTTGCAATAATCTCTGGCGACAAGCGTGTTGAGCCTGTAATGGCATATTCTAAGCACAACCATTTTCCCATTGAAGATAAAATGTCTTTACCACCGGGATTGGTAGATTGGCTGGAAGATTATGCAGCTATTATATTAGAAGTACGCAAAGAAAAAACATCAGCAAGTGACAGAATATCTTCAATGTGGGAGCGCATTCTTGACACCCAATTCAATATTGATTTTCTCGAACTGCTAACCTGTGAAGATGGCAGCATTGACTTCGGTGAATATGTTGAAAAGAAGATTCTATTGGATACAGAATGGAGTCAAGGTTGTGGGTACAATTTGTTTTTAGCAGACAGCTGTACGGTTCGCTGTAATCGTCCACCAGTAGGATGTGTTGCAACTGCCATTGCCCAAATTTTGAAGTACCATGCAGACAAGACATGGGGAGGCGCCTATATGATTGGCTCGACAGGGGGCAACCAAGGAAATGCGAAGTCTCTTGATTGGGCTAATATGCCTTTAACCGGTGTAAACCAAAACAATCACGGAGATATCCCTGAACTCATGGAGGATCTCGGAATTTTTCTTCTTATGAATTACAGTTGTACTGGTTCCGGAACAAACTACGCAAGAGCGTTTAATACCATAACAAATGATTTTAGTTTTAGCGGCACACAGCGAGATGTAAATGGGTTGAGTGACTACACCGTTATACTTAATGACATCAAAGACAACCAACCTGTATACATGAGGGGAAATGAAACCCGTGAATCGGAAAATCTCAAAGGAGAACTAGAAGTAAGCTATCCCGGTCACGGCTGGGTTGCCGATGGTTATTCTCGTTTCCATCAGTGCCGTAGTGGTTTTACCGACGACTTTAAAATTCACATGAACTGGGGATGGGGTGGCAATCACGATGGCTACTATGTTAAGAAAGAAGGCTCTTTTAACGAGAACCGTCAAATAATTTACAACATTACGCCATAGTTGAGGCTGAACTGCAAATAATGCTTATCAACTGCTCTAAGCATCGATTTTAAAAATGACATCGGAACTGCAAATTTTTTCTGGTTTAATTTGACTGTCGATTGTATTTTAGCCGCGTAAATAAAACAAAGAAATTATGTTGTCATATACCTTAGGTTGGTTTGCCTTTCTCATCATTTTTGGAATGGGCTTTTCCATGATCATCTTCTTGTCTCTGTTCGTTGGTTACTGGCTAACCCTGGTTGGTCTAGAAAAAATCAATCCCAAATTGGCCCACAAAATGATAGGCCATAAAGAAGAAGAGGACAATAACGCCTAAACTTCGTTGACAGTCGGCTGCATGGCCGTCACCATATTCAAACCCCAAAGGTCATTTTTGATCATTGGGGTTTTTTGTTGGCAGGCTCAGGAGTGCTGCGCACGCTCAGTTGGCCTAACGGCCGCTCAGGTGTGATTCGCACGCGCAGGGCTGAGGGCATGGCATGCTGCGCAGACATGGAGAGCGTTGCTCGCATGGAGCACTACGCGCGCATGGGAGAGTTGACGTAAGTGCAGAGGTAAGTCTTAGGTTGCGGGAGTCGGGAGTCTGTTGGCGCTATGGTTAATGCAGACTATTGACGTGTTTTATACTGTGCATTGTCTTGTATATAAAACGACAGACTATTTATAACGTAACGTATAACCAGACCTCAGACTACACAGACTTACGGCTCATACAACCATTTGTCACACACTAAAAACCTACTTAACATCACGCAATAACGACCACCCCTACAGGGTTTCGTCAGACACGGGTGGACACTATAAACACGGCCGCCCTAAGGGGTTATGGCGGGGTATTGGACAATATTAGTTTTTGGTAAGACGCAATGAATTGCGTCTCTACATGTGGCCATATACAAAAATCAACCGCGCCAATACCAACTAAAACGCCCACTCATAACCCAAAACTCATCACTCATAACCCGAAAAACCGGCATATATAAAAAAACCAAAACGCCATCCCCCCCTCCATAATTATTAATCATTCATTTTTAATCACCACCATTCTAAATTTTACATTCTCCATTTTCTTTCCCTATTTTTGACCTCTCATACAGCAAACTTGTATCAACCCTTCGACGACATAGCAAAAACCCCCATCGAATACCTCAAAGGCGTGGGGCCCTCTCGCGGCGATTTACTCCGCACCGAGTTGGGCATCACCAATTTTGGTAAACTGCTCTTCCACTTTCCCTTCCGCTACGTCGACCGATCGCGGTTTTACACCATTGCCGAAGTGCCCACCGCCCCCGGCGAAATCCAAATAAAAGGCGTCCTCACCCGCATTGAGGAAGTCAGCGGTAAGAAACGTAAACGCCTGGTCGGGCGATTTACCGATGGCCGACAAAGCATTGAACTGGTCTGGTTCCGCTCCGTGGCCGCCATTAAAAAAATACTCAAACCCGGCAGCGAATACATCATCTTCGGCAAACCCCAGTCCTACCAAGGCAACTGGAGCATCGTTCACCCGGAAATGGAAACCGTGGAAGACGCCAAAGCGCACGGAGAATCAACCATGCAGCCGGTCTACCACAGCACCGAAAAACTGGTACAAAAAGGCCTCAACGGTCGCGCCATTGGCCGACTCGTCCAATCGCTGCTACCCAAATTCAAGGGCACCATCCCCGAAAACCTCCCCGCAGACATCATCGAGCAGTACCGCTTCATCCCTCGGGAACAGGCCATTTTCAATCTACACTTCCCCAAAGACGACGTCATGATGCGGCGGGCGCGCTTTCGCATCGCCTTCGAAGAATTCTTCTTTGTCCAACTCGGCATGGTGCGCCAAAAACAAATCAACAAAACCAAAATCCGCGGTCACCGCATAGAGAAAGTCGGCGAGTTGTTCAACCGCTTTTACCAAGAGCACCTCCCTTTTGAACTCACCAACGCCCAAAAACGCGTGGTTAAAGAAATCCGTCGCGACATGGGCAGTGGGGCGCAGATGAACCGCCTGCTCCAGGGCGACGTCGGCTCCGGAAAAACCATGGTGGCCTTGCTAAGTATGCTGCTGGCCCTCGACAACGGATTGCAGAGCTGCCTGATGGCGCCCACCGAAATCCTCGCCCGACAACACTACCTCGGCCTACAGGAATTTCTCGAACCCATGGGTCTGGAGATTGCCCTACTCACCGGCAGCACCCCCAAAAAAGAACGCGTGGGGATATTCGAAAAACTGGAAAACGGCACCCTTCCCTTCATCGTTGGCACCCATGCCTTACTGGAAGACAAAGTCCAATTCCACAACCTCGGACTCGCCGTGATCGACGAGCAGCACCGCTTTGGTGTGGCCCAGCGATCGAAGTTGTGGGCGAAGAACAGCATCCCCCCGCACGTCTTGGTCATGACCGCCACCCCCATTCCGCGGACATTGGCCATGAGCCTTTATGGCGACCTCGACGTCTCCGTGATCGACGAATTGCCCCCCGGCAGAAAACCCATCGACACCAAGCATTACTTTGAAAGCAAGCGCCTGGCCGTCAACGGATTTTTAAAACAGCAAATCGCCGAAGGCCGACAAGTGTACATCGTTTACCCCCTCATCGAGGAATCCGCCAAGCAAGACTACATGGATTTGATGAGCGGCTTTGAGAGCATACAGCGCACCTTCCCCGAGCCCGAGTTCATGGTATCCGTGGTGCACGGCCGCCTCTCCGCCGAAGAAAAAGAAAAAGAAATGCGCGCCTTTGCCGAAGGTCGCACCCACATCATGGTGGCCACCACCGTGATTGAAGTGGGCGTAAACGTCCCCAACGCCAGCGTGATGGTCATCGAAAGCGCCGAGCGATTTGGCCTGTCTCAGCTCCACCAGTTGCGCGGTCGCGTGGGCCGTGGCGCCTCCCAGAGCTACTGCCTACTCATGACCGGCTACAAACTCGGCGACGAAGCCCGCACCCGCATGGAAACCATGGTGCGCACCAACGACGGCTTTGAAATATCCGAAGTAGACCTCCGACTGCGCGGTCCCGGCGAAATGACCGGCACCCGACAAAGCGGCGTGGTTCAATTCCGCGTGGCCGACCTCGTAAAAGACGCCAAGTTACTCGTCGAAGCCCGCGCCGCCGCCATCCGCCTACTCGAAAAAGACGAGGCTCTCACCCATCACGAACAAGTCCGCACATTTTTCCTCCGCGAGTACGGCAAGAAACAAGCCTGGGGAAGAATATCGTAGTCACCCGAGAACACCACCGCATGACCAACGCCAAAGATGCCAACCGAATCGACTACCTCGACATCATGCGCGGCATGGCCATATTCTTCATCATTCTCGTCAACATCAAATACCTCTCCGGTGCGGCATATTACACCGACGAACAAAAAGCAGCGTTTCCCACCGCCACCTTCGACCATATTTTAGACGTGCTCATCTTCGTCTTCGTCAGCGGCAAGTTCTACTACATCTTCAGCATCCTCTTTGGCATAGGCTTCGCCGTGCAGTACCATTCGTTTACCCAAAAAACACCCGCCCCCGGCGCCTTCAAACGCTTTTTCTCCCGCCGTATGAGCGCCCTACTCGTTATCGGACTTCTTCATATGTTTCTCGTATGGGCCGGCGACATCCTCACCATGTACGCCCTCCTCGGGTTTCTCTTGTTTTACTTTAAAAACAAGAGCGACCGCACCCTCCTCAAATGGACACTCATACTCATGGCCCTCCCCATCGTGCACTGGCTCGCTATGTACGCCACCCACACCTATTATTACTACACCTTTTTCGATTTCGTCAACCTGCACGCCGATGAGCTCTCGCTCGTCACCAATGAAAGCGTAGCCCGAGGCCGACCGTTGTTGGACAACCTCGCCCGCATCCAAACCGAAGACCTCTCCGTGTGGTTCGACATGCAGCTTCACCTTCCCGTACGGCGACTGGGATTGATTCTCATGAAAGGTCGACTCTTTAAAATCCTGGCCATGTTTGTTTTGGGGATATGGGTAGGTCGACAAATCATCCACCATCGGATACTAGAAAACGATACCCGCTTAAAAAAATGGGCATTACTCGGCTTTGCCATCGGCATACCCTTCAACGTATTACTTGCCATGTTTGAATACGGCACCATCAGCGGCAACCTCAAGCACTTTCTCAACCACCTCTTTTACGCCTTAGGCGTAGCCCCTATGGCCTGCGGGTATATGGCAACCACCGCATTGGTCGTCTTTCACCGCCCGCGCACATTGAAGTGGCTCTCTCCCATCGGCAAAACAGCGTTATCAAACTACCTATTTCAGTCGATCATCGGAGTCGTTCTGTTTTATGGTGTGGGCTTCGGACTGGCGGGTAAACTTGCCCTCAGCGAAATCATCGGCA
>PXCF01000020.1 GCA_003566715.1 Cryomorphaceae bacterium | reverse complement strand
AGATAATTATCGAGTAAAGAGTCAATTTTTTTCCCATTTGAATTTTAGCTTTTTTAAAACCCATCAATTTATGAACGAACAAACCCCTCAATGCCCCCTAAACACCTCAACAATCAACCCCATTTTCATGAACATTATTATGGTTTACAATGTTAACAATTTGTGTTTAATCATTAAAACCTAATTATGTCACTTAGATTTAATAGTATTTACGGATTTGTTATAGGGATGGCTCTGATTGCCTACTTTATATTTATGCGTATTTTTAATCTCGAAACATTTGTAGAACTTCGCTTTCTAAATTTACTCATCGTTTTAGGGGGTATGTATTGGATGTATCACAATATGTACACCAAACAACCAGGAAGACACACCTATTTCAAAGGCATTGCCAGTGGTGTTCAAGCCGTACTAATCGCCACACTGATGTTAGTGGTATTTCTACAAGTGTTTATGTACTTCTCACCCGATTTCATCCACGCCATTAACGAGCGCGGACTATGGGGTCAAGAGATGAATGTGGTCACCATGGGATTCGTCATTGGCTTTGAGGGTTTCTTTAGCGGATTTTTACTGTCTTACTTAATGATGCAATTGTTTAAGCCATACACAAAGAGTGCTGTTTTTCATACTTAATTTGTAGACATAAATTTGTTTTTACAGAATGTCTATGTGCTGAAGGCGAAGGGTTCAGGCTTTCCATTTAATTTTGAGCTGAAACCATTTTTTCAGGCTACATAATGACAAACAACCCAACAGCTAAACGGCTAAACATCAATAATAAGGCTAGTGCAAGGCTTGTCTCTACTAGTATTCCGTTTTGTCCTGTTTATTGATCCACTCTATAAACGGATGATTGGCATTTGGGATGGTTTCGTGTGCAAATGGAATGTTGCCTTGATTCTTATTGGCAATAGCGTTGTAGATCATAGCATCGTCGAAACCCGCATTAGCAGCTTGTTCTTTGGTCGCTGCGAACACCACGCGTTTGGGTCTGGCCCAGTAGATGGCACCAAAGCACATAGGACAGGGCTCGCAACTGGTGTAGATCACGCAGTCATCCAATTGGTGATTTTCTAATTGTTCACAAGCTCTGCGAATGGCTAGTACCTCCGCATGGGCTGTGGGGTCGTATTGCGGCACTACGCCATTTACACCCTCTGCTACTACCCGGCCATCTTTCACAATGATGCATGCAAAAGGGCCACCACCTCGAGCAACATTTTCTGTAGCCATTGCAATTGTCATATTTAACCACTTCACGTCATCCATAATATTACTTTGTTTCACAGCTATTGGTTAATACAATGGTCAAGTACGGAAATATTCGCGAAAATCTCACCCAACCAAGTGCCGGTTTGTTTTGAAAGATATAAAAAAAGACACCGCCAATGGTATAGGCCAGCACATCCCAGGGGTCTGCATAGTGATTGTCTTTTCTACCCGGCGCATACCATTCAAAATACCAAGACAGCAGCAGAACCATAACAACAACGTGTCCAACAGAAAAAACGTATTGTGGATTGCGGTAGGTGAGCTGTTGCTGAAAAACCAATATTCCGCCCATCATAATGGGCACCACCAGCAAATCGTCTAAGTAACTGTGTACATAGGGTATATAAATTCCCCGCGACTCCAGCAACTGATTAATGATAAACACAATCAAAGTGGCATCAAAAAACGGGGGCAAAATGGGAGAAAAGCAGTGTTTCATTTTTTTTCGTTGATTTTGACGATGACTTCAGTTTACGGTTAACCTGCTGAAAGTGATGAGTAACTGTATTTGACAGGTCTGCATAGTAGCGTTTATTCATGTACTCACGTTTCGTCCAGTCTTAGTCTTAGTCTTAGTCTTGGTCTTAGTCTTAGTCTCTCAATGCGCAACCCCCGATGCCAAATACACCAATACACTTGCAATCGCCAAAAAAATGGCCTGACCGGTTCGAATCACATGTTTTACGGCTTTGAGATACCACGGGTCATCTTCGGGTATTTCCAGAAGAGGTATATCTAAGGGCTTAAAATTCTTCATGCGCTCGATTTCTTCTGACCTATCGGGCTGAAGAAGCTTTCCACAAGAGTCACATTCGTTGTTATCGGTTGTGGTCCACACGCCACAGTGCGGACATTTTGTTTCCTTTGCCATTTAAAAACTAAAAAATGAATATCTACAACAAAATAGATAATCCTCGGTTTAATTATAACGTAATGCAGGTTTATTTCGAGAAAAAAATTCCGTACGTTTGCGTTTCGTATATCAACTTGCGAAATTAAGGTCTACAAGTCGTTGCACCAATTTTTATTACCATGCACACACCAATCAAAGGTTTTTCAAAACTCAGCAGAGACGCCAAAATTGAATGGATCGTCAACGAAATATTTGATGGCAACCAATCGGTTGTCGAGCTACTGAACAGCTACTTACACCAAGACGCTAAGGTCCAAAAACTCCACAATGAGTTTATTGAGAACACCATTACCAATTACTATTTGCCTTTGGGAGTGGCACCAAATTTTCTCATCAACGATACAGTGTATACCATTCCCATGGCCATTGAGGAGAGTTCCGTGGTGGCTGCTGCAGCAAAAGCTGCACAGTTTTGGTTGAAACGCGGCGGATTTAAAACCACCATTTTGGGTACGGAAAAAATTGGCCACGTGCACTTCATGTACAGCGGCGACAGAGAAAAACTCAGATCTTTTTTCAACGACAACAGAGTCAACCTCATCAACAGCACCGACGACATCACAGCCAACATGCGCGCACGAGGTGGTGGTATTACTGACATAACATTGGTAGACAAAACAGCTGAGCTGGAAGACTACTACCAGCTGGATGTTCGCTTTCAAACCTGTGACAGCATGGGCGCCAACTTCATCAACAGTTGCTTGGAGCGATTAGCAGAATCACTGACCAACACCATCGCAAGTGACACACGTTTTAGCGAAGAGGAAAAACAGGTGCAGATTGTTATGCGCATTTTATCCAATTACACCCCCCAATGCCTGGTAAGAGCCGAGGTATCTTGTCCGATTGAAGACCTTACCGAAGAGGAAGGCGTATCTCCGCAAGAGTTTGCCGAGAAATTTTACCGTGCTGTGCGCATCGCCGAAATAGAGCCTTATCGTGCCACCACGCACAACAAAGGCATTTTCAACGGCATTGACGCCGTTGTGATTGCTACCGGTAATGACTTCCGTGCAGTAGAAGCAGCAGGTCACACCCATGCATCCAAAAATGGCAAGTATTCGAGTTTAACGCACTGTAGCATAAAAGACAACACCTTCCGCTTTTGGATTGAAATACCTCTTTCTGTTGGTGTTGTTGGCGGCCTAACCTCGCTCCACCCCATGGTTAAGTTCTCTCATAAATTACTTGGCAACCCATCGGCAGAAGAGCTAATGGGCATCATTGCCGCTTCCGGACTGGCACAAAACTTTGCCGCACTTCGCGCTTTGGTCACGTCTGGGATACAAAAAGGGCACATGAAAATGCACCTCTTTAATATCCTCAACCAATTGGAAGCCACTGATGAGGAAAAAACGTTTTTTGTCAACTACTTCAAAGACAAAGTTGTTTCTCACAGTGCTGTTGTCAGGAAGTTTTGCGAAATGCGCCAAATTCCTTACGAATCGATGATCAAAAAATAAATGCAAACATTTTTTGCGTCCGGTAAAATCATGCTGACCGGGGAGTATGCTGTTCTATTTGGTGCGCCTGCTTTGGCCCTACCCACCAAACTTGGACAAAAAATGCAGGTAAACCCTTATGTCCAGGGACTAAAATGGAGCAGTCAAGACCCGGATGGCATTTGGTTCAAAGGCGAATGGAGTAAGGATGGACAGCTCCTGTCCACTTCAAATGATGGGGTGGCCGAGCGCCTCAAACAACTCCTTGATACTGCCCAATCAATCAATCCAAATTGGCAACCCTATGCAGCTGATGTTCACTGCATATTAGAGTTCCCTACCAACTGGGGACTGGGCAGCAGCAGTACACTAATTGCATTGGTTGCACAGTGGGCGCAGGTAGATCCATTGACGCTGTTTTTTCAAAGCTGGAAAGGATCCGGATACGACGTGGCCGTTGCCTGTGCCAATTCGGCCATTGTGTATCAAAAAACTGCTGAGAATAAAGCCCATTGGACAAAAATTGATGTATCCCCTCCTTCCCCGGATCAATGGTATTTTGTGCACCAGAATGTCAAACAGTCGACCTACAATGAAATCAGTCGTATATCAGATCGCACATTTCCTGAGTCGCTTATTAAGGATATTGAAGCCATCAATCATCGATTATTGAAAGCCAAAACCGACGATGAATTTGAATCGGCTTTACAGCACCATGAAACAATCATTTCCAACTTTATTGGGAAGCCTATGGTGTCAGAGCATTTTGCAAAACATCACATTAAGGCTAAGTCACTGGGCGCTTGGGGCGGAGATTTCTTACTTTCCAGACTTAACAATGATCATATTATGACCTTAAAAAAGCTTGGCTACGATACGATAATTCCCTGGGTGTCGTTTATTCATTAGTGACCAGCAAACAAACTTAAGCCACTGATTCAAAAGGATTAACATTATTTTGTTTAAAACCTAGGCCATTGAGTAAGCTTTAGATTCTTCAACATCCTACTTTTGTGACAGAGACAGTGTTTGTACAGTCACAACCGACTTAGACTTAACTTATTCAACCAAATACCTCATTTATGATTGTTAATAGACTTTACAAGAACATTGCCATATTTCTACTCGCGTGCTCAGCCACCATATCTGTGAATGCGCAGTATTTTTATATTGGCGGACAAGCAGGTGCTTACACCTACACCAGTACACTTCAAAACAGCATGGGACAAAGGCTTATGGACTATGACTTCACCTTTGGCATAGGAGGCAATTTACTGTTGGGTTATAATTTTGACGACATACATGAAATTCGTGTTGGCATGGGATACACCCCTGCTGGTTCGAGACGTATTGGCGGTGGACTGGTTTTCCAAAACGACATGATGTACTATTCGCTATCTGCCAATTACCTTTTTACGCCAGATTGGTTTGTGGGTAGCACACACCTTTACTTTGGAGGTGGACTTAGTGCCAACATCATTGGCAATGTGGAAACACAGTACGAAGTTAACGGGGTTGAGAGGACTTTTTTAGAGTATGTAGAGTTCAACAATCCAAATAACCCCAACAGAGATAAGATAAGGAACTTAGTACAGCAAAATGATGGCAACGTACCGGATGAAAACTTTTTCAATCCTTTTGATTTAAGAATTAATGCCATGATTGGTATCAAAAGCGAACTAAGTGATCAGTTGTTGATTCATGCAGAATTGATTACTATGTTGAGCATGGCAGACATTAATCATCCAGATTGGCGCTTGAGTAGAAGAGATGGAGAATACAAATCATCTCGCAATCTGATTGGCGGTTTAGTAATAGGCTTCACCTATATATTATAGAACTGCTCTAACAGAAACAACAACATTTACACCGGGCGCTACCATTCCGCTGGTAAAAGGTCTATAGCGTTGATCGGTTATGTTTTCAACACCCCCCGAGAGAATGATGCGTTCATTTAAGGCATACTGCACCTTAAGATTGAGCGTATACCATGCAGGAGAAAAGGGATCGCCATTTTTATCAACGGCAAATATGTGATTGTTTCTCAACTGATCTACGGGCATACGCTCAAAGGGAACACCGCCCGAATACATGGCGTAAGCCTGTGTCTGCCAGCGTTTTTTCTTATATATTAACCGTGCGGCACCGTAAACTGGGGGCGCGTGTCTCATTGGACTAATTCCCCCATCCTCGGTTTCTTCTCTACCGCGCTGAAAGTTATGGGTTGTAATAAACGACCACTGTTCGGATATCTTAACTTCAGCAAATGCCTGGGTTCCAAATACAGTAGCAAAAGCTGCATTTTGGATGGCCAATACAGGCGATTGTTCTCCTTCGTAAATTATGGAATCAGCACCATCCAACTGGAAGTCACGTCGTACCATCGCCTGGTCTAAATAAGTGTAATAGACACTGAAGTCGAGTTTAATACGGCCCCCAATCACCGTTGCAACGCCAATTTCAGCATTGTAAACATATTCCGGTCGCAAATTGGGATTTGGCACCACCACTGCACCCGGCTCGGAGTCAAAGACCTTTCCAATATCGTCTATGTTGGGGGCACGAAAACCCGTTGATAAATTCCCCCGTAAAATCATTTCTCTCCTCGGGGTATATACCCAGCCAGTACTTCCCGATATTGCTCCAAAATCCAAGGAAGTCTGTTCAAATGGCAATGGGATGTAGGGCTGGTTATTGGAGAAATCAGCATCCATCGCAAAGTGGTTGTAGCGCACCCCCGTTTCCCAAGTCCACTTATTTGACAGCTTGTAGTCATGCTTGACAAACAAAGCCACAGATTGCCACTGCGCTTGGGGGTATCTATCGGTTATACCCACTTTTTCTTCTGTAAAAATATGCATTCCCGTACCGTTAGACTGCACATCATTGTGCACATACTCAGCACCGTAGCTAATTCCGTGGACTTCATTTAGTTTTTTGCGAAAATCCAGGTTAAAAGAAGTGGCACCAACCCGCTCTTCACGGGTATTTCTTATATCTCTTCCAAACCCTCTGGTTATTCTACTTTCCTCAATCGTTTGATATGCCATTCTAAGCGTGGCTATATCATACATCGCCGATTGTGCGCTATGTGACAACTCTACATGGTGCATTTGCCAAGTTTGTGGACCGTAGTTCCACTCGGCACTTCTCGGTTGACCATCGCGTAGCTCAATCAAACGGTCATAACGTGGAACATCAGAAGTGCCCGAGTGATGGAAAGCGTATTGAATATCCCAGTCGCCTTTAGCGTAGCGCAACTTCTGGGTAATATTGAACTGATTATATCCGGTTGGGTGTTGTATTAGGGGGTTATCAGTGGAGCGAACCACGTCCATTCCTCCTATTCTGGCAACATAGTTTGGCCTGATATAATTGACAGATGGACCATTGCTGCCCATACGCAAGTCACCAAACTCAGAAAATGTCACCGAAGTAAATGATGCCCAATGCTTGTGTCCGATGTTTACATTGAGATGATTGGTAATTTCGTTATTCGCCGAAGAATACCGTGCAACATAACCACCTTTGACCTTTATGGAATCCGTAGGCGAAAGCGATGCCGACATGGTTCTAAAGCTCAGCACCCCACCAAGAGCATCGCTACCGTACATCACAGAGCCAGGACCAAAAAGCACCTCCGTCTGTTCAAGTGCAAAAGGATCCAAAGCAATTACATTGTGGATGTTGCCACTACGAAAAATGGCATTATTCATTCGCACTCCGTCGACACTGAGCAGCAAGCGATTGGCTGAAAACCCCCTAATCATTGGGCTACCACCACCTTGTTGGCTTTTCTGTATAAACACATTACCATTTGTTTCCAGTAAATCCGCCGTGGTTTGTGGATTTTGAAAGACCACATCGGCTTTGTTAATACTGGTGATTTTTACGGGAACGTCGCTGGATTGCTGTCGCCAGCGAATGGCCGAAACCACAATTTGAGAAAGTTTTAAATCTGAAGGATCTAACTTAACGAGCAGGCCACTTTGCTTGAGTTCTTTATACGTCCAGACCTGGGTTTTATACCCCATGATTCTAAACTCAATTCTTTCTGCACCCCTAAAACCGTCAATGGACGCTTGTCCTTTGATATCCGTACTCTGAAAATGACGCGGATTTATACTGTAGATAGACACCATTTCTACCGGACCACCAGTTTCATTATCAATAACCGTCACGAGTTCCTGTGCATGAAGATGCATCAAAGCCATGAGCGAAATAATGAAAATTAGTCGGATGCTACTCAAAACGATTTTTTTCTCCAACCGCTCAAAATTCAAGCCACTCTTAACCTATTTGCAGCAAAAAACAGCTATCGGACTTTATTGGCTACAAAAATTTACTGCTTTCTAAACTTATACATCACCGAGAACATAATGTACCTTGTAAGAAGATTTGTTTCTGATTGACGAATAAAGTTGGCGTTGGCAAATCGCTGCAGACCAATATTTCTCCCCAAGAGGTCAAAGGCACTAATGCGGGTAATGAGGTCACCGCTTTTGGTCCAGGCGTAGCTTAAACTTGCGTTCCAGCGCGGAATGGCCACGGCATCGGCAAATGACTCTTGTGAAAACATCATATAGTCCATCTCCGTGCGAACAATCAATTTTTTATTGGGGCGGTAAGTCAACGTACCCACGTAGTTTTGACTGGTAAAATACTGGTCAAGTTCTGGTCTACCGGAGAAAGACGACCAATTCATCGACCAGTTGCCGGACACCGTATATTCCCATTTTCCTTTGGTGAAATTGTTGATGGCCAAACGCCCTGTAAAGCCGGTGTTTTCCTGAATATTCTCCTCTGCATTGATGGGAATATCTACCTGTGAATAATTAGCACTGGCGCCCGTGCGAAGAAAAATACGCAATTTTTTTATAGGAAAGCGATAATTGGTACCTCCTCGCAGTGAATACTGCAAGTTATCGGCGTTGATGGGTTGAACTACGCGTTCAAAGTTTTCATTGATGTCCTGCGCCAAGACTATGGGATTCTCCGTAAGACTAGCGTTCAAATTAACGGAAAAGTTTTGCTGAGAAAAAGAGTTATACACGTAATGATTGACGTAAAGTGAATTGCTTAACTCCGGTTGTAATTCTCTGTTGCCCTCGCGAATAAAAATTGGATCTCTAAAATCGGGGGTTTGCAGCCACTGATCGATACCGGGTAGATTGACATTCCGATTAAAGCCGGCATAAGTTCTACCAAACCCTTCACTTCTTCTAAACCAACCCACCGAAGGTAAAAAATAGTTCCACGTTTGTGTTTCTACGTTGTTTTGCGGCTGTCGCTCGTCGGTTGCACCCTGACTATACTGCGAACCCATCAGCGTAAACCGCAACTCGTTTTCCTTTCTTATGGTGTAAACGTATTCTAATGTTGCCGAAGATTGCATGAAATCTAAGGTGAAATCCGGACTAAGCGAATCAACAAACATATCGGTAAAGAAGTCGTTGACGTTGATGATGTGTTCTCTTTGACGAATGGTGTTACTCAAGGCGAAAGACATGCGGTGCTTGTCTCCCAGAGGCTCATCAAATCGCACAACGTTGTTGAGAAATTGGTTGAGAAAGAGATCTTCCCTCAACTGGTCGACAAGAAAGTTTCTGGATTGCTCCTGTGGAAAAACAAAATCGGTTGTATTGCGGTCATTTATCTCCTCTGCAAATCGAGCCGCCCGAGAATTTATTTGCATAACGCGCCCGGTTTTTTTAAACTTGCGTATGTATTTTATTCGGGCATCAACATCCAAGTCTTCGCGCATACGATTGACAAAGCGCGATCCTTCTTGAATCACGAGCTCATCCTCCAACATCGAGCGCCGGGTAAGAAACTGGTGTCTTTGATTGCTGGCCTCTAAACTGGCGTTGAGTGTGATCTCGATACGGTTACTGGTATCCGGATCTGCACGGTATTCCACGAATGCTTGATGGCGCAATTTGATGTTTCTCTCGGTATTATCCTCGTTGGTGGTAACGGTTCTATCCCGATTAAATTCTTGCTGATCTACAACCTGATCTAAACGGTGATCGGTATACGCCAAAAAGTAATTGGCATTTAATCGCTGTTTTTTGGAAGGATCATAATTGAGGTTTACCCCCGTAGCCACGGACTCGAACACCCCTGTGTTGGGACCATCCCAGTTCATAGGCGGGGCTCCTGAGTTGGATATGCTAACTCCTCTACCCCTGCCGGGCTCCTCACCGGCCATCGACATAAGATCGTTGTAGTCAAAACCCAACTGATTGAGGTTGTTGGCATTTCCCAATACAGAAAGGCGTGCTTTAGGCGAAAAGGCATGTGCCGCTCCTTTCACACGGTAACGGTCATCAGAGGCAATGGAACCTTCCACATCACCAAAGACGCCTTTTTTTCGATCTTCTTTCAACTCAAAATCAATCGTTTTATCTCTTTCCCCGTCATCTACACCGGTAAACATGGCATCTTCACTCTGACGATCATAGACTTTGACCTTTTTAATAGCATCGGCGGGAAGATTTTGGGTCGCGAGCTGCACGTTACCGCCAAAGAACTCTTTTCCATCAACCAAAACCTTACGCACCTCCTCTCCTTGGGCAGTGACACGTCCATCAGGGTCAACCTCGATACCCGGCAAACGACGGAGTAAATCCTCGGCCGTTTCATCGGCGCCAACATTAAAAGCTTCGGCATCGTAAGCCACGGTATCTTTATTGATAACAATGGGAATACGCTCACCCTGAATGATGATTTCACTAAGCACATTTGTTTGCAACTCCATACTGATGTTATCAATGCTTGGTGTAACCCCAGTTTCTTTCACGCTTATGGGAAAAGATACGGTGTTGTAGCCCATAGAGCTGCTTTGAAAGATGTAGTCGCCTAAATAAACGTTGGCAATTTTAAATATGCCTTTGGCATTGGTAATTCCAAAGTGCACCAAAGAAGAATCGCCTACATCGAGAAGAGCTACCGATATCATTTCCATTGGTACCCCTTCAGAATCCTTAATGAGGCCCTGAACGGTTACAGACTGAGCACTGATAAACGACGTAGGCACTGCAAATATCAGTGCTATTAGTAGATGTTTCAGCATGTGTGTTTTAGTTTATTGGTCGTTAGCGACCGTACATATCTCTCATCTCCTGCATTTTTTCTCTTCTAAATGGAATGAATTCCTCGTAAGTGGTCGACTTGCCTTTGGGTCTACTAAAATCAACATCAGATGCCTTCAACTCGTATGACAAGTCAATGGATTCAATACTAATTTTTCGGTTACCTCCATCTGCTTCAAGGTAAAGAACTGCACCGGGCAGACCACGAAATTCTCTGGGACCAATGGGTAGTTGCATTCTTGGCGAAAACCAAGCATAAATGGTGTCTTGTCCGTCAATGGTCATTGCTTCCATACAGGGGAACTCTTCAACCAAGCCTTGTTTACCGGTCATCTTCCAACGGTAATTGGGAAAATCCCCATCCACTTGAAACATTTTCCGCATAAAGTCAACCGCATCTTCTACTTTTCTTTCGGGGATATGGGTAACGTAGATGTCCTCCACATCTCTTTGCCACCGATAAACTTGAACTGCTCCTATAGACCTATCGTCTTCTTCAGGTTTTATCCACCGACAAATGGCAATGGTATCGTTAAACACCAATTCCCACGTGTGAGATTCTTTATATGACCAATTGCGAAAAGCGCGATCCCACTCTTCACTGAAAACTATTTTTCCACTGTTTTGTGCGCTGAGCACCTGTAGACCTAAAAAAAGAACAAGGGTAGAATAAAATTTCATTTGGACGAATAATTTAGCAAATCAGAAGTGGCTAGAGAAAAGTTTGTGCCAAACCTTTCTAACCATAAGCGCCCATGCCGGAGAATTTTTTAATCCTTGCTTCGACCAATTTTTTCGGATCTTTCTTTTGTAGTTTCTCCAAATGCTTGAGGATTTCGGTTTTAACCGTAGCAAACATCGTTGCGGGATTATTGTGGGCGCCACCCAATGGCTCGTTGATGATGCCGTCAATTAATTTATTGGAAAGCATATCGTTGGCCGTCAACTTCAGTGCTTCAGCAGCCTCTTCTTTATGATCCCAATTCCGCCACAAAATGGAGGAGCAACTTTCCGGTGAAATCACACTATACCAAGTGTTTTCCAGCATCAATACTTTATCCCCTACACCGATACCGAGCGCACCACCGCTGGCGCCCTCGCCAATCACGATACAAATAATGGGCACCTTTAAGGTTGCCATTTCCATCAGATTACGTGCAATGGCTTCACCTTGACCGCGTTCTTCAGCTTCTAGGCCGGGAAACGCCCCCGGTGTATCAATTAAGGTTACTACGGGTTTGTTGAATTTTTCCGCCATTTTCATCAAACGTAAAGCCTTTCTGTAACCTTCCGGGTTAGGCATACCAAAATTTCTGTACTGGCGCATTTTGGTGTTGATGCCTTTTTGTTGACCTATAAACATAACACTCTGACCATCAATCATCCCCAATCCACCAACCATGGCCTTGTCATCCTTTACATGACGATCGCCGTGAAGCTCTATAAAATCGCCGCCGGTTATGGCTTCGATGTAAGCCAATGTATAAGGACGCTGCGGGTGTCTACTGAGCTGAACGCGCTGCCAAGACGTCAAGTTTTCGTATATCTTTTTTTGGGTAGCTTTTACTTGTCGCTGCAATTCCTTAATGGTTTTCGACATGTCCACATTGGACTCCTCTGCGATTTGCTGCGCCTTTAAAATCTGATTTTCAAGCTCCTCAATCGGCTTTTCAAAATCTAAATACTCCATAGTTTGAAATGTGTTTACGGCCGCAAATTACAAATATTATTGCAACCTTAACGGCTTTTTTAACCCTCAACACAAAGACAATTGATTGATGCAAAATTTGATTTTTTATTTAATTTATTTTAAATGACTTAGATATTTTATAAAATATTTTTCGGTAAATTATTTGTGAAAACTGAAAGTATTTTCTTACTTTTGACAAAAGAAAGATTAGTATGATATTAAAACCGTTTAGTCATGAAATGCACATGTTTAACTTTATTTACATTGTTGTTCACACCGCACTTGTTTGCCCAAACAGGCAAAACGCTTCCGGCCGGACAGGTTTACACGGAAACATTTGACGAGATAAATAATGGCCTCCCAACAGGTTGGTTTGTTGCAGAAAATGCCTCAGATAGTACGGTTGGCATACCTGTGGTATTTAACACAACGCCTGTAAACTGGAGCAATACCGCCGGTAGTTTTAAAAATTTTGCCGGTACCGTTGGTCTTTCGGCCTCTTCTTCAACCACTCAGCAAAGCAACAGCACCAATCGCGCCTTGGGGATCAGACAAACCAATACTTTTGGAGAACCCGGAGGCGCTTTTTGTTGGCAAATCGCCAATACCATCAACAAAGAAAACATTGATCTAACGCTGGACCACTTGATTGTCTCTCCGCAAGACCGCTCCTCCGAATGGTTCGTGCAATACAGTGTGGATCAAGGAGCCAACTGGACCATTTTGGGCACCTACACCACCCCAGCCGGTGCCAATCTATCCGATTGGGGAGATTCTACGATGACTTATGCTCTGGACTCTAATGCAAATAACTTAAATACGCCTTTACTTATTCGCATTGCCTCACTTACAAATAGCAGTGGGTCGGGTAGCCGCGATAGTTACGCCATTGACAACGTGCAATTGAATTGGACACTCAACTGCAGCACTCCCCTTTTGCCAGACTCAATCTACGCCTCTGATTTGACATTTGATCGCGTTACTTTACACTGGCCGTCTTCTACCTGCGCCGATGAGTTTTTAATCGTCGCTACAGACAGTACAAGCATTCAGGCTTCACCCAGTGGCAATGGATCGTCTTACTCAGGCGGCGCATTTGGAGCTGGAACAGCCATCGCTCCCAACGAATTTGTGGTGTATAAAGGAACTGCAGCGCAGGCAGAGATCACCGGACTATTCGCCGGAACCGATTACCAATTTGGATTATTTGTGAGAAGAAGCAGTGATTGGTCAGGACCAATAACCATCAATCAGACAACGCCTACAGCCGGTCGAATGTACTACACGGGACAAGGAAGTCCGGGTGAATGGGGTGACCCCGCCAATTGGAATATCAATCGACTTCCCGATGTTTTTGACACGGTGGTTATTGACAACCAATATGTCAATGGCTCGTTTACTTTAACCCTGCCACCTCAGCAGGTCATAGTAAGAGCCCTTTACCTCACCCCCAACGACTCCATTACCCTCATTCTCCCCCAAAACAATTCCCATGCGTCCGGTTTAGAAGTTTTGGCTACCGACACCGGATTGGTTATTGGAAACAAAGCCACCTTCATCAATGAAACGGGTGCAACATCTGGAACGGGTTGGTTGGCTCAAAATTGGAAAATAAAATCCGGCGGCACCTATGTCCACAATGTCAATCGAGCAACGACACCCTTACTAAATACCCTTGACATCAACCACAGCGAATTTAACGAGGGGAGATGGGTATTTGGCCCTGGATTTTCAAGCGTACCTTCTTTTACCAACCGCATATTCCCAACGCTAATTATGAAAGGAACACCCCAACCGCTTACATTCGTGAGTGGTTCACCTTTAACCGTTGCTGGAGACTTAATCATCTCGGAAAATTCCAGTTATAACTTTACCCTACCGGTGCATCTAAAGAAAGACGCCTTTATTGAAGGCGATGCCACATTTTCTTATGCCGATGGACCTGCCTTAATCATTAATGGAGATACTGTTCAAGTACTGCATGTAGCCGACAGTGCACAATGTACCGTACCCATTGGTCGTCGGATGCAAGTTGATAATGATTTGATTGTGACGGGGCCCTTGTGGTGCGATTCCATTTGCTCTAATCCACTTGCAACGCTAAATATTGATAACCAAGGCCAAATCACCCTTTGGACCGGGATTCTAGAGGGGCCACTAATCAATAACGGTTACATCACTTTACCGGCCAACGATAGCATTTACGGTCAACTTTGGCACGACAGCGCAAGTGGAAACGGCATTTTCGAACAGCAAATGCATATTTCCGGAAGCCAAGGCCGTTGGTTTCAGTTGGGATCTCCAAGCACAGCCCCCATTTCATCTCTCAGTGACGGGTCATCAAGATTTAATATAGGCTCATCCTCTACCAGCCCGGTCTTTTTCTGGGATGCCATCAACGGTCGATACGATTTACCTCCTTCTGTTAACTACAGTATGACACCGGGAAAAGGTTTTATGGTATATGCAGGTTCAAACCAACACGGAACATTTACCACCAATCTACCGGGCAACATGCAAACAAAAGGGATATTAACTTCTGCCAATAACTTACAAACACCACTGTATCATGGACAATTAGATCAAAACCAAAACATTGCTGTTCAAGGCGAAGAAGATGGCTGGAACCTTGTTGCCAATCCATATCCCATGAGTTATGACTGGCATGGTCACGACATTCCAATCCACGTAGAAGGTACCATTTATCTCCCCAATGGCAACAACAACGGTTTCATTGCCGTGGGCATCACCGAAACAGACAGCACGAGATACTTGAGTCCACTCCAAGGGTTTTGGATCAGAACCACCGATCAACTCAGCCAATCTACGGATTTGGTTTTTTCTAAGCTCCACCGCAGTTTTAACCAGCAAAACACGCTAAGAAGAACACAGCAATCGCACCCTCGATTTAAGTTTGCTTTCTCCGACTCCAGTGGACAAGCAGACATATTCACCGTTGGGTTTCATCCCTTAGCCACGGACTCCTTTGACGTTGCCTATGATGGTCATAAATACATCAACTCTCCTGACCTACCCTCCGTATGGGGCATAAACAGCGGCTACGCTCATGCACTTTTATACCTCCCTCCGCTCAACCCTTCTAGAGAAATACCCTTGACGTTTTCCATTCCTCAACCGGGTGCACTTTACACATTTAGTTTATGCAACGATTATGGCAATATCATCGAAGAACTATGGCTGGAGGATCGTCAGCACAAAATTTTCAGAAACCTAAGAACAGAAAGTCACTCATTCAGCGTTCAATCCGATACGATTGAAGGACGGTATTATTTACACATAGGACAAAGGCCTTCATCAATTGATCATTTTGGCAAAAAAACCATGGACCTCTGGCATTACCAAAGAACCATTTATGCCAAGTTTGACGAACAGAAAACCATAGAACTCCACGACGTATATGGTCGTGTGGTTAAAACGTGGCAGCATCACGGCACCGGAACGGAAACATTTTCTGTCAACGACTTACCTACAGGCAACTACGTTGTAGTGGTTGATGGGCAGAGACAGAAGGTTACGATAGTAAATTAATGCGTCGAATAATGTCCATAAACCCCCAATTTCTTCCACTGAAAAATGAGGAGAATTATCCCACCAAGCAACAAGAATCCGGATAGCAAATACGACCAAATGGGCAAGTCTACCTGATGATGAATATCGCCGTTATTGAAGTGTACAAATAGCAGAGATGCGAAGTTGTTTACAAAGTGTGCAGCCACCACCATCCAGAGCGAACGGGTATAGGCATAAATATAGCCTAAGAATAGTGCTAAAAACATCATGGGGAGCAAAGTAAAAAACTGCTGGTGAAATAAGGCAAACAACAAAGAGGTCAGCCACACCCCACCATGCGCTGAGCCGGTAATTCGTTGAAGAAGTCCTTGCAATTTTCCACGAAACACCCACTCTTCCCCTACGGCAGGTATCACCGCTAAGACGAGGGTAGCCAATAAAAAGTCTGTTACTGATTCTATGTGAATCAAGGCGCCAATTTGGTCGGAAAGCGCATCTTGTCGCTCGCGGAGATACGTTTCAAAAAAAGAAAGCGATTCCGGAAATACAATCATTTGGTTGAGTCGATCCAATAAATCCACCATCGGCATTAAGCCAAGAAGAACAATCAGAGTAATAAACACACCAAATAAAGTATAAGAGTTGGACTGTGATGCCCAATTAAAACCAACATGTTGCTCGCGCTCTGCATAGTAACCGTAAAGCATGGCGCCGCCAACAAACAATCCGAGACTGCTTCCTCCCTGCAAATACATCATCAAGTATCGCCATTCCTCCAAACTTGCGTCGGATAAAATATGCGGCAACTGACCAATAGAAATACCGAAGATTAGCGGAACCGATGCAAAAAGCGTGGCTGTTACCATCAACCAAGCCACCATGCAGGCCAAAAGCAACATAATGAGCTTGCCCCCTGGCGTTAGGGCGCTAATGGTATTTCGCATATTATTCATCATGCTTACTGCGCAAAGCCGTCCGGAAATCACGGCCAGATGGATCTTGAAAAACACGTAAATCGAAGTGCTGAATGGCCGCCAACAAATGGTCGAAGATGTCCGACTGTATTCTCTCGTAGTTCACCCACGCAATGTCGTTACTAAAACAATATACCTGCAGAGGTAAACCGTGTTCGGTGGGCTGTAACTGCCTAACCATGATGGTTTCCCCTTTGTGGACGTTTGGATTGTGCTGTAAGTAAGTCAGCACATACTGACGAAACACACCAATATTGGTCATTCGTCGACCATTGACCGGGATCGCCACGTTAAAGTCGTGTGATTTATTATAGACCTCAATCTCTTGAGATCGAGTAGCCAAATACTCTTTCAGGTAATACACCTCGTTTAGGGTTTTCATCAATTCATCGTCGACGAACCGCACCGTATTGATGTCTATCATGATGGAACGCATAATGCGTCGAGCGCCAACCGCCTGCATGCCACGCCAATTTTTAAAACTATCAGCAATAACCGCATAAGTTGGCACAGTCGTAATCGTCTTGTCCCAATTGCGTACCTTGATGGTTGTTAAATTGATCTCCGTCACATCACCATCGGCACCATACTTGTCCATACTCACCCAATCACCTACCCTTACCATGTCATTGGCCGATACCTGAATGGAGGCCACCAAACCAAGAATGGTGTCTTTGAAAACAAGTAGTAAAACAGCGGTAAGTGCACCAAAGGCCCCGAGAATGCTGATGGGGTTTCGACCTACAACAAAGGACAAAATAAAAATAAAGGCAATGATGTAGTTGATGATGGCAAACACCTGAACAAATGACTTTATCGGTTTTCCTTCAAATTGCTTTAAGCGTTCGCCGATGGCGCCAATGGCTTTGAGCGTGCGGTGAACAGCTATCATCAAAACAACAATGATGAATAGGGAGGTCAAGCGATTGATGACCACGTTTACTTCCGGAAAATAAGTAAAAATATAAGGTGATATATACTTAACCGCTACGGCAGGCACAATGTATGCCAACTGGTCAAAGACACGGTACTCCAATAACTCATCGTCATATTTATTCTTTGAGCGAACAATGATGCCCTTGATGATTCGCAGAAATACTTTACGCGACACCCATGCGGCAATAATAAAGGCAATGCTTAAAAGCAATAAATCAATGGTTAAAATCACTGCGTTAACTGCCCAAGCTTCAAAGCCGGCATCTTCCATCAAACGCATTGCCCAGTGGTCAAAACTACCTACCATTTCCTCCATAATATTCTCTGAAAATTTAAGCAAAGGTAGTGTTTACAAATCAGACCTGTACACCGGTATTTCTTTCAACCAAGTCGGGTTTCCACCTTCAAAAGACAGCAAAAAATGCTGTTGCCCATTGGTCATGCAAAGGATGGGAACACGCAGCGCCATATTGTACCGTGCCACTTGATCGAGCACGTTCTGATTTATATGGACATGAGGCGCTTTGCACTCGCAAAGAATATAGGGCTCCGACTTTCGGTAAACCAATAAGTCAAACCGTTTACTAACCTTGTGAACAGCTATCTTTTTTTCTGTAACCATGCAGTGTAAAGGATAACCTTTATGGTGGTGCAGGTAAAGAATTAAGTGCTGACGAACGTTCTCTTCCGGGGTGTTTACGAGCCACCTTTTACCGAGTGTGTCCCAAATGCGATTGTCGTTAATCTTTGGCTGTGGAGGTGGAAAATTTAGTTCTTTTTGCATACAGTGACAAAGGTACTTTTAATGCAGTGATTTGTATCTTCGCCGTTCAGGAAAAATACATGGCAAAGATATCCATTCCAGACAGTCAATATGCAATCTACCAGCGAGAAATCGCCGAGGGGAAATTTCGTTCTGTATATTTTTTGGCAGGCGATGAACCGTTTTACGGAGATTTACTGGCAGAAGACATAGAAAAAAACGCCCTGAATGATGGCGAGCGAGATTTTAATCAGGTGGTGATGTACGGAAAGGAATGCGACGCACAAACCATTCAAGAGGCTTGCAACAAATACCCGATGATGGCTCAACGCATGGTGGTCATCGTCAAAGAAGCCCATTTGATTTCATTGGATGGAATACTGCCCTATTTTAAAAATCCCCAAGCAACGACCGTACTTGTTCTCGTTCACCCCAAAAAGATTGACGGGAGAAAAGCCTATGCCAAGGAGTTAAAAAAGCTCGATAAAGTGGCCGTGCTCAACACCGCCAAACTTTATGACAACCAACTGCCGGAATTTGTTAAGTATCGCGTTAAGGAACTTGGATTGAATACCGACGACAAAGTGGCTTTTATTCTCAGCGAGTATTTGGGCAACGATCTGCACCGCATAAATAATGAGTTAAAAAAACTGGCTTCGGTTTTACCCAAAGGATCAACCATCACGTCCGACACCATTGAAGCCTATGTAGGCATAAGTAAAATATACAATGTCTTTGAGCTCAACAGCGCCATTCTCAGTCGCGATATGAAAAAGTGCGCTACCATTATCCGTGGCTTTGAAGCCAACCCAAAAGATTTCCCACTGTTGGTACTCACCGCCCTTATTTACAGCGCCCTCAGCAAACTACTCATCCTCCACGCGCAAAAAATCACCACCCCCCAAGCCGCAGCCAGTGCACTGAAGGTATCTCCATTTTTTGTTGGTGAATACATCAACGCCACCAAAAAATACAGCTATGCTGAAACCCTACGCGCCATCAGCATCTTAAGGAAGTTCGACCGAATGGCTAGAGGAATTGGAGGCAATAAGGCGGATGATTCGCTTTCGGAGATGGTCTATATGATTATTGGGAAATGAGTTTATAGTTAAGCGTTAAAAGTTTAATGAACTAGCAACTTAATAAAATTGATTTCCATAGAAATAAAAAGTACTATTAAGAAAATCAAAAGTAGGTGCTTGAATGTATGTTTCCCTGCACCCCTGCCCCATGCTAGCAAAGCCACTTATTTTTGCCTCTCAAACGCCTCAATACCTGAGCGCAACCAATCGTAATAGGCATTGACATTTGAATTATAGGCCTCCGGCTCTACCAATGGCTCCATGCTTTCGTGGTTGACAAATACGTAATAGGGCTGAGAATTGGTTTCGTAGTGTATGGCCTGAAATTCTGCCCACTTATTACCAATGTTTTTGATCTTTTGTCCGAGCACCTCACTGTACCTTACTTCATCAGCAGGTAACTTGGTACGTTCGTCAACGTAAAGGGAAATCACCACCACGTCGTTGCGCAGAATTTTTTCAATGCGCGGGTCGTTCCATACGTTCTCTTCCATTTTACGACAATTCACACATCCCCAGCCCGTAAAGTCAATTAATATGGGTTTGTCAACTTTCTTGGCATAGGCGAGTCCTTGGTCAAAATTGTGGAAACAGTTGAGACCAAGTGGACAGTGATCGGGGTCGGCGCCATCGGGTATTTCTTCCTCGACGCCACCATAAGCCATGGGCTTTTCCTTAGGGAAACTGCTATACCACATTGGTGGCGTAATACCGCTGATGGCACTCAGTGGCGCCCCGCCTAAACCAGGGATTAAGTAGACCGTAAAGCCGAGAAAAATCATCACAAAGAACATACGGGTAACCGATAATTTCTCCGACTTCGTATCGTGGGGCATTTGATACACACCCAATAAATACAGCACCAACATGATACCGATGGTGATCCAAACTATGAGGAACAATTCACGCTTTAAAATGCCCAACTGCCAGATCAAATCCGACATAGACAAGAACTTCATCGCCAATGCCAATTCCAAGAAGCCTAACACCACTTTTACGGAGTTCAACCAGCCACCCGATTTGGGCAAACTGTTCAACCAGCCGGGGAACGCGGCAAACAGTGCAAAGGGAATGGCCAATGCCAAACTGAAACCGAGCATACCGATAACCGGACCAATAACGCCCCCACTAAAGGCCTCAAACAGCAAAGTTCCAATGATGGGCCCCGTACATGAGAAGCTCACCAAAGCTAAGGTAAATGCCATAAAGAAAATACCAATCAAACCGCCGCGCTCAGAGGCTTTATCGGCCTTATTGGCCCATGACTGCGGAAGGGTGATTTCAAAAGCGCCAAAAAAGGAAATGGCAAATACCACCAAAAGCGCAAAAAACGCAAAGTTCACCCACGGATTGGTTGCAAAGGCATTCATTGCGGCCACCCCGAAAATAGCAGTGATGGAGTACCCAACAGTTACGTACAATACAATAATCGATAAACCGTAAATCAAAGCATTGCGAATACCCGCAGCTCTGGTTTGACTGCGCTTGGTGAAAAAGCTAACGGTCAATGGCAACATGGGAAATACACAAGGGGTTAATAAAGCGGCAAATCCTCCCAAAAATGAAAAGATGAATAAGGTCAACAAGCTGGTTTCGCTTTCTTCTTTATCTTTTTTGGGGGCAATGCGCTCTTTTTGGGGTAGTGCTTCTTCTAACGCATCCTGTTTTGTTGGCTCCTCTACAAGTTCCTCTACCAAATCCTCTTCTGCCTGGTCAACGTCGGTATAATCGATGGGTGGGGTTTCTTTAACTGCTTCAACTTTGGGATTGCCGGGCACCTTCAACGAAAACTCAACTTCCTTAGGAGGCAAGCACTTTTCATCGTCACAAACCATATAATATACATAGCCTTCAAAATTGAAGTCTTCTGCAGAAATAACCTTGATGGGTATGGTAAATACCGCCTTATCTGAATGGTACTTCACGTCCATTTGAAAATTTGGATCAAACTCAGAAGTCGGCTTGGGTTGCTCCTTTACATTGCCAACATACGTGAATCTCACTCCCGAACTATCCGTATAAAAAGTTGTGGGAATGGGGCCCATGTCATCTTCCGGCACCTCGGCACTGTATAAATGCCAGGTTTTATCGATGGTTGCCTTGGCTACAATGTCCACCCGTTCATCGGATATTTTTTTCACAGAAAATTCCCAGCTCACCGGATCGAGGATTTGGGCAAATGATGAAGTTGCAGCTAGTACAGCGAACACAAAAGATAAGATGCGACTCATAAATATTATTTTAATCGTCAAAATTACGGCTAACCTTTAAAACAACGGGCTTAAAAAACAAATCTTACAATTGGCACCTGATATATTTTGGTAATTGGGGTTACAGTAGAGGGAAGGGATCCAAATTACATCCCCTCGGTAACAAACCAACCAAACCAAACGACGTCGTAACGGCGCAGGAACGCGTTTTTCCAAAAGGTAATCGGAGAGTTTTTTGTGCTTACCACCCGAAATCTGCAAACGGTCACCTGTTTTTGGCATGCGAACTACCAATTCCTCTTTCATATCCTCAGTCACATATATGGCGTCTAATGCTCGATTATCGTCATTCAATACCAACTGCTGCATACCATTCAACCGAAGTCCCTCACCTTGCCAGTGATAAACACTTTCCCCAAACGTGCTCTGACTTTTATACAAAAATACACGGGCCAGTGACGTTTCCAAAACGTAATCCCCGGCGGTTGACTGTGCTGCCTCTCCACGATCAGCCTTATTTAAAACCATTTGTGCATCAAAGTTACCCCACGGAAGCAAGACATCTTTAAGCCAATCAGCGCGATGATTACCGGGCGGCAAGACTTCCGGGTCAATTTCAAACATACCGGGCAAGAGTAACAAACAGCGCTTGCGCCAATATTGCAACAATGCTTCGTGTCGCTCGGCATGTTTAACCAAGTGGTCTATGGTAATATCCAGCCCTTTTAATCCGCGAGGATGCATGGAGGCCGCATGGGGAAGAACAATGTGTCGGATGTAATTTCGCTCGTAGGTAATGGCGTCGTTAGAGGCATCGTCTCGCCACGGCAAGTTAAGTTCAACCGCAAAGCGACGAATGGCCTGTTTACTTATCCTGAGCATGGGACGCAACACTTGCCCATTCTTTTCCCGTACCCCCATAAGGCCATGTACCCCCGCCCCTCTCATCACCTTTTGCCAGAAGGTTTCCCTTTGATCATCGAGGTGATGGGCGGTGCATATCCACCGATAATTGTTTTGCTTAGCCAGCTTGCTCAACCAGTCATAGCGAAACGAACGGGCAGATTGCTGAAAATTTCCTTTTTGATCGAAGTGAAAATCGACGCGATGAAAGGGCACTTTATGTTTTTCCGCCAAGGCTTTGACAAATGCTTCATCGCCATCGGAGTGCTTGCCTCGGGTTTGATGATTGACGTGCGCCAAGGCAAAATCGTATCGCATTTCCACAACCAATGCCACCAATACCACACTGTCGACGCCCCCACTACAAGCAATAAGCAGTCGGTCGTCCGGCAAAACACCTGAGCGCTGAAAAGCCTCCACAACTTCACGACGCGTTATCATTCCACCACCTTTTTAATGGTTGATAATTTCCATTGACACTCTTCGTATTCCTTTTCGGGATCGGCCAAATAGGTAATGGCACTGCCCACGCCCGCTAAGGCAAAGCGATTGCGTGCATTGTACATCAGCGATCGAATCACCACGTTGAAATCAAAATCGCCGTTGGGTTCTATGTAGCCCACCGATCCGGAGTAAAGTTCGCGAGCATGGGTTTCGTACTTGTCTATGAGCGACATGGCACTCAATTTAGGGGCCCCCGTCATCGAGCCCATAGGGAACATGGCACGCAAAATATCGGGAAAGGTCACCTCGCTTCTCAGCTCTGCAGATATGGTAGATATCATCTGGTGAACCTGTGAAAAGGAATATACACCAAACAACTCCTCGACTTTGACCGAGTTTCTCGTGGCCAATCGCGACAAGTCGTTGCGCATCAAGTCAACAATCATGACGTTTTCTGCACGTTCCTTCTCACTTTGCTTGAGCCATTCTTTACGCTGTTGGTCAATCAACGGATCTTGGTGACGCGGCGTGGTTCCTTTGATGGGTTGGGCGAAAATTCTATTGGATCGCTTGCAAATGAATCGCTCCGGGGAGGCCGATAATAAATGGTTGTCGCCACTTTGATAGTAAGCCGAGAACGGCGCCGTGGTTTTATTCATCCAGCAAAAAAAATCATCGAGTGGGCGGAGCTGTGCGTCGCCGTAAACGTACTGACAGTAATTGACCTCGTAAATATCACCGCGCTTTAAGTGCGTCATCAACGACTTCACAGCTTCGAGGTAAGCCGATCTACTTGAAGCATGTTCAAAGTGTACAAATGAGCTATTAACTGGCTGTTGACCGTTGTTTTTATGCAAGGACAACCACCATTGCCTTGCTTCCTGTTCTTCTTCTTCAAGAAAATGCAGGTAAACACTCCCCTTGCAAAAGGCCAAAACAAATCGCGGCGAAAACAGCGTATAAGGGGGAAACCCTATCATGGGTTCGTGACGACGAGACGTTAACCCCGTCCATGCTTCGTGGGCATCGTAAGTAATATGGCCAAACCACCAGCTACCAAGTGATGGCGCGACCAGCGGATGGTCAATAACATCGTGTGCGCCCCATGCTACCAACGCATCGTATTTGCCCAGCATATCGTCTTTTCCCAGCAAAATGGCACGATGCGTATTGTCTGGTATACGACTGAGTAAGCGCAATACATTCGCGTAACTGTAGCCATTCGACACCTGAGTGCATGCGTATTTTACAATCCCTTCCATGATTGGTCAAAGATAGGATTTACTCAATTAAATTCAAGCGGGTCGATATTGAACATCCGCACAAATTTGTCGTACAGTTTGGGAATTTGACGCTTGAACTCCGATGGGGTTTCGAAAAAATGCTCCACGGCAACGGCAAAAAACTCCATTTGATTGGTCTGCGCGTATTCACGGAAATAGGGGTGCGACGACAAGCGCTTGAATCCCTCAGGCTTGCGTATGATGCGATCAACTTTGTTGAAGTGGTGGGTGAAATAGCTATCCGCCCATTTACCCTTCATCAGCTCCATCAATAAAGCATGGGCAAATTCGTGCAGTCCGAGGTGTAAGTTGTCGTTTGGATCTTCCAAGCCCTCCATTAAGTCCTTCCAAGAAAAAGCTACGTGACTTTGAGCGGGATTAAATTCACCTTTGTGTAAATTTCCTGTGCGCATATTTTTAAACGGCCCGGAAAAAACAATGATTTTTTTAAAAATAGGCATGGAATACCTACGCATTCCAAAGGTCAACTTAACGGCAATACCGCTGATGATGAGCTTCTTTCGCTGATCTAATACAAGACTCCCTCTGGCCTCCCACGCCTTCAATTTCATAAAGCGAGCCACACGATGTTCGAACACGCGTTTTTCGTGACCAAACAGGGTTCTGTACATACGAAAGTACTGATGAAGTACACGACAATCTTCATCCGATAATTTTTTGGGAAAAAGCACAAAGTGTTTTACCAATGGCCGACCGGTGATATTGATCCACAGAATTTCAACAATACCAAAGGCACTGTTTATAAAACGAACGGCAAAACCCAGAGCAAACAGAACAAGAACCGCAGAATATATGGTAATTGTAATAACATCTTCCCAGAATTTAGTGTCTGGCTCCATCAATCGTCAACCTCATCTAATGCAAAGAATGAAAAGGCCACTCCACCATATTTGCGCCTTTCTTTAAAATGCGGGTGTTGATCAAACGATCGTCTTTCGTCGTGCTCGACGATGAGGCATCCATCTTCTGCCAATAATTCACGGTCGAACACCAAGCGAATGATTTCGTCGTAATGCTCATACTCGTAAGGTGGATCGGCGAAAATAACATCGGTTTTACCGTAAGCCTTGGTCAAATAACTCAGCACATCGGCCCTAACAACGGCCACACCTTCTTTGCTGTCAAGCGCCAATTCATCGATGGTTTTCTGCAAAAAAGCCACACACTCCGGGTGTTTTTCAACGGCGGTAACTGATGTGCTTCCACGAGAAATAAATTCCAGCGTGATGCTGCCTATACCGGCAAATAAGTCTAAAACGCTTACCTCTTCAAAGTAGAGCTTATTGTTCAATATATTGAACAACGACTCCTTTGCCATATCGGTGGTTGGACGAACAGGAAGGTGTTTGGGGGCACGGATTTTTTTTCCGCGAAATTTTCCGCTAACGATGCGCATGGTAGTAATGAGATTCTAAAGCAACTTTGTGTTGATCAATGCCATCCTTAACCGTCCACGTATGGAGATCAAAAGGACGTAACTCGTCAACAAAGCGCTCTAAGGAATGTTGAAGTGTAGCGGGTTTAAAGTTGGTCCCCGCATAAAAGATTTGGGTTTTCAGAGGCTCTAAAGCAAGCTCTTCCAATGCATAAAGAATAAAATAAGCTACGTCATCGAGCTTGCGAACGGTGTACGGAACACTAAGCACCCATTTTTTTCCGTTGAAAACATGAATGGAGGCAAACGCTCCGTCGATATGTAAAACAACAGTTGGTTGGAATTTAAAACGCTCAGCTAAACTTGCATACACCCTTTCAGACCAGAGACGTGAAACATCAGTTGGAATATTGTCCAGCACGGCATACCCGTCAAACACAGGCTCGACAATCACCGTGTAGGATGGATTATATGAACCCAATACTTTTTTTAAAACCTCCGCGGGATTATCGGGTGTAACGAGGGCGTCAATTAATGTAAAATACCTACCCGTCCACACATAGTCAACTTGCTCCGCTTTATCGAAAAGATAACCATACTGCTTTTTTACGTTTGCCAAAGTCTGCTCAACATTCGTTTTTTCCGCAAAATTCCAGGTACCCACGTTTAACACGCGCTCTTTATCGTGGATAAGGATTGAAAGTCCGGTATCGTAGGCTCTTACAAACAATTGAAAAAAAGACATCCCGGCCAGATAAGTATCTGTAACCGGGATGGTAAAGTTGTTTGTTTTAACCGGATTCGCCATAAGAGAAGAATTACCAGTTACCACTGATATTGGGCTCTGCTATGTTTCCAATTTGCAATCTGTAATCGTAGTCGAACAAAATACCGTACGCATCTTCCAAATCGGCAAGAATATCTACATCGTAAGCGATGATTTCCATGGTGGGAAGACGCGATTCGGCACGATAGACAAAACTACTCTGCATCTCAAATTCCACTTGTCGGTTGGTAAACGGCACAAAGCGCAATTTTTCTAAATTGAACCCTTCTCCAAAAAGATGCTTAACTACCGGCACCTGATCAATGACCCGCACAATAATCGTATCTCTCTCTAGTTCTGTCTGGTACACCTCATCAAAATACATAAAAGAGGAGTCCTTGCGTTCTTCAATCTTCACGTAACCGGTGTCGGCATAGGCAAACAGAATATCGAAATTATCTGCATATTCACCCGTTTCATTCTTGTAAGCCACTTGGAGATCACGGATTTCCATCAACCTATTTTTGACCACCTCGTGACGTTCACTCCGAATTTCTTTAAAACGAATTGGTTTATTGATAGAATCATACAGAATGTAAAGCAAGATAGCGTTTAAAATTATCAAGCCAACTTTAATGCCTGTTGCGGTCTTTTTGTTCATAACCAATCGTTGTGTGTATAATGAGTGGCAAATCTAAAACTTATTTTTGTATGTGGAAAATGGAATTGTTGATAACAACAAATTATTAATCCTTGACAGATTTTGCAATGGACATTTTAATAACAGGACTAACACTCGGTTTGATGGGGTTTGCCGTGGGATACTTAATCAATAAAAATCGCATTCAAACCAAAGAAGCTATAGAAACCAATCTCAAACTACAGATAAGTAAGCTAGAGGCCACCAAAGAGCTACAGGAAAAAGAGCTCAGCACGTTAAAAAACGACACCCAAATACGCGAACGTAAATTGGCTGCATTAGAATCACAGCACGAGGCCATGAAGGAAAAGCTTACCGATCAAAAACGCGAGATGGATGAGCGCGGCAAGCAAATGAAGCAGGAATTTGAAAACTTGGCCTATAAAATTTTCCGCGACAACACCACCGCGTTTGCCAAGCAAAACGAAAAACAAATGTCTGATATGCTCAAGCCCTTTGACGACAATCTCCGCGATTTCCGAAAAAAGGTGGAAGAGGTTTACAACACCGAGGCCAAGGATCGCTTTTCTCTCGGCAAGGAAGTGCAGCGTCTGATGGAGCTCAACCAAAAAATCAGTGAGGAAGCACAGAATCTAACCAATGCACTGAAGGGCAACAGCAAAACGCAGGGCGATTGGGGACAGATGATTTTGGAAAACATCCTCGAAAACTCCGGACTGGAAAAAGACCGCGAGTACTTTGTGCAAACCTATTTGCGCGATGAACAAGGCAAAACCATCAAAAACGAGACGGGTTCACGTATGCAACCCGATATCATCATTGCCTACCCCGACGACCGCAAGGTGATCATCGACGCCAAGGTATCTCTCAACGCCTACACGCGATTTGTCGAATCCGACGAGCCCGACGAACAACAGCAGCACCTCAATGCGCACCTACAATCCATGCGCAAGCACATCGACGATTTGGCGGGAAAGAATTACCAATCACACAGCAGCAGCCTCGATTTTGTAATGATGTTTGTACCCAACGAACCGGCCTATATCGAAGCCTTAAAGCACGACAAGAATCTGTGGAATTACGCCTATAGCAAGCGCATACTGCTGATTTCCCCTACCAACTTAATCGCAGCACTCAAACTCATTGAAGACCTGTGGAAGCGCGAATACCAAAACCGCAACGCGGAGGCCATTGCCGAGAGAGGAGAAAAGTTGTTGGACAAGCTTGCGCTATTTGTGGAGTCATTGACCGATGTTGGGGATCAACTGGACAATGCCAAGAAGAGTCACGATCAGGCCATGCAGCGATTGAAGAGCGGGAACGGGAACTTAATTAGGCAAGCAGAGATGTTGAAAGAGCTTGGGGTGAAGTCGAAGAAGGGGTTGCCAAAGGTGGATGAGGGCACATAGAGTTTTAAAGGACACATAGATTTTGAAACACATAGAAACTCATAGGCACATAGGATTATGAAGTTATAGGGCTTAGTACACATAGAATCCTCAGTTAATACTATGATGAAGGACACATAGAGTCAGGTAAAAATTTTTATCTTATTTGAAAAATTCTATCAAAAAAGACACGACACCATATCCATAAACGACAGAGGCCATCGCAATGGCTGCTTTGAAGTACGTTTTTTCTATGACTCGAACCTTGAAAGGCTTATTCCACAGTCGATGGTAGAACCAATCGAACGTCATTCCTATACAGTAGATCAGGTTGGATAGAATAAAAGCAACAATATAAAGCTGATAAGGATTTCCAACATAGCTTGAAGTTACCAGGTTGTGAAGCAGTTGGTGTAATATCGTCAACACAAAAGCCGTAGCAAAGAGAATGGCGTTTAACAGCAAAAAGCGGAGAATCAAGCGGCCGATGGTTTTGAGCATAGTATATTTTAAATGACAAGTCTATTAAATCTACTTTTGAAAAGACAACCACATTTCTTCAAAATATTCGCTACTTATTTTTTTTGTTGAAAATTGTTCAATTATTTCATTTAACAGCACATGACTATCGGTCCAAAAACCATAATTATCATTGTGTGGCATTTTTAACAAAACTTGTCCTTTTTCATTAATTCCAATTTCTCGCTTTGGTATACCTGTTTTCTCATCACACTCCAACAACCAAGTCTTTACTTTATAAATTCTATCTT
>PXCF01000098.1 GCA_003566715.1 Cryomorphaceae bacterium | reverse complement strand
GCCGTTTTGGTTGTTTTTGTTTGAGAAGCACGGAGGACACAGAGGTTTCGCTAAAGCGAAAGGCATTTTAATCGGGTTTTGTTCTTTTTTTGTTTCACAGAGGTTTTTGGGCTTATTAAGCAGTTTGATGATTCAACTTGAAATGTTTGCCGTTTTGGTTGTTTTTGTTTGAGAAGCACGGAGGACACAGAGGTTTCGCTAAAGCGAAAGGCATTTTAATCGGGGTTCTTTCTTTATTAAATGAGATCGTAGTGCGTGTAGGGGATGGATGTAGTCTTGTGCCCCGTGCAAATTTTACTTTACGATCGCGAAGCATCGGTATTGAACTGCTAAAAGTGCAACGGGTAGAGAGAATCCCTGGCCGAGATTAAAAGATATGGCATTTTATAAAATCAAGACCACTTCAGCGCGCGTCAGCGCACGGCGTTTATTGAAAAGAATTCCATCCCTGCGCCTTCAGCGGCAACATCTCCCCTGTATTGGTAACCAATAGCGGCGGGTCGTTTTCTTGGGTCATGTGACCGATAACGGTGAAATGGGGATTGCCCTTGATTTTCTCGTGAGCGTATAAGGGAAGGGTCATGAGCAACTCGTAGTCTTCACCTCCGTTGATGGCAGCGGTGGTGGCATTGAGTTGCATTTCCTCACAGACTTTAAATACGGCAGGGTCAACCGGGAGTTTGTCTTCAAATATCTTACATCCGAGTCCCGATGCTTTGCACAAGTGTAACAGTTCAGAGGATAGCCCATCGCTGATGTCCAACATGGCTGTTGGTCGAAGTTCAAGGTCTTCGAGCATGGGCAAGATATCCACCCGCGCTTCGGGTTTGAGCAGTCGTTGCAGCAGGTATTCGTATTCGGATAAATCGGGTTGTAGATGTGGATTGTCTTTGAATACGGCTTTTTCGCGTTCTAAGACTTGTAATCCGGCATAAGCGGCACCTAAGTCACCGGTCACCACAATAAGTTCGTGAGGTTGGGCTCCTTCGCGGTAAATGGCTTTATCTTTTTCAACCGTGCCCAAAGCCGTAATGCTAATCATCAGTCCAGACAAGCTGCTGGTGGTGTCGCCCCCCACGATTTCTACGTTGTATCGTTCACAGGCAAGTTGCATACCCGAGTAGATTTCCTCAAGAGCCTCAACCGACATGCGATTAGAGGCGGCAATGCTCACTAGCACACTGGTAGGTTTGGCACCCATGGCTGCAAGGTCGGAAATATTTACCGCGATGCTTTTATAACCGAGGTGCTTTAGTGGCGTGTAGGTAAAATCAAAATGGACATTTTCTACAAGGCAGTCGGTGGTAACGACTGTTTGTAAATCACTATGATCGATTACGGCAGCATCGTCGCCAATGCCTTTGACTGTTGTATCCAAACCGCGGGCAGTGGCCTTGGCAATGCGTTCAATCAGGCCAAACTCCCCAATGTTTTCAAGCGGGGTATATTGATTATCGGCGTTTTTGTCTTCTATCATTCAGCGGAGCTCAATGAAGCAGAGAGGTACTCGCGATTCATGCGGGCGATGTTTTCCAAGCTGATGCCAACGGGGCATTCCACTTCACATGCGCCGGTATTGGTACAGTTACCGAAGCCTTCGAGGTCCATTTGATTGACCATTTTGCGAACGCGCTCTTTGGCTTCTACTTTACCTTGTGGTAAAAGGGCGTATTGACTCACCTTCGCCGAAACGAACAACATGGCGGAGCTGTTTTTGCAAGTGGCCACACACGCACCACAACCGATGCAGGTTGCGGCATCAAATGCGCGATCGGCATCTGTTTTAGGTACGGGAATGGCGTTGGCATCGATGGTGTTGCCGCTGGTGTTAACCGATACGTACCCTCCGGCTTGTTGGATGCGGTCAAATGCTGAGCGGTCGGTAGCCAAATCTTTGATGACCGGGAAAGCCGCCGCGCGCCATGGCTCAACTACGATGGTGTCGCCGTCGTTAAATGAGCGCATGTGCAACTGACAAGTGGTGATGCGACGACCAGGGCCATGCGCTTCACCGTTGATAAACATTGAGCACATACCGCAAATGCCTTCGCGACAATCGTGATCAAAAGCAATGGGGTCTTTTCCTTCAGCGATGATTTGTTCGTTGAGGACATCCATCATTTCCAAAAACGACATGTCGGGGTTGATGTCTTGAACGGGATATATTTCCATACGGCCTTTGTCGTCCGGACCGTTTTGTCTCCAAATTTTCAGTGTCAAATTCATACGAAAGTGATTTTTTTGCTGTATTCGTAAGTGGATTACTTGTACGAGCGGGTTTTTAGTTCAACATTTTCAAACGTCAATTCCTCCTTAACGAGTTCGGCCTTAGAAGGCTCATCGTTGTATTTCCAGCAAGAAACAAACGCAAAGTTTTCGTCGTCGCGGAGGGCCTCTCCTTCTTCGGTTTGGTGCTCTTCACGGAAGTGGCCGCCGCAGCTTTCCTCGCGGGTAAGGGCATCGAGACACATCAATTCACCGAGTTCGAGGAAGTCGGCCACGCGACCGGCTTTGTCGAGCTCCGGATTGTACATGTCTTTGCGTCCGGGTACTTTTACGTCGTTCCAGAATGCTTCGCGAAGGGCTTTGATATCGTTGATGGCTTCTTTGAGGCCTTCGGCGTTACGTGCCATACCGCATTTATCCCACATGATTTTTCCGAGGGCGCGGTGGAAGGAGTCTACCGAACGCGTGCCATTGTTGTTGATGAGTTTGTCGATGCGATCCACCACTTCGGCTTCGGCTTTTTCAAAAGCTTCAGAATTGGTGTCGATGGCACCGGTACGAATTTCGTCGGCCAAATAGTCCCCTACGGTATAAGGCGCCACAAAGTATCCGTCGGCCAAACCCTGCATCAAGGCCGAGGCGCCAAGGCGGTTGGCGCCGTGGTCGGAGAAGTTGGCTTCACCCAAGGCGTATAATCCGGGTACATTGGTCATCAAGTTGTAGTCTACCCATAAACCACCCATGGTGTAGTGTACGGCAGGGTAGATCATCATCGGACTCTTGTACGGATTGATGTCCTTGATTTTTTCGTACATCTCAAAGAGGTTTCCGTATTTGGAAGACACGACTTTTTCCCCCAGCTCAATGATTTTTTCATTGCTTGGATTGGCGATGCCGAGTTGGGTGGCTTCCGTTTTTCCGTAGCGCTCAATGGCCGAAGAGAAGTCTAGGAACACCGCTTGTCCGGTCGCATTTACACCAAATCCTTCGTCGCAGCGCTCTTTGGCGGCACGTGAAGCAACGTCGCGGGGAACGAGGTTGCCGAACGCCGGGTAGCGGCGCTCCAAGTAGTAATCGCGCTTTTCTTCCGGTAAATCCGTTGGCTTGAGTTTGCCTTCACGAATCGCCTCGGCGTCTTTTTTATCTTTGGGAACCCAGATGCGTCCATCGTTTCGCAGCGACTCCGACATCAAGGTCAATTTACTTTGGTATTCGCCACTCTGTGGAATACAGGTGGGGTGAATTTGGGTGAAACATGGGTTGGCAAACATGGCCCCACGGCGGTGGGCTTTCCATGCGGCAGAACCATTCGATCCCATGGCATTGGTGGAGAGGAAAAATACGTTGCCGTAGCCTCCGGTACAAAGCAATACCGCGTGCGCACCGTGGCGCTCAATTTCACCGGTGGTTAGGTTGCGGGCAATGATGCCTCGAGCCTTCCCGTCTTCCACCACCACATCCATCATTTCGTGGCGGTTGTACATTTTTACATTGCCCTTGGATATTTGACGGTTTAGTGCGGAGTATGCTCCGAGCAACAATTGCTGTCCGGTTTGTCCTTTGGCGTAAAACGTACGGCTTACCTGAACCCCACCAAATGAGCGGTTGTCGAGCAATCCACCATAGTCGCGAGCAAAAGGAACCCCCTGGGCCACACATTGGTCGATGATGTTGGCACTTACTTCTGCCAAGCGATAGACGTTGGCTTCACGAGAGCGGTAGTCACCACCTTTAATGGTATCGTAAAACAAGCGGTGAACAGAGTCGCCATCGTTTTGATAATTTTTTGCGGCGTTGATTCCTCCTTGTGCGGCTATGGAGTGTGCGCGACGCGGAGAATCTTGAAAGCAAAAGGCCTTTACGTTGTAACCCATTTCTGCAAGAGAAGCCGCGGCCGAAGAACCGGCCAAACCTGTTCCAATCACGACCACATCAATGTTGCGTTTGTTGGCCGGACTCACCAATCGAATACTGCTTTTGTGCGAACCCCATTTTTCTCCTATGGGACCACTGGGAATATTTGCATTTAACTTCATAAACAAATGTTTTTTCGTTTCTTATGGTTATTGATTGATGAACATGAAGATGGGAATGATGGCAAACAAAGCCGGAATAACCACGGCAAAGATTTTACCTACCTTCTTGATAACGGGAGAGTACTTGGGATGGTTCACGCCCAACGACTGAAATGCACTTTGAAGCCCATGCCACAGGTGGAAGCCAATGGCAATCATAGCGACCACGTAAAGGGCAACGTGCAGCCATGCCGTAGAAGCCGTGGTGAAATACGTGGCAACGACGGTGTAGAGGTCTTTCTGACCAAGGGCATCAACCGGCATGTCGCCAAACTTCATGCGCCACCAGAACGTAGCCATGTGGCCGACGATAAACAACAAAACGATGGTGCCAAGAAAGGCCATGTTGCGCGATGCCCAACCGGAATTAGCCGAAGGTTTTTCGTAGTGATATTTTACCGGACGCGCCTTGCGGTTTTGAATGGTAAGCACAATGCCGTCAATTGCGTGAAAAAGAATACTGGCGTACAGTAAATAGGAGACGATCTTAATCAGAGGAAAGGTGGTCATGAATTCGGCATAAGCGTTGAAATCTGCCGCGCTGGCATCCCCGCCGAGAAGGACCAAGTTGCCCGCGAGATGGGCTACGAGAAATAAGCTTAAAAACAAACCGGTAAGCGCCATCCAATACTTTTTAGCAAGAGATGATCCCAATAATGCTGATTTAGCCATAGAAAAAGGTGATTTTTTTGTCGATGATTGGTTCTGTATATTCGCAGCACAAAAGTAAGGTTCAGCGCTGCTACAATGCAAACAGAGGGTAATTTAGAATTGTTCCAATGTAATTTGTAACGTAGTTGTGTGTCCTTAAAATTTTTTTTATCCATGATTTACAGTGGCTAGGCTAGAAAGTTTGAGAGCAAGGCTTGCGACCCCGATAGTTATCGGGGAAAAAACAGTGAGTTTACTATAGTAAATGACCTTTTTTTTTAACCGAGCATAGCGCAGCTATCGGACTTTGTTGACAGACACTACAAAAACAGACATCTCAATTTATATGAAGTACCATCCCTTGCCAGCAGAACTATTCATCCACAATCGCAAACGCCTCAAAGACATGCTCCCTAAAGGCGCCTTGGCCATTTTTAATGCCAATGACCTGTTGCCCACCAACGGTGATGGCACCTTGCCTTTTAAGCAAAACTCCGATTTGTTTCACCAGTGCGGTGTCGATCAGGAGGAAACCATTCTAGTGATTTTTCCCGGAGCCCATCGCGAGCAACACCGCGAGATTCTCTTCCTCACCGAAACCAACGAGCACATCGCCCGCTGGGAAGGGGAGAAGTTGTCGAAAGAACTGGCGACAGAACGCAGCGGCATTGAAAACGTGCAGTGGTTGAGCGCCTTTCCGGCATTACTCAAGTCGCTGATGAGCGAGGCGGATTCAGTTTACCTCAACAGCAACGAACACCTACGTGCCAAAACGGAGGTGCAAACACGTGACCAGCGCTTTGCCAAAACGCTACAAGCCGATTACCCACTGCACACCTATAAGCGCTTAGCTCCGTTGATGCACCGCATTCGCGCGGTCAAGTCTAAATGGGAACAAGACGTTATGCGTCAGGCGGCGAATATCACCACCAAGGCGTACAAGCGGGTGTTGAAAGCCATTGAACCCGGTGTGGCCGAATACGTACTCGAAGCGGAATTTATGCACGAGTTTCTCTCCAATCGCAGCGACGGATTTGCCTACACACCCATCATCGCCTCGGGCGCCAATGCCTGTGTGTTGCACTACATCGAAAACAAGGACGTCTGCAACGACGGGGAGTTGATCCTCTTCGATGTGGGGGCGGTTTATGCCAACCACTGCTGTGATGTTACCCGCTGTTACCCGGTTAACGGCAAATTTACCGACCGCCAAAAAGAGGTTTACAGTGCCGTATTGCGCGTACAGAAAGCCTGTTTTGACTTGTTAAAACCGGGCGTTTACCTCGACGACTACCACAAGCAAGTGGGCGAGTTGATGACCAAGGAATTGATCGATCTAAAATTGCTCACCCCTGAGGAAGTGAAAAATCAAGATCCCGATTGGCCGGCGTACAAAAAGTACTTCATGCACGGCACCTCGCACTACATTGGTCTGGATACCCACGACGTCGGTTTGTGGACTGAGCCCATTCAAGAAGGGATGATCTTCACCGTAGAGCCTGGTATTTACCTGCCGGAAGAAGGTCTCGGTATCCGCATTGAAGACGACCTCATCATTACCGCCGAAGGGTATGAGAACATGACGGCGGGGATTCCGAAGGAAATTGAAGAGATTGAGTCATTCATGGCTGGCTAATTATGACCGCCGATATTTACATAGCAGATCAAACACATCAGGTCAACCTCAATCAAGGGGTTGACCTGAGTATTGGTTTTGATCCCGCGCAGGGGCCTTTGGCTTGGGGCGTGGCGCATATGCAGGTGAAGCCTGTCACCTTTGGCGATTGGGTGGGATTGGTGCGCGAAGGCGCATCCGTAAACTTCTGCGATGTGCTCGTGAATCCACACGGACAAGGTACCCACACCGAGTGCGTGGGGCATATTTCCAAATCGCACGATAGCGTGCAAGATTACCTCACGCGCTACTGGTTTCCCGCCTTGTTGTACACCGCCGACGTGGTGGATGGCGTGGTGGACTTGTCTGCACTGCCACTGCCCGACAACGACTGGAGCTACCAGGCCGTCATCATACGTACCCGGCCCAATAACCCCAACAAGCGCAATCGCGTTTACAGCGGACAAAATCCGCCGCACTTTAATCCGCAGGCGCTTCGACAGCTCAGCGACATTGGCGTGGCGCATTTTCTTACCGACCTGCCATCCGTAGATCCCGAAGAAGACGGTGGTGCCTTAGCCGCGCATAAAGCCTTCTTTTTAGACGAAAATGGAGAGAAGCGCAGAGAACGCACCATAACCGAACTCATTTACGCGCCCGACACCTTGCGGGACGGACGATACATCCTCAATCTGCAAATCGCTCCGTTGACCATGGACGCCGTTCCCTCGCGACCGGTGGTGTATGCAGTGTAAGTAATTTTTTATAAAAATATGTTTTATTCGACAATATTTTGTAATATTGTCGCTCGATATATATGTAATACGTTAATAGTTAGGTTTAGAATTGGTGTTTATGTTAAATAATATCGGTTATGAACAGATTGAAATTACTCGCACTGGCCGCGGTGCTTACAGGAAGTACATGGACGCTCAGCGCATCAAACAACAACGAAAACGAGGATAAAGAGGCCTCAAAACCGAAAGCAAAAGCAGATCTCACGCTGGGGGTAACGAATATCCATTACCGAATGGATCCTACCTATATTAACTATGAGGGTGGTTTGCATGGAGTCAGAGAATATTTTCCCATAGACGATACAACAAGTGGATTTAGTGGAAGTAGATATGCCCTCCATTTCGGGTTTTCGTTGCGGTATAACACCAATTGGATTTATGGCGTTGATTTAGCTGTTGGGTCAAACGCTTCCAATATATCCTTGGGAGCAGGTTATGTGTTTGGCGACGCTTGGGAGAGCAATCCCGGATTTATAGGTTTGGTACGCGCTGATTTTTCTTTTTTCGAAATAACCGAACGGCATGATTTTGATGGACAAACAGCGCGAATAAAGAACGAGGTAGGGGGGCTTCAGCTAACGGCAGAGATTCGTCAACATGTGTTCAAGAATTTTGGAATTTACGCCCGCTTTTCGGTTTTTGAGCCCTTGTTTGCCTCACAATTTTTAGAAATGCAACGCAACCGCAACTTCATTACGGAGTACGACAACGTACCGTATAGTTCCTATACTTTAGCAAACCCCAAAAGCGATGGTCGTTGGTATAACATCAACTATATAATCAGCTTGGGGATGGTCTTATCATTGTAGTAACCTTTTTTTGTAAGATTATTTTGTCAAATTAAAAATTTATTTATATTTGCATCAGAATGCAGTGATGTTTCAAATGTGTATTTGATTTATTGATAGATATATTGGATTTAGCGCTTTTTGTGTATGGTTAAAAAAAGCGTGTGTATTAAAAAAATGGTACATTATGAAAAAAGCAGTTATTCTAACCGTCTTTCTGGCGATGACCTGTTTCGCCTGCAACCGCGCACAAACCACCACGATTGAAGGTCGTGTTTTGACACTTGGAACTGATTCCCCAATAGACCACCCACCGGTGGTAGTTGAATTAATTATGACAAGCTCTGGTGGAAGTAT
>PXCF01000042.1 GCA_003566715.1 Cryomorphaceae bacterium | reverse complement strand
CTGTGCCGGTTTAAATCCCGATAGCTATTACCACAATATTTCGTATCTTTGCAGCACGTTCTTTGGGACTGACTTGGCTTTGACAGCAAGTTGATGGAATGCGTAAGCATGTCGAGTAAGGAAACGTGAACTCGTTAACTCCTTCGTTTCGATTTTTTTACCTGGCGAAGATAACTACGCGCTTGCCGCCTAATCATGCGATAGCAGATTAGAGCTAATCTCACACGAGGTGTGAGAGTGAGTCATCTCGCGGAATCCCTGACCTATGGAGTCCGATCACGAGGTGCCAGAAAAGTAGGTATAGAATGATTGTTGTTGCGCCAATCATTTGAAGCTTTTGCAACTAAGCGATGGATAGGCTGCTTGTCGCCGGCCCATTGACGAAAACGAATGGCATGATAAACATGTAGAAAACGCTTTTCACAATTGTTTGGACGCGGGTTCGATCCCCGCCAGTTCCACAAACTGCACTACTGACCAAGCACGTAGTGCATCTTAACAAACAAAAAAACCGCCAAGAGCAATCTTGAGCGGTTTTTTTGTTTGCACCATCGGAGCAAAAGGTTGATTAAAAAGTGTGAAATCTCACAAAACAGCACCATTGTCATGCGCTGATGCAGCCATTCCACGATTTAAAAATAAAATCTAATGGCCAGTGAGGATGCAGTTCCAACGTAGGTGCCACCGTCTGAGCTTAGTCCTATGATAGGACTAACATCCAGCGCAAACACCAACGGAATTTCTTGAAGGGTGTATTCCAAACCCAATACGCCGTTGATGCCCAAATCTATGGAGCCATCTAATGGGCGAGTATTTCTACCGCTTACCCTCCATCCGTTGCCATAGGTGCCGAAATTTCTGTTGGTGGCGTGAACGTGCCCCCCAAATCCGTAGTACCAATTCAAATTAGATACACCAAATGCTTGGTTGTGTATTTGGTACAAACCAGTGAGGCCAATGCCATTACCTAAGTGCAATATCCCCTCTACGGCATTTTTGTCCGATATAAAAGTTTTGTAGGTTACCCCACTGGGTAGTCCGAAGCGCAAACCGATGGCCTGTTTGTATTGGGCGTTGGCGGCAAAACCCATTAAGACGATGGTGACAAAGAGAATTGTTTTTTTCATGATGAGGGTTTTGGTTTGTTGGTGTAGTCACACAAAGGTACGAATATATACAAGTCATAAGCGAATTAATCATTCCGCTCAATTATCGTTATTCCTCATTTCGGAATAAAAAAGTTTTTCAGATGTGCATATCAGTTAATAGTTTGATTTTCTAATTTGTTTACTACTTTTAGCGCCTCAATTATAAACCCTTTTTCAACGGAAGGGTTAACAACGAGAATAAAAGATATCAATGATATGACAGAAGAAAAAACACGCTACAGCGACGATGAACTTCAAGCGTTTAAAACCCTTATTCAGGGTAAAATTGAAAAGGCAGAAAAAGACCTTGAGTTGTTAAGAGAATCTTTTTCCAACGACAAGAATAATGGCACCGACGATACTTCGCCTACGTTTAAAGCGTTTGAAGAGGGGTCCGATACCATGAATAAAGAAGCCAATGCGCAGTTGGCCATTCGTCAGGAAAAGTTTATCCGTGACCTTAGAAATGCGTTGATACGCATCGAAAACAAAACCTATGGTATTTGTCGAGTTACCGGAAAGCTCATTAGAAAAGAACGCCTGCAAATGGTTCCCCACGCCACGCTAAGTATTGAAGCCAAAGAGAATAAAAATCGCCGCGATTGAAACGTAACCTCCTCATTATTGCCCTTGTTTTAATCGTCGATCAGGTCATTAAAATTTGGGTAAAAACCAACATGATGCTCGGCGAAGATATTCGTGTCTTCGACTGGTTCATCATTCACTTTACCGAGAACCCGGGCATGGCTTTTGGCTTGTCGTGGGGCGGCGACGTTGGTAAATACATTTTGACCAGTTTCAGAATGATTGCCGCCGTTCTCATTTTTATTTGGCTGTTAAAACTGGTGAAGGAGGAAGTGAAAACCGCCGCACAAATAGCCATTGCCTTAATTTTTGCCGGTGCCGTCGGCAACTTGATAGACTCCCTTTTTTACGGCCTTATATTCGATCACAGCTATCATCAAGTCGCCGGCTTTTTCCCTGAAGGTGGTGGATATGCACCCATGATGCTGGGAAAGGTGGTCGATATGTTTTACTTTCCTTTGATTGACACCATACTACCGGAGTGGGTGCCCTTTTATGGCGGAGAGCAATTTGTATTCTTTCGCCCGGTATTCAACTTTGCCGATGCTGCCATTAGTGTTGGGGTTGGACTTTTAATTATCTACCAAAAACACATTTTTAAAGACCGTTGACATTTTATTTGCGCGCTTTGTATCGTACCTTCGTGGAAGAATTAAATAGTATACAACAGCATGGCAACATTAAAAATAGCAATCAACGGCTTTGGTCGTATAGGCCGGTTAACCCTTCGTTATCTCCTTGACTTTGAAAATGTAGAAGTTGTGGCGGTTAATGACTTGGCTCCGGTAAGAACCATTGCGCATCTCTTTAAGTACGACTCCGTTCACGGTGTTTTCAAGGGCACGGTAGATACTGCAGATGACCACATGCTGATCAACGGAAAAAAAGTGTACGTGTATGAAGAGCGCTCACCCGAAAATCTTCCTTGGAAACAACACGATATAGACGTGGTACTCGAATGTACCGGCATTTTTAGAACCCGTGAAAAAATGTCACTCCACATTCAAGCAGGGGCGAAAAAGGTCTTATTATCTGCGCCCGGCGACAAAGCGGTTCCCATGTTTGTGATGGGCGTTAATGACCACCTGATGACGGCGGATATGGATTTGCTTTCCAATGCCTCTTGTACCACCAATTGTCTTGCCCCTATGGCTATGATTCTCGATGAATTAGCGGGGATTGAAAGTGGGTATATGACCACCGTTCACGCCTATACGGCCGATCAACGCTTGCTAGACGCACCACACAAAGACCTAAGGCGTGCGCGCTCCGCCGCCGTTTCTATGGTACCTACCACTACCGGAGCCGCCAAGGCCATGGGGCGCATCATTCCCCACTTGGAGGGCAAACTCAACGGGATGGCGGTACGTGTTCCAACACCCAATGTGTCATTCACCGACTTTACGGTGACCACCAAAAAGACCATCACCGCAGAAGAAATAAACAACGCCATGAAAGCCGCCGCCGAAGGCAAACTCAAAGGCATTCTCGCTTACGAAACGGAACCATTGGTCTCTCAAGATCTCAACGGCCATCCGGCGTCTTGTATTTTTGATGCCGAACTAACGTCTGCCAATGGTAATTTAGTGAAAATCTGCGGTTGGTACGACAACGAATATGGCTACGCCGCACGCTTGGGCGATATGGCCATTAAAATTGGCGGCTTGTAGTTGTGCTACTGATTGCCGACAGCGGTTCTACCAAAACCGAAATAAACGTGATGCACAAGGGAGATGTTGTGCATCACGTTCAATCTGTTGGCATCAATCCACTTTTGCATACAGTTCAAGATATTGAGGCGCGTTTCCCTTCTATCGATCTGCCCATTCGTCACATCCGGTACTTTGGCGCGGGATGCTCAACTTCTGAGCGAAATGAGCGTGTAAAACAAGCGCTTACCTTTCTATACCCCGATGCCTACATCGACGTTCAGTCCGATTTGATGGGGGCGGCAAAAGCCATATATAGGGACAAACCCATCCAGTGCTGCATTCTAGGCACCGGTTCAAACGCTGCCGTTTACGACGGTGAACAGTTAATGACGTCAACCCCATCGCTGGGCTATATTCTTGGCGATGAAGGATCCGGGGCTGACTTAGGAAAAATCATTCTTCGAGATTACCTGTATCGTCGACTGCCAAAAGACATGGCAGAATCGGTTGCTGAACATACCAGTGGTCTTCATGCCGAGGATTTGGTCAACCGGTTATACCGTGGAGAAAGTCCCAATCGCTGGTTGGCCTCTTTTGCCAAATTGTTATCCGAGCACCGCACAAACGATTATACCCGGCAACTGCTCCAAGAACGGTTTAAAGCATTTTATAATGCCTTTCTATCCAACAACGACATCAGAGAGGTTGGCGCGGTGGGCAGTATTGCCTTTCACTTTCAAAGTGAGTTCAACCAGGTTCTCAATCATCATGGCATGATTCTTAAGCGGATATATAAAAGTCCCATCGACGGATTGGTTGATTTTTATCGTACCTTTGCAAGCTGATTTTTAGGTAATACCACATGCGTTACGCCCTTTTTTTCCTAATTGTTATGACCGGGCCCGTTTCGTTGGCACAAAATATTGTCATCAATGAGGCCACCAATAACGCATTTGTAAGTGTGGAAGACAGCGATGGTGATTTTCCAAACTGGGTAGAAATCTATAACCCACTTCCTGTTGCCGTTAATCTAAATCAATACCATCTGTCCAACGCCGCCAACGATTTAAGGAAGTATCGATGTCCGGATAGCTTGCTATTTCCCGGAGAATTTGCACTGGTGTTGTTGTCGGGAAAAAACAGAATAGACGACGCCATTCACGCCAATTTTATTTGGACCAATAACCAACAACGCTTGTATCTCAGCGACATCAATGGTCAGATCGTGGATAACATACAAGTACCCGAATTGCCTTACGACAAGAGCTATGGCCGGGAAACCGATGGCAACACCCCTTTTATCCTATTTGCAAACCCCTCACCGGATGCCTCCAATAACGGAAAACCTGCCTTTTTTCCGCAAAGAGAAAACGTATCTATTTGGCCGCCCAACGGTTGGTACAATACAGATAGCTTGAGGGTAGAAATCAGTGCCACGAATTCAGGTTTAACCATTCGTTATACGTTAGACGGTTCCACACCTACGGCAAATGCACCGGTATATGATGGCGCGTTTTGGTTAAAGCCCAATCCAACTGACACCATGTTTTACGCGTCGATTCCCACAACGCCAGCCAGTGCCAATAGCAATTGGATTTGGAAGCAACCGAAGCGCATGCCCGCAAAAAACAACATTATCTCTGTAGCGCTATTCGATGACTCTATTCGTGTATCTCCCGTGCAGCACAGGCACTGGTTTTTTGGCGATAATATACCCGAGCAATCAGAGGGTGTGGTGTCGATCATTTCTGATCCCGACGGATTGTTTGGTTTTGAAAACGGCATTTTCGTTCCCGGAATAACTTATGCCAATAATCCCAATGAGCAGTGGGCCAACGGAAATTACTTTAATCGGGGTCGCCTTTGGGAGCGCCGATCAAACTTGGCATTTTTTGAACCCGACGGCAACCTTGGTTTTTCTCAAGATCTGGGAATCCGCATCCACGGTTTCGGCAGCAGAGGTTTTGCACTGAAGAGTTTGCGTCTTTACCCACGAGATATTTACGGCGAAAGTCGCATCAACTATCCCATCTTTCCGGAAAGAGACTTTGACCGTTACAATCGCTTGTTAATGCGCAACGGAGGACAAGAATTTTTCCGCGCAGTGTTTATAGACGGAATGGTTTCGGAATTGGCGGGTAAGCTCAACTTAGAGCACCAAAAAATCAGACCCGTTACACACTACATCAACGGTGAATACTGGGGCGTGTTAAGTTTTCGCGACCGATTAGACGAGCATTTTATTTCCTATGTAACCGATACGCCGGAGGAAGACGTGTTTATCAATAAACTGACTAATGGCCAATGGCCAGAATATGACCCTCGTTGGTCTGATTTTGAAACCCGTATAGAAAACGTGTCCAATCCTAATTCACAAGAAGCATTGGACATTTTCCGCAGCACACTAGATTTAGATAGTTATATCGACTATTTCCTACTCAGGGTTTACGTGGGCGTTTATGATTGGCCCATCAATAACCGTATGCTGTGGCGCAGCAAAAGCGATACCTCTCTGTATCGCTCAATAGTGATTGACAACGACGGCGCCTTTGATAACTTCGAATACAACAGTTTGGAACACGCGCTCAATGATGAGGGTTTTGAATGGCCCAATGCCGCTTGGTCTACCATGGTGTTTCGACAAATGATGGCCAATGATGTGATACGTGTTAAAGCGATAAGGCGCATGGAGCAGCTTATTTTAAATGAGTTTCACCCTGATACATTAGAGCAGTTGTTAGGTCGGTTTGTAAACAGATATGAGCCATTGATGTATAATCATATTGAACGCTGGCAATATCCATTTCCCGATGTTAACCATTGGAAATACGAAATGGGAAGGGTCGCTGAATTTATTAACCAACGGCCTTGCTATATAAGAACATTCTTTAAAGATAAATTTGCACTCGACGACCGTTTCTTTAATCAATTTGAATGCGATAACAACGGCTTTGTGAGGAAGGAAAATAGCTTTATTCGTTACCACGTATACCCAAATCCCAGCTTTGGTGATTTTGATGTGGATATAGAGCTCGAGCGCAATCAGAATTACACCATTTCTGTGGTAAATTTGCTGGGCCAAACGATTTATGAACGAACGATTTATGCATCTAACAATAATTTTAGTCACCGCATAAGTGCGCTAAACGATCATCCATCTGGTAGTTATATTTTAAGAATTACCTCCGGAACAGCTGTTGTAAGGCAACGAATCATTAAACTTTAATATATTTGATTATGAACAAACGATTTATTCTTTTTTCACTTCTCATCAGCCTAGGTTTTAGCGCCTGTTCCAGTGATGACGACAATGGTGACAACGGTGATAACGGAAACATTGTATGCGAAACCGATAATCTTAGATTTGCGGAAGATATCCAACCGATCATTGATGCCAATTGCGCCATATCTGGTTGTCATCCGGCCGGCAGTTCACGCGCTATGGACACGTATGAAGCGGTAAGAGACTATGCGCTTGATGGTTCTTTGGTTACCCGAATTAATTTACCCGCTTCTAACCCACAATCCATGCCGCCAACAGGACCGTTAGACGATTGTACCATTGAAAAGATTACGGCTTGGGTTAATGATGGCGCAACCGAATGATTGTAGGGGTCAGCCTTGTGCTGACCCTATTCACATCCATCAGCCATGCACTTGACCCTACGCATCCTCATCCCTTGCGCTATTCCAACGATATCGACATAATAGACAAAAAAAAAGGCCAGCCCCTTTCGAGGCCAGCCCAACCACCAAATTTATGCTTTGAATGGCATGGTTAAGTGTGATGAAAGCGCCCGACAGACCACCACAGTTGACGAGCGCTCTCTCAACCACCATAGTTGATTTTTTTATCGTTTATAATGGTATAAAATGGGGTCTGCTTGAATTTTTTCGGTTTCAGTAATGGTGAAGTAACCATCGCCTTTCCAAGTCCATCCGATGGATTCACCCTGAACTTCCGGTACATAGTCAACCGTTTTGGGTGCGCGATCAAACAAAGTTGCAATGGGATCTTCAGAAGCATTTTGCCAGTGATAAACGGCGCCATAATCCTTGATTAAAATCTCATCTCCGTTTGGTGATATATCGCCCCCTACAATGGTGCGGAATGGCAACTTCCCTCGAAAATAAATATCTGCATTCTCACCGTCGGTCCGTTGTGGATAAGGCAAGTGGTAAACATGAACATTAACCTCGCGCTTGGTAATAATGATTAAATCTTTTGTTTTTGGGTCAATCATCAACGTTTCTGCATCTCGAGCACCATCCGGGTAAACGTATTTGATGGTTTCGAAATCCGTCAACTCAATTCTAAAGGGGGCGTTGGTATCTAATTCAAATGACTGTTCTTCAAATCTGTGAATGAACAGGTGAGGACGCCCACTTCGGTTGTCACCAATATCACCCACATAAATATAATTTACGCCAGGCTTCGGACCTGGCCCTATGGCAATATCTTCCCAATCGCGGTTCTGAACGCCCACCAAGATGATTTCTCCCTTAAATACACCGGTGGTGTCAAAGACAAACACAACATTTCTGTTTCCGGAGTCTTCGTGCATGTAAACAACGCTTGTGTTTTTTCGACCAGATACTATTCCGGATACTTCGATGAGGTTTTTGGTAATGATGTTTTGATTGTATAAAGAAAACTCATTGCTTTCTACCGGGTCAAATCTGCTATAAGCAGCTTCAAGTTCCGGGTATTTTTCAATGGCTTCTTCAATCATTTGATCATCTGACTTTGTACATCCTATTGATGCAAAAAGTAGAATGATTGTAAACCATATTAGTTTGATTGAATGCACAGTTTTCTTAGGCATAGATAAGCTTATTACCCTATTGGGTGTAATCAAAATAAAAGTGATACAACCTTAGCAACACCTTTTCTCGTTAATAAAATTTTTAACATAAGAAAACAAAAACTCCCTCCATTTTCTGAAGGGAGCTTTATGAATTTAGTTGGTACCGAAGGCACCGATAAAGTCTGATGGACCAGGAATCGTAACGGTTACTCCGGCAGCAGAAAGTGAACTGCGATATGGAGAAAATCCGGTAAATCCAGCGCCAACACCCGGGGCATTAGCTTGTAAGCGGAAATCTGCACCAGAAGGTGGTACGCCTTGCATTTTACTGGTAGACACATCGTAGTTAACAAACATGGGATCTACTTGAATGATGTCGTTTGGTTGCTGACGAGTCAAGCGGTTACCATTGGCATCTACATCGGT
>PXCF01000057.1 GCA_003566715.1 Cryomorphaceae bacterium | reverse complement strand
TCAGGTATACATGATTGGCAGTATTCGCTACTTAACGGATGGCGGTTTGGACATCGACGAAGCCTGGCAGCAAGCGTATGACGACTGGGCAAATCAGGGTTATACAGTCATATTCTTTTTTACAGAAAAAGAGGTTTTGGGTATGTTGGCCATTGGAGATGCTGTGCGTCAGACCTCCAAACAAGCCATTGCCGAGCTACAACGCAAAGGAGTTGAGGTCTATATGCTCACCGGCGATCAGGAAAAAACAGCAATTGCCGTGGGAAAAGCCGTGGGTATAGAAAATGTCCACGCCGGAATGATGCCGGCAGAGAAGGCGGACTTTGTCAAGCAGTTGCGAGAAGACAAAACCAAAGTTGTGGCCATGGTGGGCGACGGCATCAACGACGCCGAGGCCATGGCGCACGCCAACGTAAGCATGGCCATGAGCAGCGGTACCGACGTGGCCATGGACGTGGCCGATATGACCCTCATGCGTGCAGACTTGCAAAGCATCATCGATGCCATGCAGGTAGGGCGGTTTACCGTTAGCGGCATGCGACAGAATCTCTTTTGGGCCTTTGTGTACAACATCACCGGCATTCCCATAGCGGCTGGAGTATTGTACCCAATATTTGGATTTATGCTCAACCCTATGATTGCCGGCGCAGCCATGGCAGGCAGCTCGGTTTCCGTGGTGATGAACAGTTTGCGGTTGAGGTATAGGAGGTTGTAGGGGGGGGCAATTAATTGCAAAATGTATTTTAAATCAATTCTTATATGTTTAAATAATTTTTAGACTATGTTGTATATTTAATAAAAATTTAACTAAACTCTTGTAGCTTAGATTGACATTGCTTTCCGTTGCTTCGGCTTGAAATTTGTGAGAATGCGAATTAAGGTAAAACTTAATTATATGATATAGATATTGAAAAAAAAGATATATATTTATCAGGATAATTAAATTATCCGAATAATAGGGGGGCTTACCATTATGCCCGGCAAAGTACATTGGAGTATTGACGGAGTAGAAACCGGAAGTATTAGTATTAGAGTTGATACAATGGCCGCCCGTCCCTTTATAGAATTAGATTATAATTTCCGGGACGAACCGCGCAATTATAGAATTTACTTTGCTTCAGTCCCTTCAAATTTGGGTAAAGGCAAAGTTCTTTATTTTCTATGCCCCCAGACAAACAAACTATGCAGAAAGCTTTATTCCGTTGGTGGATATTTTTTGCACCGTGAAGCCTTCAACGGTTGCATGTACGAAAGTCAAACCCAAAGCAAAAAGAACCGGTACATTTTAAGCATGGTTGAACCGTTTGTAAAGCAAAGCGAATACAGAAGCGAAATTTATAAGAAGCACTTTAAAAAGTATTATGCCGGCAAACCAACCAAACGTTATTTGAAGATTTTGGCCGAAATTGAAAAAGGGGAAAGGATCACCTTAGAGCAATACACTAATTTTTTAATGGTTTGATGATTTGGCCACGCAAAAGTGACACTATAAAAAAAGAAGTGGCAAAGCTTATTTGAAATTGTTTTTTCCAAACATTAACCCCGAAACCGTCCCCTATACGTCCCCTAAAGAAAAAAGCCTTTGCAAATATTTGATTTACAGAGGCTTATTTTCGTCGTTGTGCCCGAGACGGGACTTGAACCCGTACGACCGTAATGGTCAAGGGATTTTAAGTCCCTCGTGTCTACCAATTCCACCACCCGGGCAGTTGAATGACTGTCTGTACAGACAGATATCTAAATCTGGGCGGCAAATATACAGTCAGCTTTGCCATTCCCACAAGACAAATGATAAATTTGCAAAATTGATTCTCCCTTTCGTAGCTTTGGTTAAAATTTTAACCACAACACTTATGGCAATTCAAGCGCCTTTCAACCTGAACCAGTGGATTGAAGATAATCGACACTTGCTCAAACCACCCGTTGGAAATAAGAATTTATACCCCGCCGGGAAAGATTATATCGTGATGATTGTAGGTGGGCCTAACGCCAGAAAGGATTATCACTTCAACGAGACCGAAGAATTGTTTTATCAATTGGAAGGTGATATCACCGTAAGAATACAGGAAGAGGGCAAACCGCGCGACATCAATTTGTCGGCCGGTGATATGTTTTTGCTGCCTCCCAATGTACCACATTCACCCATGCGTTCAGAAGGTTCCGTAGGCTTGGTGGTAGAGCGTGTGAGAAAGGGTAAGGGCATGAAAGATGGACTGATGTGGTTTTGCGATAACTGCAATCACAAATTGCACGAAACGTATTTTGAGCTGAGCAATATTGAAAATGATTTTTTGCCGAGGTTTAAGGCGTTTTATTCCGATGAAAATTTGCGTACATGTGATAAGTGCGGGACTGTAATGGAGGTTGATGAACGTTTTGTTTAACTAGTGTCTGTCTATAAAGTCCGATAGCTGCGTTAGGGTTAATACAAGACTAGTCCCTACGTTAGGGTTAGCGCAAGGCTAACCCCTACGGCCCAACAACCCAAACAAACCAAACGAACATTATTGTCTAGGACGCTGTAATTAAAATGACCTTTAATGATACATTTTTATGTTTTACATCATTCTAACTTTACTGTTTAACGCCTTTCAATCAACGCAACCAATGAATACGGATAATAATAATTCGAATCGAGATACGGCAATTTTTGCTTCCGGATGTTTCTGGGGAACCGAGTACTATATGAAACGTGCTAATGGGGTCATTTCTACGGAGGTAGGATATATCGGTGGACATGTGGCCAATCCGAGCTATCGTCAGGTGTGTACGGGTACAACCGGGCACGCCGAAGCCGTTCGTGTGGTTTTTGATCCGTCTAAGACCGATTACGAAACGCTATGCAGACTCTTTTTTGAAACCCACGATCCTACGCAACTCAATCGTCAAGGACCCGATGTGGGGACACAGTATCGATCGGCTGTTTTTGTAAAAAACGAAGAACAGCGTATAATCACCGAGAAATTGGTGCGTCAACTCATTGATCAGGGACTACAAGTGGTGACTGAAATCAATGAATCAGCTGATTTTTACGAGGCAGAAGACTACCATCAAGACTATTACGATAACAAGGGTGGCACGCCGTATTGCCATTCATACATCAAGCGATTCAATGATTAAACATCTGTTTTTTAATGCGTTATTGGCTCTGTTGCCTTTTATTGGCTTTTCACAAACGTTTGGTATCGTGATACATGGCGGAGCCGGAAACGGCATTTCCCCCGAATACCTCTCTGAAGAAAGAAGTAAGGCCTATGAATCGGCACTTGACAGAGCCATTCGTTTTGGATACAGCTTGCTGGAAGACGGTATGGATGCCGTTTCCGTAGTTGAGGCGGTGATTGTAGAACTGGAAAACAATTCCTTGTTTAACGCCGGTTTTGGCGCTGTAGCTAATGCCAATAATGAGGTATTTCACGATGCATCCATTATGCGCGGATCAGATCTCAATGCCGGTGCTGTTGCTAATGTGTTTGGCCCCAAGAACCCTATCAGAGCTGCATTGGCTGTAATGGACCAGAGCAAACATGTCATGCTCACCGACAGAGGTGCCGAAGTCTTTGCTGCCTCCCAAAACTTAATCATGCTTACTGAAGCCGATAAAGAAACTTACATTCAAGCTGCACCCAAACCTAAACTGAGTAAAAAAGGAACAGTTGGTTGTGTTGTCTTGGATATGTACGGAAATTTGGCGGCCGGAACTTCAACTGGAGGCACCAGCAAAAAACTTCCCGGTCGCGTAGGGGATAGCCCCATTATTGGCGCAGGTACCTGGGCTGATAATAGAAGTTGTGCTGTAAGTGCCACCGGTGACGGTGAGTACTTTATTCGTTCCGGTGCGGCACAGTACGTAGGAAGCAGCATGCGCATGTTGTCTTTAGATATTCAAACATCCTTAGAATCATCCATAGCGGAAGTAGCTGAACTTGGTGGAGAAGGCGGTTTGATTGGCATCGATAAAGATGGCAATATAGGCTGGGACTTCAATACCAAAGGGATGTTTCGTGCCGCGCATGCATCTTACATGTCTAAACCCATTGTAGAAATGTATGGTAAATAACCATGACATTTAAAATTAAATAACCCATCATGAACATCCATCAAGTTGCTTTTGAAAAAAGCAGCGCCAAACTTTCCCAATGTCCCGAAGCCAATAAACCGGAGTTTGCCTTTATCGGTCGCTCTAATGTTGGTAAAAGTTCGTTGATCAATATGCTTTGTCAGCGAAATAAATTGGCCAAAATATCTACCAGACCGGGAAAAACGCAGTTGATCAATCACTTCATGGTAGATGATACCTGGTATTTAGTCGATTTACCGGGTTATGGTTATGCCAAGGTAAGTAAGGATCAGCGCCGTACGTTTAAAGGGATGATGCTAAACTATCTGGAGGGACGCAGTACTTTGGTCAACACCTTTGTATTGATTGATAGTCGTCACGAGCCGCAAACCGTGGATTTGGAATTCATCCGTTGGATGGGGGAGCGCGCCATTCCTTTTGCCATTGTTTTTACCAAGGCAGATAAGTTGGGAAGAAATCAGGTGCAGTCCAACATTGCCACCTACAGAAAAACCCTCCTTAAGGAATGGGAGGAACTGCCACCAATGTTCATTACATCTGCCACGGAGAAGGAAGGGCGTGAACCCATTCTCGACTACATCGCTGCGGTTTTAGAACAAACGAAGCAAGAGTTTTAAAACAATCCTTTCACCGTACCATTTTCATCAATATCGATGCTGTTCGCAGACGGAGTAGCAGGAAGTCCGGGCATGCGCAGTATCTCACCGGTGATGGGTACTACAAATCCGGCACCGGCGGCAATTTCAATGTCGCGAATATTGAGTGTAAAGTCTTTGGCTCGCCCCAGTTGCTTGGGGTCATCGGAGAAACTGTACTGGGTTTTGGCGATACACACCGGCAGGTGGTTGAGGTTGAGCGCACCGATTTGACGAAGGGCTTTTAGCGCATCATTACCATAGGTCACGTGTTTTGCGCCGTATATCTTTTTGGCGATGGTTTCAATTTTTTCCGTGATAGCGTCTTCTCTGTTGTACATGGGTGAAAATGTCTCGGGCGCTTTATCACAGGCTTCGACAATAGCTTTGGCCAAATCTTTTGCACCGTTACCACCTTCGCCCCATACATTCGCATTAACGGCTGTTACACCAAGGCTCTTACAGTGTTTAATAATGGCTTGGTGTTCTTCCGGACTGTCGTGTGTAAAGGCGTTGATGGCCACCACAGGATTGTAGCCAAATTGTTGAAGGTTTTCAATGTGCTTGTCCAGATTGGCAAAGCCTTTTTCCAAATGATTAACACTTGGTGTATTCAAGTCGTTTAAAGCCATGCCGCCATGATATTTGAGCGCACGAACCGTAGCCAATAGAACCACTGCAGAAGGCTTAAGACCAGCTTCCACACACTTGATGTCGAGAAATTTCTCTGCGCCCAAATCGGCGCCAAATCCCGCTTCGGTAACGGCATAATCGGCCAATGAAAGTCCCATTTTCGTCGCCAGTACCGAATTGGTGCCTTGAGCGATATTGGCAAACGGTCCGCCGTGCAGAATGGCCGGGGTGCCCTCCAGCGTTTGCACCAGGTTGGGTTTAATGGCGTCTTTAAGCAAGGTGGCCATGGCGCCAACCGCGTTAAGATCACGTGCATAAACCGGTTTTTTATCGTAGGTGTAGCCAATAAAAATATTACCCAAACGACGTTTTAAATCGCTCAAATCATTGGACAAGCAAAGGATGGCCATGACTTCAGAAGCGGCGGTTATATCAAATCCGGTTTGTCGCATCATGCCGTTGGCAGTGCCGCCCATGCCCACAACAATTTGGCGCAAAGCGCGATCATTCATATCCATTACCCGTTTCCATACAACCGTTCTCGGGTCTATACCTAAGTTGTGCTTTTTGCTCTGAATGTTGTTGTCAATCAGTGCGCTGAGCAAGTTGTTGGCCTTTTCGATGGCTGAGAAATCCCCGGTAAAGTGCAGGTTGATGTCTTCCATGGGAATTACTTGCGAATACCCACCACCGGCCGCGCCGCCCTTCATACCAAATACAGGCCCCAATGAGGGTTCGCGTAGTACAGCGATGGTTTTCTTGCCAATTTTTGCCAGGCCTTGTGTCAAACCAATAGACATGGTCGTTTTTCCTTCACCGGCCGGGGTTGGCGAAATGGCCGTCACCAATATTAAGTGGCTTTTACCGGCGCGATCTTCATCGATTAATTCAAGCGGAAGTTTGGCTTTATCGTGCCCGTAGGGAATGATGTTATCTGAAGAAATATTGAGTTTAGCGGCTATGTCTTGAATCTTTTCCGGAGTAACGGCTCTGGCAATGTCAATGTCGTTCATGTTATAACTATTATTTCTTTAAAGGTTACATCTGTTTTGGGGTCACGCCATATGCTGACGGATTATATTTTCATCTCAATAGAAAATGCAAGTATTCAACCCCGCAAATATAGCCGCATTTTATTTTAGCGTATCACATTTGTATCACATTTGTGCTACATTGCCAAAAGTTTATTTTTTGTTTTCTCATTTCGTTTAATGAAAAAAATGTACATTTGCAACCTTACACTACTCTCAATGCCAATGACCATGCTGAAACTATTATTAGATAAATACTCTGGGCGGTTTCTTTCAAGGTGGATAGTTTTGCTTATAGACACCTTTATCGTTACCTTTTTATTTCACTTTGCGGTTATCATTAGGTCCAACTTTGATTTTCAAGAAATAAATATTCCTTGGTTGTACGAAAGAAATATATGGGTGTCATTGGTGTTTTTTCTCACTTTTTTCATAACAGGTTCTTACAGAGGTATTATCAGGCAAACGGGTTTAAGAGATGCGTATTTGATTGTAAAGGCATCCAGTATTGGTTTTGTTTTTTTGGTTGTTGTGAGTGTATTGGGTAGTTATGATCCATCCTTTGATTTTTTTGCTGTTCCGAGATCGGTGCTTTTGATTCACTATTTATTATCGATGGTTGCCTTGGTTGCTCTGCGTTTTTTTGTGAAAAGTACTTATATATTGGCATTAAAACAGCAGCGAGGTAATCGGCGAACAAGAGTCATCATTTTTGGCTCTGGTGCAGCGGGAGAAATTACACGTCAAAGCCTGCAACGAGAGTTGACAACCTTGTATGAAGTGGTGGCCTTTATTGATGACAATCCATCAAAACACGGGAAAATCCAGGATGGTATTCCTGTTTTTAGTCGTGAAAAAGGTCTTGATAAAGCGTTTATAGAAGACAAACGCATTCATCAGCTAATCATTGCCGTTCAAAATCTTTCTGCTGAGAAGAGGAGGGAGCTGATCGAGCAGGGTATCGATTTAAATATCAAGGTTAAGGTTGTGCCTCCTGTAAGTAACTGGATCCAGGGTCAGTTGACCATAAACCAAATTAAAGAGGTGCGAATTGAGGATCTCCTCGAACGCGAAACCATTAAACTAAATAGCGCCAATATTAGTCGAGAATTTCAAGACAAAATTGTGCTTGTTACTGGTGCGGCCGGTAGTATTGGTTCAGAAATATTGCGTCAAATACTGCATTACAGTCCTAAAGAAGTCATTGCTATTGACCAAGCAGAAAGTGCACTTTATGAGTTGGAAATGGAACTTTTGTATCATCGTCCTAATCACCATTTAAAAACGCGTTTTGTTGTAGCAGACATTACTCGAAAGGATAGAATGCTAAAACTTTTCACTAAGTACCGACCGGATACAGTGTTTCATTCCGCTGCATATAAGCATGTTCCATTAATGGAGGCACACCCCTATGAAGCGGTAAAAGTAAATATTTTAGGTACCAAGTTGATTGCAGACTTATCGTTGGAGCACGGCGTTAAGAAATTTGTGATGATCAGTACAGATAAGGCTGTAAACCCCACCAACGTGATGGGGGCAAGCAAGCGTATTGCCGAAATGTACATCCAAGGCATGGGGCGTCGGGACCATACCCAATTTATAACCACACGTTTTGGCAACGTTTTGGGAAGTAACGGCTCTGTCATTCCCTTGTTTAGAAAGCAAATCGAGCAGGGTGGCCCCATCACCATAACGCACCCTGATATTACTCGGTACTTTATGACCATTCCGGAGGCATGCAATTTGGTTCTTGAAGCCGGGGCCATGGGAAAAGGTGGAGAAATTTATGTATTTGATATGGGTGAAAGCGTTAAGATTGTTGACTTAGCTAAAAACATGATTCGCCTTAGTGGTCTTACATTGGGCCGCGATATTGAAATTAAATATACCGGACTTAGACCTGGCGAAAAGTTGTACGAAGAATTATTGGCCAATACAGAGAGCACCATCAAAACCCATCATGAAAAAATTATGATTGCGGATGTGCGTGAGGTTGACGCCGAGCAATTATCCTACATGATAGATGCTTTGAGAGAATCGTTGAAGAGAGATAATCCGGAAGAAATTGTACGACTAATGAAAAAAGTGGTTATCGAGTTTAAAAGCAACAATTCTGTTTTCACGAAATTAGACAAAAATTAAAGATCGGTCTTTTTTTTGCCATTTTGGTTACGAAATATCCATTCGTAAGGCACGCAACAGATTATCTGCCGCTCTAAAAGGATCTAAGTTAAGATTTGTTACCTCATCCTTTGCATTTTGCAGCTGTCTCTGCAGTTCGGGGTGATGTTGCAGCTTGTACAGCAATTGCTCTTGTAAGTGTTTATTGAACCAGTAACTGGCTTGACCCACTCTTTTTTGTGTCCAATAACCGTTGTTTTGACAGTGATCTTTGTAGAGGTACAGCCACTTAATTACCTCATCCATACCCTTGTTTTCCAGTGATGAGGTGATGCCAACCTTAGGAATCCAGTCCCCTTCATGAGGTGGCATTAAGTGAAGTGCTCGTCGATATTCCTGGGCGGCATTTTTCGCATTTTGCACATTTTTACCGTCGGCTTTGGTAATAGCAATTGCATCGGCGGTTTCCATGATGCCTCGTTTGATGCCTTGCAGTTCATCACCAGCACCAGCCAACATTAATAGCAAAAAGAAATCGGTAAGTTGCATGGCTTCTATTTCTGATTGCCCCACACCAACTGTTTCTATGATGACAAAGTCAAAACCTGCAGCTTCACATAGCAGCATGCTTTCTCGGGTTCTTTGCGCTACGCCTCCTAAGTGTTGACCCGACGCCGAGGGTCGTACATAGGCCATGGGATGCTTGCTCAACTCGTTCATTCGGGTTTTATCACCGAGTATACTCCCTCCGCTTTTTGCGCTACTGGGATCAACGGATAGCACGGCAACTTTGTGATTTTTTTCGATAGCGGTTAAGCCAAATTGTTCTATGAAAGTGCTTTTACCTACACCGGGAACGCCGGTAATGCCAATGCGATATGATTTACCGGTGTGAGGAAATAGGGTGGACAACAATTCGTTTTTTTTCTCGCTATCCGATCCGAGCTTACTTTCAATGAGTGTAATTCCCTGAGATAAGGCTACAAAGTCACCACTTCGAATGGATTGCGCCAATTGAGCAACATCAATATGCTTGTTTTTTGCTTTCCAGCCCTCTTGAGAAAATTTGGGGTTTAGCATGACAAAGTCGTTGAGCCGTATTCATCGATAATGAATGAGCGTTAGTTACCTTTTTTGGCTTTTTCTTCTTGTTCAAATTCTCTAATCTGACGAATGATATCGTCTACTTCATAACGGTCGTAAGGATCGGCAATTTTGTCTTTCGCTTCTTGCATTACTTGTACCGCTTCGTCAAATTGCTTGAGTTTCAAGTGCGCTTCTGCGAGATATTGTCTTTTGGTAAATCTATCGCGCAATGAAATGGACTTTTTCATCAGTTTGATACCGGCATTAAGCGCATCTTCTTCAAAGAAGTTTTCAATAATAAATCGGGCTTCTAATGCCAGAACAGTTTCCTCGCTGCTACTTTCACTGGCCATTTTTTCTACATGACTAGCGAAAGCGTCCCATTTACCAATTCGCAAGTAAAATGTACGGTACATTTCGTTAATCATATTGCGTTGTTCGTCGCTGTTGAGATTACTAAATCTAAAGAGCTCTTCTTCAGCTCTGTTTAGTAGATTAATGTCATTTATACGAACGGCCAATGCCATGGTGTGGTTAAAACTGTTGTCAAAGAAAGTTCTACTGTTGAAATTATCGTTTACTCGAAGTCTTTCGAAGTTGTCAACTACCCACCGAAAAACATCCTCTCCCGGTGCAGCGCCAAATGTAACTATCAATTTAAGGTTCTCATCATTGAACCAAAGCGATTGCTCTTTTTGTTTGATAAACTCATTAAAAAGAGGACGGGCACCCTCTTGTCCTTCATTGATAATTTCCAAGTTAATTAGTTCACGCCAACCGCGGGGAGATAAACCGCCTTCTATGTAAGCCCGTCTGAGTCTTGGATACTCACGGTATACGGTTAGAGAACGTTTTCCACTGTCGATGATGGTTTGAATCTCTTGATATCCCTCAAGTCGGGTAATAACACGTTCTCCGGGTGTCATGTAAAACATCATTGGAAAGGCACTTACATCGTAGCGATCGGTCCAAACTTCGCCAAAATCGGAGTCACCTTGAATATATACAGGAATAAAATCGTTCATGACAAAACGGGCCAATTCACGATCGCGAAATGTATTGCTTCGCATAAATGTGCACACTTCACTCCAAGGTGAGCAGATGTTGATAAAGAGCAAACGATTGTTGTTTTTACTCATTTCCAATACATCTTCCCATCCTTCAATGGTATTCACCTCGATAAATCTAACACGCCTTTGAGCATATGAATCGATTTGAAGTAAGATGACGAGCGCGAGGCTTAGGATAAGGCGCATAGTTTTTAATTTTTTGCAGTGAATACATTTGTTGCATTTACAAGTGCTCGATTTTCTCGCAAAGCTGCAGGGCTAAAATAGCAAGAAATTCCCGAATGTGTAAACGTTTCGTTGCGTATGTTTTTTCTGTGTGGTTTACTGTTTATCCACTGATAAAAAAGCTGGTCAATCCAAGCGTAGATAACCTCTGCATCTACTGTTTGAGGTTTGGGATTGTTAAACGAGGCAATGTTTTCTGCCCAAGCAAAAAAGTCAGCTTGAACATACGTCAATCGGTCTTTTGGTGTTTTCCATATTTTTTTCCGCGGATTGATATGAGAAAAAAATGAAGACTCCGTCATGGCTTTACTGTGAATTTCAGCCGCCTGAAACACTTGTTTGTCCCACTTCAAAGCTGGAAGATGGTTTTCTTCACGGTACACATTGATTTTGTGAAACAGTCCGACAGATAACAGATCCACATATTCATTTTCCTCAATGACGTTGCTGTTATTCATATATAGGTCAAACGCAGCCTTGTCCAAAAGCGAATCTGGGGGGCTAAAAATTCCAAATAAAAAGATTAGATAAATCATTCCTTTTCCGTATTACTCTCCGAGCTGCTTTCTGTTTTACTTTCTGTGGTGTCTTCCAAATGGATTTCCTGACTTTCTAAATGACTGTTTTCCGAGTCTTCTTCTGATGGTGCTTCTTTTACAGGAGGATTTTTCCTGATTCTATCTTTGGGGTAAATGTCTTCTTTGGTTGCGGGTCGTTCGTTAAACCTGGGGTAAAATCCCTCTAATCTCGTCAGTTCTTTGGTGACATCTTCCATTGGGTAGGTCTTGGTTTCTGCTTGTTTAATGTAGGTCATTTGGTCAATGTCGCCGTCATCGTCAAATACGATAAGAATTTCGCTGCACTCACCCCGACTAACCCCAACGTAAGGCGGGTTTTCAGTGTCTTCATCTTCTCTAATCACGTAAAGTGTTTGTCCATTACCAACAACCAATACACGCTTAAGGTTGTCATTGACAAATTTGCCAAACATATCGCGGCCTTTCACTTGGTGAAAAAAGTCATAGTCTTCAATGGCAATGATAAAGGCGTCCTCATAAACTTTTAGGCTGTCTAATGTGCCGTCTTTTAAAGTGATTATGATGTGTTTACCGGTAATCTGCGTGGAGTCGTCCCATACAACGGGGTCGCGAAACATGTAAATGGAAGAGTCGAGGTCCTGATACACCAAAGAGTCGCATTTACCTTGTAAGTCTGTTTTAAAAAACTTTACTCTTGGCCAAATATTCACCACCTTTCTATCAAGTGAATCTACCTTTCTACTATACAAGGTGTCACCGTATATGTACAAACTGTCATCTTCGATGAGCATGGCATAAGTTGGGTAACCTGTTACAAAAGCGTATTCGGGTTCACGAAGGTACTCGCCAAATTCACCTCGTATGGTGTAATGCTCGATGGTGTCGTAAATCACTACGTTGTCAAAGGCTTGTCCAAATCCGCGGGTTTGTTCGTAATAAATACTGTCACCCGTAATAAAGGTGTTTTTATCTCTTACAATGGCGTTTTTCTCAAACTGTGCGATGTTTGTAACCGTATTGTAAAACCCATTTTCACAGTAGATATCACTACTATCGCCAATGATGGTCGAAGGGCCTTTAAAAAGCGCAACTTTTCTTTCGGTGTGGTAGTGCAGGGTGTCGCTTTCTATCACGTACTCAGGATTGGTAACTACTACATCGCCTCTGAAGTGATACCACTTGGTTTTGCTGTAATATACCCCTTCATGACTGACCAGGGTGGTTTCGTCGTCAATGATTTTTCCGCCAACGGTGTAGTAGGCTTTGTTGCTCTGACGATCAAAGTTGAGGACTTCGGTAAACAGCTGAACATCGTCGTCAATTAAGCGTACATTTTTACGCATAACGGCTAGTTTGGTATTGCCGTTATAATCGAGCTTATCTCCGTAAACAAAAAGGGTGTCACCCTGATTGATTTTAACATTTCCAAATGCCTTCAGGGTGTTGTTGGCAGAAAAAAGCCAAGCACTATCGCAATCCATAAGCGCACCATCGTGTTCAAAGCGCACGTTTCCTATGAGGGTGTTTTTCTCTTCTGGCGCTATTTTGCCGGAAATATACTTACCTTCATTGGCGTGCTTTATAAGAATCTTCTTCTGTCCCCAAGTGGTTACAGATGAGAGAAACAACACGAGACTAAATAGCCCGTAAATGGTGGGTGTTTTGCGCATACATGAGCAAAGTCAAAAATCGCGCCTAAGCATTCATTGCCGAGGAAATTTTTAACGTTTGTGCGCGATCAGGTCCAACGGAAACCAAGGTTACCGGAATCCCTACGTAGTCTTCTATAAATCGCACGTATTTGAGTAATGCGACTGGTGCATCGTTCCAGTCTGAAAGATTAGTGAGGTCGCAGTTCCAGCCTTCGCGCTCTTCGTAGATGGGTTCTAAATAGTTGGGGTCGGTGGCGTAGGGGAGGTAGTCGATCTGCTCTCCATGGTATCGGTATCCAGTGCACACTTTGATGGACTTAAATGCGTCAAGCACATCGGCTTTCATCATCATTAGTTCGGTGACACCATTGATATCAACAGCGTATTTCAGTGCAGGTAAGTCGAGCCAACCGCATCTGCGTGAGCGACCGGTCGTGCTGCCAAATTCTTTACCTGCCTTGCGAAGTTGTTCCCCCGTTTCGTCAAAAAGTTCGGTAGGAAATGGGCCGCTACCTACACGGGTACAATAGGCTTTGAAAATTCCGAGTACGCGTTTGATTTTGTTGGGCGCAACACCTAATCCAGTGCAAGCGCCGGCTGCGGTAGTGGTAGAAGACGTAACAAAAGGATAACTGCCAAAGTCGATATCGAGCAAAGATCCTTGTGCCCCTTCAGCGAGAATTTGCTTGCCGTCTTTCATGGCATTAAACAAGTACTGCTCACTGTCAACCAATGTCAAACTTCTAAACGCGTCAATGGCGCTCATCCATTCTTTTTCCATGTCGGCAAGGGGGGTGATGTCAAAATTGTAGTTTTGCAATAATTGCATGTGCTTTTCTACCAATTGACGGTATTTTTCTTGGAAATATGGTTGTTCAATATCGCCAACACGTATGCCATTTCTCCCCGTTTTGTCCATGTAAGTAGGCCCAATCCCCTTTAAAGTGCTGCCGATTTTGGACTTGCCTTTTGCTGTTTCAGAGGCGGCATCGAGCAGTCGATGGGTAGGCAAAATAAGATGGGCTTTTCTGGAAATCATTAAACGATGGTGCGCCGAATCGTCAATGGTTTTAAGGGCGTTGATTTCTTTAAGAAAAATGACCGGATCGATGACCACGCCATTGCCAACTAGGTTGGTGGCTTTATGGTGGAAAATTCCCGAAGGAATGGTGTGAAGCACGTGCTTTATGCCTTCAAACTCTAGTGTGTGACCGGCATTTGGACCTCCCTGAAAACGAGCAATGATGTCGTATTCTCGGGTTAGTACATCTACAATTTTTCCTTTTCCTTCGTCTCCCCACTGGAGACCTAATAATACGTCAATGTTGCTCATGATCGCCGGAAGCGTTGGTTGGTTGGTTACTTTTTTCTGTGGATTGAGGATTTTTATTAGCGTAAAAATAAAGGGAATGTGATTCCACTTGAACGCCAAAAACCTCTTCTATTGTATCGCGAATTTGCTGGATGCGTGGATCACAAAATTCAATGATCTCGTTGGTATCCATGCAAATAATGTGGTCGTGTTGACGGCTGAAAAATGATTTTTCGTAAAAGGCTTGCGTTTGTCCAAATTGATGCTTTCTCAATAAGTGACAGGCCAAAAGCAGTTCGATGGTGTTGTATAATGTTGCTCTACTAACGCGGTAATTCTTGTTTTTCATCGATAGGTAGAGAGATTCTACGTCAAAGTGTTCATCCTTTGAATAGACCTCTTCAAGGATGGCGTATCGCTCAGGTGTTTTGCGATGACCTTTTTCTTCTAAGTATTTGGTAAAGACGTTTTTTACAACATCAAAATTCTCTAGACTCATGGCGTCAAATAAACGGCAAATATAAAACATATAAGCCTTGCCTACGGTTTGTAAAATTGTGAAAGTTTCCCGTATATTGCGAAATATTTAAAACCATTTAGATGTATAAAACAAAAATCTCCGGTGTAGGTCATTATGTTCCTGATAATGTGGTTACCAATGAAGACTTGTCTAAGATTATGGACACCAATGATGCATGGATCACCGAACGTACGGGGATAAAAGAACGTCGTTTTGCAGGACCAGCTGATTCTCCATCAAGTATGGGGACCAAGGCCGCCTTGGTTGCTTTAGAACGTGCAGGTATTGACAAAAATGAAATTGATTTTATCGTCTTTGCCACGTTGAGTCCGGACTACTATTTCCCCGGTCCAGGTGTTTTGGTGCAGGAGCAATTGGGTATCAAAGAAGTAGGTGCGCTTGATGTACGCAATCAGTGCTCGGGATTTGTTTATGGATTATCGGTAGCCGATCAGTTTATAAAGACGGGTATGTACAAAAACATCCTACTCATCGGTTCAGAACTTCACAGTGGTGGATTGGATATGACGACGAGAGGTAGAGGTGTCTCAGTGATTTTTGGTGATGGAGCCGGTGCGGTGGTGCTCTCTCGTGCCAATGAAGGGGAAGAGGGTATCCTGTCCACTCATATGCACAGCGAAGGGAAATACGCAGAAGAACTGGCACTGATTGCCCCAAATACAGCGAGATGGGTTCCCACCATTATGGAAAACAATGATCCTGATGATATTTCCTATTATCCTTATATGAACGGTAATTTTGTCTTTAAACACGCCGTTGTGCGTTTTGCAGAAGTTATTCAAGAAGCCTTGGTGGCCAACAGTAAAAAAATTGAAGACATAGATCTTCTCATTCCCCACCAAGCCAACCTGCGCATTAGTCAGTTTATCCAGAAAAAAATGGCATTGAGGGATGATCAGGTTTACAACAATATTATGAGATACGGCAATACCACCGCTGCATCCATTCCCATCGCTATGAGTGAAGCGTGGGAAAAAGGTAAGCTAAAACGTGGAGATACGGTTTGCTTAGCCGCCTTTGGCAGTGGTTTTACTTGGGCATCGGCGTTATTGAAGTTTTGATGGTTTTTAGTTTGGAGTATTCAGTGTTTAGTTTGGACAGAGGGCGGGTATGATACATTTGGTTTTGATATAGGGTCAAACCTAAAATGCCTCCGAATAAAAGATTTATCGCCTCAACATTCTTCGCTTAGCTAAAAAAAAAAGCCCCCAATGTCGGAGGCTTTATTTCGTCTAAAATAAACGTTTTAGTTCAAACGGTTGCTTAGTTCAGAACCAGGCTTAAACTTAGCTACATTTTTAGCAGCAATTTTGATGGTAGCACCGGTTTGCGGATTGCGACCATCGCGAGCAGAACGCTTAGATACAGAGAAAGTACCGAAGCCAATCAAAGAAATACGATCTCCTTTTGCCAATGCTCCACTAACGTTGTCAGTGAATGAGTCAAGAGCCTTCTTTGCAGCTGCTTTGCTGATTCCAGCGTCTGCCGCCATTGCGTCGATGAGTTCAGATTTGTTCATATCAGTTATTTTTAAGATTAATACGCCAACAAATATAAACGGAAACCCATATATAGCAAGGGTTCTGTGGCTTTTTTGCTGTATTTGTTAATAAAACGCGGTATTTGTTAATAAAAGCACTTGTTTTTTAGGTGTTTATACCTATTAATAAAATGTGATTGCCTCCATTTAATGGTGTTGAAAGGTATCTATATCGCCTTCAGACAGTCCATTTAGCCATTCTTTTACCATCATTTTTCGTTTTCCCTTTGGTTGAACCTCTAAAATCTCCAAGGTTCCCGTGGTGTTTTTCACCAACCAGCGGTCCTTTTCTCGGATGTGCTGGACATCATTTACCTCTTCAATAACCTCATTAGCAAGAAATTTTGAACGGAATACTTTAACCTCCATATTCTTTGGAGATGTCAATATGGTATATGCACCCGGGTATGGAGACAGTCCACGGATATGGTTGTGTATGTCTAACACTGATTTGCTCCAGTCAATAATGGTATCTTCCCGAAATATTTTAGGGGCCTTTTTATCCGAAGCATTAGACTGGGGTTTTGGTTTAATCTTCTCACTTAAATAATCATCGGCTGTTTTGACAACCAAGTCGGCACCAATGTTCATCATTCTGTCGTGCAGTTCACCGGCAGTTTCGTTGATATCAATATCCAGTGTTTCTTGATAAAATATATGTCCTTCGTCAATGTGGTCGTTGAGTAAAAACGTAGAAACCCCGGTCGTTCTCTCTCCATTCATGATGGCTCTGTTTATAGGTGCTGCTCCGCGATAATCCGGAAGATAGGAAGCGTGAAGATTAAATGTTCCCAGTCTGGGCGCATTGAAGATTTGTTCCGGTAGTTTTTTGAAAGCGACCACTACGCCTAAATCTGCATTCCAAGATTGAATGGTTTTAATTGCTTCCGGGTCGTTGGTTTTTTCCGGTGCACATACGGGGATGTTGAGCGCTTCTGCTTTTATGTGTACGGCACACTTGTGCTCTTTAAGTCCTCGACCGGCCTTTTTCGGAGGCGTGGTCAGTACGCCAGCAATATGGTAACCGGCTTCGTGCAAGGATGCGAGTGAGGTCACGGCGAAGTCGGGCGTGCCCATAAATACGATGCGATACTTGTTTCTCTCGGATGAATTCATTGTAATTCTATTTGTCCTTTTTCGTTGCGTTTGACAGTGTTATTGAGTAGAAGTTCATCTACAGCCTTTCTTAACTGCTCGATTCGGGCGATGTTCATTTTCTCAGCAATGGCGCGAAGGTCCGCAGGAGGGTTGCTTTTCAACCACAGCAAAAGCGCTTCTGTACTTACAGTCTTTTCCTTTTGTTGTTTGCGACATACATCGCAAAGTCCGCACGGTTCCTCACGTTTTTCCCCAAAGTATTCTAATAAGGTATGGGCTCTGCACCGACGACTCTCCTCCAGATATTCTATCATGGCGCCCACACGGTCTTTGCGGGCGTTGGTGTACACATTATAAGTTTGTCGGTTGATGCGTAAATCCTTTTCCCTGACCCGCCCAAAGGTAAAGATGATGGCCGGCTTACCGGTAGAGGCTTGATATGATAACAGCTTTTTTTTATGCAATTGCTTGAGGGTTTGCTTGACGTCAAACAATCCGACGCCACTGCGGTCGGCCAGGTCGCTTTCGCGAATTTTTCGGTAATCGATGTGCAAGGCCTCGTACATACGCAGCATGGATTTGATGACGGTGGCGCTTTTTTCATTGCGCAGACTTTCACTGTACAACTGGGTAGGCGAACAAAGTATTTTTAACCTAGAGTGCTCCCAAAAACTGTCGCTCAAATTCAAAATGCCTTCACGTTCCATCACCTTGATGGCTTCGTGGGCCTTTCCTTCGTGAATTTTGTGTTTGCGGGTAAATTCAAATAAGTCAAACGCGTACGGTCTACCCGCACCGGCGCCAAATGCTATGCCCAAGTACCTATTTAATTGGTCGTAGATGGTTTGCACTTCTTCTACCGTTGGGATGCCGGCCAAATGCTTGCGCTTCAAAATGCCAATGTCGCCTTTGGCACTCAGCATAACCCCCCAGGCTTGATGACCGTCGCGACCGCCACGACCGGCTTCTTGAAAGTACTCTTCCGGACTGGGTGGGGCTTCTAAGTGGATCACTAAGCGTACATCCGGTTTGTCGATGCCCATGCCAAATGCATTGGTGGCCACCATCACACGTATGCGGTTCTTCATCCATGCGTCTTGGTTTTCGCTGCGCTCCCGGGGCGACATACCTGCGTGGTAGGGTAGAGCCGGTATTTGATTCTTGTTTAATATGTCGGCCAACTCATGCGTGCGCTTACGGCTCCTCGCGTAAACAATGCCGCATCCGGGCATTTTGTTGAAGATGTTCACCAAGTGTTTGTACTTGTCGTCGGTGTAATAAACCGAGTAGGTGAGTTTGGGACGATAAAAACTCTTTTGAAAAATATTTTTTTTCCTAAACGCTAAACACGCTTGGATATCGTCTACAACTTGTGGCGTTGCGGTAGCTGTTAGCGCCATAACGGGAACGTCTTGACCAACGATTTCTCTCAGTTCGGCTATCTTGCGATAGGGGGGGCGGAAATCGTGGCCCCACTGACTGATACAATGGGCTTCATCCACGGCAATCATCGATACATTGGTGTTCTCCATCCGTGAAATAAATCCGGGCGATTGCAGTCGCTCAGGAGAAACGTATACCATTTTGTAAGCGCCGGATACCATATTGTCTAAGGCAATCTCCAACTGCTTGGTTCGCCACTCTGAATGGATGGCAATGGCCGTAATGCCGTTGCGCTTGAGGTGCTGTACCTGGTCATTCATCAAGGCAATCAAAGGAGAGACCACGATGGTAATGCCTTCCATGCACATGGCGGGCACTTGGTAACAGAGGGATTTTCCTCCACCAGTAGGTAGCAGCGCCATGGTGTCTTTACCTGCCAACACCGACTGGATGATGTCTTCCTGCAAAGGTCGAAAGGCATCAAATCCCCAATACTGCTTGAGTATTTTGTGTGGATCCTCCATTAGAGGTGCTGTTTTATGTGTTTGACAACAAAATCTGCACGTTCTTCAACGCTTACTTCCGGTAAGGCTATGGGGTGGTATCCCCGTTTGCGGTAGGCGTTGATCAAGGCTTCGTCAACGCGCAGGGATTGTGCCCAGTCTTCTCTGCGCTGCTCATCGTTGACAAAAATATCTGGCCATGGACGAGCAATAAACACCAAGTCGTAGCGCATGATCAGCATTTGCTCTTCCCATCGCTCATTTATATTGCAATCATTCAGTTCCTCATAGGCAACAATATCTATCAGAGAGCGATCGTAAAAGTTCCAGCCGGGATTGGCTTGCACAAACTGTTCTTCCCGTCTTTGCCACACCATGTTGGAAAATGCCGCCAGGTTTTGCCAAGGCGTAATGTCGAGATTGTTTTCAATAGACGTTTGTATAATGTCTCGCGAAATTTCTGGAAAGCAGCGATAGCCCATGTCACCAATGTGGTTAATCAAGGTGGTTTTGCCACTTGAAGGACTGCCGGTAAGTACGATGCGTAGTGTTTTTTGATTCATAATTATAATGGAAACCAATAGCGTTGTATGACCTCTACATTGAGTCGGTAAATATACTCGGGTAAGTCGCCATCGTCAAAGACTTTGGGATAATAGCCCTGATTAATCAATTCCACAATCTCTTCTTCGCTGAGCATGCGGTCATAAGCCGCAGCTGCATCAGTGAAGAACATTAGTGGGATATTGTCAAATGTTTTACTGTGAAAAAACACGTCTCTATCCGTGGTGGTTTTACCAAGTTCGCGAAACAAATCAACCGTAAGGATGCGATGCTTATACATATCGTCGGCGCTTTTTCTCCAAATGGTATGTCGCGATTGTATGGCTTTGTAGTTGAACGATTGCCAGCCGATGTATCCGCTGATCCCTAGAATGAACAATGTTTGTATGGTGGCCGCCTTGGGGGTTTTGGGGTTGATGATGATGATGTTGAACAAGTGAATGGCCAATTGGGCAAAGGCCAGCATATGCAACGCAATGATCATATAGGTAAAGGAAGGCATTTTTGTTTGCGAAAACGTAAATACCGCGTAAACAGCAATACCCCAGGTAACCAAGGCGATCTTGAAACGGCGATTGGCAATTTTTCTCAGCAGTAAATACCAACCCAGCAATAGCAATAGAAAAGGTATCCCCACGTGTTTCTGACTCATGCGAAAGTGATAGGTCCAATTGCCTTGGTGTTTTTCTACTGCACTGCTGATGTGTGCGGTGTTGTAGAACATTTCGTGTTTGGCCAGTTCAGGAAAGGCCGAAAAAGTATATAACTGCCAGGGTAATACAATCACTGCGGTAATTAGTAACGCCCAAGCCAGATGTGCGTAACTTTTCAGCGATGTTCGTTCTTTTCCCGTCAGTATGGAAATGCCCCATCCGGCGAAGACTAGTAGCCCGGGCAACCATTTAACCAAAATAGCACCACCGGCTAATGCTCCGGTCAACAAGGCCCATTTTAAAGGTTTTTCTTTGTCGATGTAAATGACCCAGCTAAGCAAACTCGCAGTGACATAAAACATAAAGGCTACATCGTTGTGGTCGGTACTGAAATACCCATTGGTCAATTGCAAACCGTAATTGCCCAAGGCAAAAAAGAAGGCCGCGAAAAAACCGGTTTGCTTGTCGACCATGCGCTTGCCGAGGAGGTATATCATCCCCACCACGGCGGTTGACATCAACACCGAGGGCAGTCGCATAGCCAAAATATTGACGCCAAAAGCCTTCATGCTCAATGCCATTTTCCAGAGAAACAAGGGCTGTTTGTGCAACCAAATGTGACCTTCAATCCAGCTTAATTCCGGATAAGGTAAAACCGGATTTGCGTACAACATCGGCGTAAACGGGTGTTGCATCATGTTTTTGGCCACTAAGGCGTGAAATTGTTCATCCCACAAATGCAGATAACCGGCGACGACGGCCATAAAGATTCTCAGCGTTAAAGCGCCGAGCAAAAGCAGCCATATGGCGTATTGTTTTTGACGTAAGAAAGCCAAGAGTGATAAAAGCAATAGCACAAAACCACCAGTGATAACTATGTTTTGTTGGGTTGTGAGGCTCGAATCGAGTTTGTAAGGCAGGGTTTGCTCAAGTGTAAATACACTTGCGTCTTCTGCATTCCCTCGACTTAGGTAAACAAAATGGTCGGACTCAATACCCAAAAAACGCCCGTCTTCCGTTCCAATGATGTATTTGCCTGCTTTTTTTTCTATCAAGCGAAATGCTTTGGGTTCATTGTTTTCAACGCCTTGAAGACTATTGTACTCTGAATTAATATTCAGGTACATGCCGTTGTATCCTTTAATGTTTATCTTGTCTGCTTCGAGATGTTCCAGGGTAAACACCTCCCATGTTCTGGTGACCGATTGATTGGCTTTTATAAAATGATCTAGGGTGGGGTTCAAGCTAAGATAATAGCCGTTTTCAGTCTTTATGTTAACCATCGTTTGCTTACCCACAGCCACCAATGGCAACAAAAGCGCCACAGACAGAAACATATGTCTAATCAACAAATAGATTTTCAGAAACATGGACAGAATTCGGATGGTCTTTAAATTGAGTGCTAAAGTAGGTCACGACAAGCAATCCTTTTGCATGGGCGGATCCGTTGTGAATAAAATCATTTGTTCATCGTACTTTTGCGACTATGCTAAAAAATTGGATTTTCACCTTAATCGCATTGGTCTGTTTGACGTCACATATGCCAGCCCAAGATTTACGCATTGCTCTGTTAAAATACAGCGGTGGTGGAGACTGGTACGCCAATCCTACGTCACTACCTAATTTAATAGCCTTTTGCAACGAGCACATCCACACCAAATTACACCCGGAAAACGAAGTGGTAGAGCCGAAGTCGCCACAAATTTTTCTCTACCCATTTGTGCACATGACCGGGCACGGCAACGTGGTGTTTACTTCTGAGGAAGCGGACAACCTTCGAGAATATATGTTGGCGGGTGGGTTTTTGCACATTGATGACAATTACGGGATGGATAAATATGTACGTCCGGAGATTAAGCGCATTTTTCCCGATAAAGAATTGGTATTACTCGACGCTTCTCACCCCATATTCTCTGCGGTTTTTGACTTTCCTCAGGGGCTTCCAAAAATCCACGAGCACGATGGTTTACCCCCTCAGGCGTTTGGGGTTTTTGACGGTGATCGTCTGATGCTGCTGTACACGTATGAGTCCGATTTGGGTAATGGGTGGGAAGACCCCGACGTGCACAACGACCCCGAACACATTCGCCTAAAAGCGCTTCGTATGGGCGCAAATATCATTCAATACGTGTTTCATGGTGCCAAGTGAGCTGTATGAAGCCATGCACTCAGCGCTTGGTCTAAGCCTAAAAAAGGACGTTATTGAAAATGGATTAGATGCCGTTCTTTTGCGTCATGCCAATAAAGACGAATTCCCCTTTAAAGACGTGGCCGTTCAGTGGATGCTGCGTCACAAAGCCGCGCTAAAGTGTGGACAAATACTCGACGAGCAGCCGCATTGGTTGTTTCCCGATGCGCAAATATTGGAGCAATCAACAGACGATAGACTGGCATTTGAGCGGTTTAAAAATGTTACAGTCGCCTCTGTCATTGATTTAACTGCTGGATTGGGCGTCGACGCTTATGCTTTGTCTAAACGTTGCCAGTCGTTGATTTTGGTGGAAAAAGACCCCCGTAGAGCTGAGTATCTTCGCTGGAATTTTAAAAGGGTCAAACACGCTACCGTTGTGTGTGATGCGGCGGAAAATATAGATGGCCTTGATGCGTTTGACTTGGTGTTTATCGACCCGGATCGCCGAGACAAAGGAAGGAGAACCTTTTTGCTTGAAGATGCCACACCAGATCTCACGGAGATTTTACCCAAAATAAATGAGGAAAGGGCGGAGGTGTGGTTAAAGCTCAGTCCCATGTTAGACATCCAATCTTTGCAAAGTATTTTTCCTCAAGCCACGGTATCTGTTTGGTCCATTCGCGATGATGTAAAGGAGATCGCGCTACGCATTAATCAACATAAGCGCCCTGTTGTAGCCAACAACCTCGATGCCAATCATGTTTGGCAAACTTGGACATCAACCGAGCAGGGAACGGAAGTGATGGCCGACAAGGTAGGAATCTATTTGTATTATCCCATGGCATCGGTGCGAAAGCTCCAACCTTGGGGAATTCTTTGTATGCAGTATGGATTGTCTATGCTCGACAAGCACACCCACGTATTTACTTCCGACCAATATATAGCTGATTTCCCTGGAAAAATTTGGAAAACCCTTGAGGTTGTCAAGCCCGGAACCAAAGATGTCATCTTACCCGAAGGTATGCACGTGATGCGCAAAAACTACCCCCAAACCGTGGCAGAAATAAGAAAGCGCTACAAAATCAAAGAAGGCCAACGTTTGCTTTTGGCCTGTAAAGTAGCGGGGAAGAAGTGCTGGATTGTTGGAGTTAATAGTTAAAAGTTTTTGCTTGTGCGGGATTTAATGTGCTGAATACCATCGTCTAATACTGGTTGAAAAATATAAACGTATATAGCATGTCCCTTATAACGTTTTTCGTTCATTTTCCAAATTATTTAATATCAATTAATTAGTGTGCACATCCAATAACTGCAACTTGTCTGTCCAGACATCAGACATTAACTCTAAACAAATTGAAAAACATCAACGCCAGTGTTTTGGGGTACCACCAACGACAACGTAAATAATATTTAATTGCTAGGCGGTGCATGCCTCGTCGGTGAAGTGTTCGGGCGACTTCGTAGTACTTTCTTTTTTTGGTTAAGGTCAGAAGGTGAGGTGGCAGACTTAGCGACTCCAAGACGCGGAATACGCGCGCCAGGTGGTCGTCTAATTGCTGACTCATGGCACTGCTGTGAACGCGGTAAATGGTCAGTCGCTGGTGCACATGGGTGGGGCGTATGTTTGCGCTAAAGAGTCGATACCACAGCTCAAAGTCCTCAGCACCGTGAAACGAACGGTCTTCACTAAACGGATGGTTTTGTGCCACATCCAGTCGCAACATACAGGCGGATGGTAGATAGGGATTGCCGTTGAGCAACAAGTCACGTATATTTTCGACCGTTTTCCAAAAGCGATTGCGCCTTTGGCCCACTTCATTGATTTCCGTTGCAGACCAAACGATCCATGGCGGATTATCTGCAAGCACGTTAGTCAAGCGATTAAATGTCTTTTCTGTGTAGATGTCATCGGCATCCAACCAAGCTACGTAATCGCCGTCGGCTTTTGATAGCCCGGCGTTTCGGGCAGCCCCTAATCCCCGGTTTTGTTGTTCAATGATCACCCAATTTGCACGGCTGTATTCGCTTTGTAGTTGGCGAACAATTTCCATGCTGTTGTCGGTACATCCGTCGTTCACGCAAATAATTTGGTGCGGACGCTGGTTGAGTACGCTTTTTAAGCATTCTTCCAGAAAGAGCGCTGCATTGTAAATGGGAATGATCACGCTGATTTTCACGACTGCTGAGATTGTGGATTAAAGTATTTTCCAGGAAATAACCAATGGCGCACTTTTTTTGCCAAGGCGAGCAAGCCAGTAATATAAAGGGCGTACCATCCGGTGGCGAATACGACGTGCCAGATGATGCGCAACCAAAGCGCACGGTAGTAAGGGGAAAAGGTTCGGTATAACTGCAGGTTTTCTTTCCAAAAGCCTTTTCTCAGCCATGTTTGGTGCGCGATCCCGCCAATCCACCATTCGGCGACTTGTTTGCGTGCCTCGGCCATCGTTTTTTCATCAACCTCGGCTTGGGTGAAAATGAAGTCTTGAATCCCAATCATTTCACGGAAAGCATGCACCGACCGACGGGCTTTGTGTCTTTGTGTGTTGCCGTGGGTCCGAAATTGGTTAAGTACTTCCGGTGTGAAGGCAAATTTACCTTGCATCAACACTTTCGCATACAACAACCAATCGCCGTTGAGTTTGAAATGCGCCGGAGCTCCTCCCGCTTGTTTGTAAGCTGATTTTCGCATCAAAACCGCCGAGGCATTGGGAATGGTATTGTTTTTCAGTAAATACGCTACACACTCGTCTTTACCACTGTCCACAAAGGGCTGCTCCCAGCGGTCAGATTTGTAGAGAAAGCGGTAGTTTTCGGCGAAGGAGTGTAGGGGCCGACTCTTATCGTCGATCAGCATGGATTGAGAAAAAGCTAAGACAATGTCTTCGTCGCGCTCCATAATATCCACCAGTTTTTGCAGCAGTTCCAGATCGGCTACATCATCGCTTTCGGCCAACCAAATGTATTTGCCTTCCGCAAGATTGACCCCTTTGTTCCACTGTGCAAAGGGCGACCCGCTGTTGATTCTGTTGGGAAAAAGCCTCGTTCGATGGTCGATGTATCCACGCAGAATGTCCAAGCTATTGTCGGTAGAAGCATCGTCCAATAAAATAACCTCGAAATCGGTAAACGATTGCCGGTAAATAGAATGCAGACGATCTTCTAAGTATTGGGCGTGGTTGTAGTTGGGGACGATGACAGATACCAATGGCATAATCAGCGGCTTACTTGTGAGGTTCTACAATGGCTTTGATGTTGGGCTTAAAGTAGTTTTTGCCCTTCAGCACTTTACCATCTTCGCGGTAAATGGGTTTGCCGTTTTCATCGAGTTTGGACATATTGGATCGCTGAATTTCTTCAAATACATCTTCGATGAGGTCTTGCATACCGTGAGATAATATGGTTCCACATAGAATATACATCATATCACCGAGCGCATCGGCAATTTCTACCAAATCGCCGTTTTGTGCCGCTTCCAGATATTCTTCGTTTTCTTCCCGCATCAATTTATATCGCAGCAAAATAGTTTCCATATCTATTTGAGATGTAGGTGATTGCTGGTTGGTGATGCCAAAGGTATCGTGAAATTTGGCAACGTGGTCAATTTGTTTGCGCATGGTCTGTGGTTATATTAGTATTTTTGTGCTTTATGATTCATAATTTTTTGTGGGGACTAAACTATGTTAGCATCTGCAAGGTTACAAATAAAAAGTCTATGATAGATAAGGATATTATTGGAACCGGTCACTGGATATTTGCCGGTGTATCCATGTTGGCATTTTTGATCTTTTTGGTTTGGAGTTACAAAAAAGATGGACCGACACATAAGCAGGCTTACAAAGGCAGCTCGCTCTTTTTGCTTTTTTTGTTGGTAGGCTTTTTTTTATTGTTCATCTTTAAACGTTTATTTTAATATTTTAAATTCACATTTTGTAGCATGACCCAATACACCGTAGAAGAATTAAAGCGCATATTTCCCTCTTTTGGGCTCCCCTTGATTGAAGAGCTTTCTGAGGAGGCTGTTTTTATGGAGGTAGGTAAAGGCCAAGTGGTTTCTCAACCCAGTGCATACGTCAAAAATGGCATGATGTTGATTGACGGACTGATCAAGGTTTACCGCCAAGGCGAAGGAGGAAGTTCATTTTTCGTCTATTATCTCAATCCCGGAGAGGTTTGTTCTATGTCGGTTTCCTGCGGTTTATACGACCGTCAGTTCAACATTAAAGCCATAGCAGAGGAAGACAGCGTACTCATCAGCGTAGAGCCTAAGTTTCTGCGCGCGTGGATGACCAAGTACCCTGAGTGGGTAGAGTACATCATTAGTAGTTACCGCATGCGTTTCGAAAAACTGCTTGATGTTTTGGATCAGGTGTCGTTTTTGAAATTGGATGAGCGCTTGGTTAATTATCTGAAGCGGAGAAGAGAAAAAAGCAACGACCGTTATACCGTAGAAGCTTCACATCAAGAAATAGCCAATGATTTAAACAGTACAAGGGAGGTGATTTCTAGATTGCTCAAATCTATGGAAAACGACGGACTACTTGAAACGGGTAGAGGAAAGCTCACGCTATTGTCACAATTTGATCAAAATTATGGGTAAACATTTATTCGCCTTACTGTTTCTAATCAACGTCACTTTAGCCAGTGCCCAACAAAACGAGCCTACTTATTTGGTTGACGTCAACTACGAAGGTGAGGTGTACACTACCGCCCTTACATGGGATTTAAAAGAGGTGAATCTCTACGCGGATATGTACGTGCCAGACACCGATCAAAGTTCGTTGAGTCCACTGGTTGTTTTTGTTTCCGATGCGTATTTTACCTCTACAGAGGCCTCTTTTGAGGCGTGGGATAACTTGGCCCGTTTTGTTGCTTCCTGTGGGTTCGTAGTGGCCAACATTCAGTACCGACAAGGGATGTCTCCCGACCTGAGTAATCCGCTTGAGGACGAGTTTGTTAAGGCCATGTCGCGTGCGAGCAAAGATGTTTTCTCCGCCATTGCATACTTTAGAGAAGACGCCATCAATGGTGCCAATTACTACAACATCGACCCCGACAGAGTTTTGTTGATGGGCTATTCCTCCGGCGCCATGGCTGCTTTGCACGCTGGTAAATACTACACCGATGGTCGAGCTTCTACCGAGCGATTGATTCGCTTGATCAGACAAGTAGGTGGGTGGGACGACAACATCAGAAAAGATGAGCTCAGACGCAGCATCAGAGCTGTGGTGTCTCTTGCCGGAGGTGTGATTGATTTAAACATGTATGCGCCGCAAGATCGAACACCGGTTATGCTTATACAAGCAGAAAAAGATAGCGTGATTCCGGCTGAAAGCGGTGAGATGGTGGTGTCTGGATTACCGCTGGGTATGGTTTACGGTTCAGCCGCCATTCATGCCCAAATGAGGGGTATGCAAAAACGCGTCGAACGAATCGTTATTGAGGAAGCCGATCACACCTTCAATAACTTTGCTGACTTTGCCGAATTTGGTCCTATCATGGTCGATTTCTTTATTGAAGCGCTGAATAAATTGCCATCGGGAAAAAGTTACGAACGCTCCAATAAACGCATCATAACGCAAGAAGACCTGACACGCAGAACCATCATTAAGTTTCATATTCCTGATAACTGGCAGCAGCCCGTTAGTTTACGTGTTATTAATGGTAGCAACGAGCTTGTTTACCAGCAAAATGAAGTTTTCGACAAAGATGTTATTCACATTCAAGATTGGCTTCCCGCAACCTATACATTTAAATTTACACACGGTGATGTGTTAAAAGTCGTGGTGCATACGATTAGTAAGTGATTTGTTGCACTATTAAACACAAAATTAACTATGCTTGCATAGGATTTTTTTCTATCTTTACGGTCATTATTAATAGAGCGAAAAAAATCCATATCTATGCAAAAGAGAATCATCCGTAAAGTAGCTGTATTGGGCTCGGGGATCATGGGCTCGCGCATTGCCTGTCATCTAGCAAATATCGGTGTTGAATCTGTGCTTCTCGATATCGTACCCAAAGAATGCAACGAAGTAGAAGAAAAAAAGGGACTTACCCTTGAAGATAAAGCCGTTAGAAACCGCATTGTTAACGATAGTCTACAATCCACGCTAAAAAGTAATCCGTCGCCCATTTTTTCTAAGGCTTTTGCCGAGAGAATTACCACGGGAAACTTCGACGATGATTTGGACAAAATTGCCGATTGCGACTGGATCATAGAGGTGGTGGTAGAGCGTTTGGATATCAAGCAATCGCTTTTTGACAAGGTAGAAAAGCACCGAAAAGAAGGAACGCTTATCAGTTCCAACACCAGTGGTATTCCCATCAATCTCATGCTGGAAGGTCGTTCGGATGATTTTGCCAAGCACTTCATCGGTACCCACTTTTTTAATCCACCGAGATATCTTCCTTTACTGGAAATCATTCCTACCGAAAAAACCGATCCCGAGGTTGTTGACTTCTTCATGACTTACGGCGATAAGTACCTTGGTAAACAAACGGTACTGTGTAAAGATACACCCGCCTTTATCGCCAATCGCATTGGTATTTTTTCCATCATGTCGCTGTTTCACAGCATCAAAGACTTTGGTCTTACGGTGGAAGAAATCGACAAGCTCACCGGACCGGTCATTGGCAGACCCAAATCGGCCACTTTCCGAACCTGTGATGTGGTAGGTCTCGATACGCTGGTGCACGTGGCCAATGGCCTCAACAAAGCGGTGAAAGAGGAAGACGAAAAAGCCATTTTTGCGTTGCCGGATTTCATTCAGAAAATGATCGACAACCAATGGCTGGGCTCCAAAACAGGACAAGGTTTTTATAAAAAGGTAAAAGGCGACGATGGTAAGAGTGAAATCCTGAGTCTTAACCTAGATACATTAGAATATGGTAAACAAAAAAAGGCGTCCTTTGCCACCCTTGAGCAAACAAAAACCATTGACGATTTAAAAGCTCGCTATAAAGTGCTTTGCGCGGGGAAAGACAAGGCCGGTGCATTTTACCGCAAGAGTTTCTCGGCTTTGTTTGCCTACGTCAGCAACCGTATTCCGGAAATTTCCGACGACCTATTCCGCATCGATGAGGGAATGCGCGCCGGATTTGGCTGGCAACACGGCCCCTTTGAAGTATGGGATGCCATCGGGGTAGAAGAGGGGCTCAAAATGATGACATCGGAAGGCTATGAAGCAGCCGATTGGGTAAATGACATGGTCAAAGCCGGAGTGAAATCCTTTTACAACATTGATCAAGGACACCTACAGCACTTCGATATTACAGACGGTAAACACCGTAAAACGCCTGGCCTAGAAGGCTTAATCATTCTGGATCATATTCGTCCGACGAAAACGGTCTGGGAAAATAACGAGTGCGCCGTGATTGATCTGGGTGATGGCGTTTTAAACATAGAGTTTCGCTCTAAGATGAACAGTATGGGCAGTGGCGTTTTATCCGGCATCAATAAGGGCATCGAACTGGCCGAAAAGGATTACCGTGCTGTCGTTATTGGAAACCAAGGACAAAACTTTAGTGTTGGCGCTAACCTCATGATGGTGTTTATGTTTGCCGTAGAGCAAGATTACGACGAACTCAATTTTGCCATCAAGTATTTCCAGGACACGATGATGCGTGCCCGTTATTCCAATGTTCCGGTGGTGGTTGCTCCACACACCATGGCACTGGGAGGTGGTTGCGAACTCACCTTACACGCCGATGCCGTCCAAGCAGCCGGGGAAACTTATACCGGACTGGTTGAGTTTGGTGTTGGTGTTATTCCCGGAGGTGGAGGTACCAAGGAGTTGACCCGTCGTTCGGCGCTACGCTACGTGAAAGACGATATTGAGTTGAACATTCTCCGCGAGAATTTCTACCGCATCGCCATGGCCAAGGTATCAACTTCGGTAGAAGAGGCCTTCGAACACGGTTATCTCGTACGCGGTCGCGATCAAGTCAGCATGAACAAACAACGCCAAATCGCCGACGCCAAGCGCTTAGCCATTCAATTGGCGGACCAAGGCTACGTGATG
>PXCF01000034.1 GCA_003566715.1 Cryomorphaceae bacterium | reverse complement strand
TTGGGCATTTATTGGTGATTGGAAGACGCACAGCCGTGCATCTCTACAATGGCCATGTATAAAACCTGCTGCGTAACCCAAAATCAAATAACGTAGGCTGCTCCCCAGTCGCCAAAGGCGACTAACCTATGTGTTCTTAAATTAACGCGTAGTAACATTCCGTCTAAATTCTATGTGATTCTATGTGCCTATGTGGTGAAAATATACGTGGTCAATTAAAGACGCACTGCCGTGCATCTCTACAAAGGCCATGTACAAAAAACAAAAACGCTTGTACTACCCAAAAATCATCAATCGTTACCATGTCTCCTCATCAAATTCTCCGCCGGTCGCCCGTACCTAGATGAGCCTTGTTGCTTATACATCTGAAAACGCGTAGGCTCAACCCGTGGTGGCCAGTAGTTATTACCTCGGTCTGTATCGGCGGTTTCCAGGAAAGGGTCGAGGATAACCGACGTCACTTCTTGTTGGAAGGCGTAAACTTTACTGACTTCCCGATCGCCTTTGCGCCATATCTCGGCGGGGATGCGCTCAACTTGTCTGCTGCCATCGGCAAAAGTGAATTCCAAGATGACGGGCATAACCAAGTCGCCCACCATGCGTAAATTGATCTGGTAAAACTGCAAATTGGTGTCCAAAAGCGCCTTTTCGTCCTCGTCGAATTTGGTCAAATAACGCTCGTAGTCTTCCAGGTCGCGATTGATGACTTTATAGCGATCCACCTCGGTGTAGAAATCACGGGTATCGGGATCTCGGGCCACCACCGTTTCGTCCTTCATGTCGAGATTACGCATGTGTGAGATACCGCGGTTTTCATTTTCACTGCGTTCGCGCGCGATGGGGTTTTCAATCTCGGGATTACCAGTGCTGATTTGGTACCAACGCACATCGTCTAAGGCAATATCGCAGTGGTCGGTGGTGTAGTACCATCCTCGCCAAAACCAGTCGAGATCCACTGCAGAGGCGTCTTCCATGGTGCGAAAGAAATCGGCCGGGGTGGGGTGCTTAAAGGCCCAGCGGCGGGCGTATTCTTTGAAGGCGTAGTCAAACAGTTCGCGCCCCATCACCGTTTCACGGAGGATATTGAGCGCCGTGGCAGCCTTGCCGTAGGCATTGTTGCCAAACTGCAAAATACTCTCAGAATTGGTCATGATGGGCACCATGCCATGCGGATCGCCTTTCATGTAGTCCACGATTTTATGCGCCGGTCCTCTGCGCGACGGGTAGTTGACGTCCCATTCCTGCTCGGCCAAGTACTGCACAAAGGTGGTAAACCCCTCGTCCATCCACGTCCACTGGCGTTCATCGCTGTTGATGATCATGGGGAAGAAGTTGTGCCCCACTTCGTGAATAATCACGCTGATCATTCCGTATTTGGTGGCCTCGGAGTAGGTGCCGTCGGGTTCGGGTCGACCGCCATTAAAGCAAATCATGGGATATTCCATGCCGATGCGGTTGGCGTGTACCGAAATGGCTACCGGATAGGGATAGTCGATGGTGAAACGCGAATAGACCTCGATGGTATGGGCCACAACTTTGGTGGAGTACTTTTCCCACAGCGGATTGCCCTCTTTCGGATAGTAGCTCATGCAGAGCACATCCTTTCCGCCCGTGGGCTGATTCATCCCGTCCCAAATGAACTTGCGCGAAGAAGCGAAGGCAAAGTCGCGGACGTTTTCGGCTTCAAACTGCCATGTCTTCGTCTTGTCGCTGCGGCGCGATTCGTTTTCCAAGGCCTCTTCCGGCGTGATGATCATGGTGGGGACATCCGCCTTGCGGGCGTCGCGCAAACGGTTGCGCTGTTCGCGGGTGAGTACGGAAGACTCGTTTTTCAATACCCCGGTAGCGGCCACCACGTGATGCTCCGGAGCAGTGATGCGCACCTTGTAGTTGCCAAAGGGAAGGGTGAATTCCCCCGTGCCGATGAATTGCTTGTTTTGCCAACCCTCCACTTCGTTGTACACCGCCATGCGTGGGAAAAATTGCGCGATGGTGTAGAGGTAATTCTCGTCTTCTTTGAAATACTCGTAACCCGAGCGTCCGCCCAATACCATGCGGTCGTTGATGTTGTACCACCACTTCACTTTAAAGGAAAAGCTACTGCCCGATTTCAACGGCTGTGGTAGGTCGATGCGCATCATGGTGTTGTTGACGGTGTAAGGCAGATCGCGGCCATTGGTTTGCTGCACGTACTCCAATTTGAACCCCCCGTCGAAGTCATTGAGAATGCGCTTAATTTGCGCCGACGACACCTTTTCGCCCAGCGACTCGGTACGCACTTTATTGGTGATGGACGAAGGTTCGCGCATGTTTTGGTCGAGTTGCACCCACAGGTAGCGCAGTTCATCGGGAGACTGGTTGTAATAGGTCACCGTTTGCTCCCCGTAAATGCGTTGGTTGTCGTCGTCCAATACGATGTCCATGTCGTAATCGGCGCGCTGCTGGTAATACTCGTGTCCGGGGGCGCCGGAGGCCGTGCGGTAGGTATTGGGCGTAGGCAACTCTTCGTACAGTTGCTTGAACTTAGTGGCGCGGTTTTCTGGCAATTGAGCCATCATAGCGGTGGCAAACAAACAAAGAGAAAAGGTAAATATATGTCGCATCAGAAGGGATAAGTTTCTATGAGTAATGTAAGTGCAACACCACCTGCTGCACCGGATAACACCAAGTTCCAGCTGCGTGTTTGCATGCGGGTAAAGTTAATCAGTAAAAATTGTATGATCAGTAAAATGAGAACAAAGGCGATTTGTCCGAGCTCAATCCCCAGGTTAAACGCCAGCAAGGGCGTCACAATCTCGGCCTCGGGTCCCATGAGTTCGTTAAAGAAGTTGGAGAACCCCATGCCGTGAATCAGACCAAAAAAACCGGCCATGGCGTAGCGCCAGCCAAAGCCCTTTTGTTGCTTTTTATTGGCGAGCAGCAGGTTACCCATAACGGTAATGAGGATGGTCACCGGGATGAGGAATTCCACCATGTCGCCGTCGATCATGGGGCCGCGGAGACCGGCCAGCATTAAGGTGATGGAGTGTCCAATGGTAAACGCCGTGATGAGAATTAAGACCGGTTTCCACTGGCGAATGGTGTAGAGGGCGAGTAAGGCCACCAAGAAAAGCATGTGGTCGTAGCCTTCGATGTCCAGAATGTGTTCCCAGCCCAGCTGGAGGTAGGCGTTAAAGTTGCTCATGGAAGAATCCCTATGCGTTGTGATTTTTTTCGACGGTCAAAGATAAAGGTTTGCTGTTTGCCCTCGAGGTGAATTTGCAGAATGTTTTTTTGCGAGGGTAGTACGTGAATAAGTCCGTTCCAAGTCCATTGCGCTTCTTTTACATGTTTCAAGGGAATTTCAAAGTAAATCCACTGCGCATCGAGATCCCCTTCTCGGCCAACGTATTGCAGTTGATGGTCGTCGAGTTTGATGTGCTGCTGGATGTAGTTCCACACCCGTGCGTCGGCGTTCGTTGGTTCGTTGTTGGTACCCAAATTCAAGATGGGCTTACCCTCAAAATCGCCAATGGCATTTTCCAAATCATCGGTAAAAATCTTGAGTGCGCACTCCAGGGTTTGTGCCTTTTCGTTGTAATGTACCTCCATCACCGATACGTAAAACGGATGGGCGTGCGCGTTGAAAGCGAGGAGAAATAACAGCAGTCTTAACATAGGGGGCGAAGATATGATTTACAAATGAATGATGGTGCGCCCTTCATTTTCTAATTGAAAATGCCGATATAGAGAATTTTGACTTAACTTTGGTGATTATATTTTGACACATTAAATTCGTTTTATTATGCGTTTTGGACATTTTTTGGCGATGCTAACTTGCTCATTTTTCATGTTTTCTTGCACCGATGAGGGTGGAAAGTTGACCGAAATTGATTTGGTTGTTAGAGATGCAAACAGTGATGAGCGGTTGAGCAACGTAAGCGTTCAATTAATGCAAGGGCGCATTAACATATGGTCGTCTTTTGAAAATAGTGCATCCATTATCTTATTTAAAACCGACGCCCGAGGCCTTCTTAATAAGTTCTATTTTTCCAATGAATCTACCAATACGAGGTTGGTTGTGGGCGTGTTGCCGGACACGATGTCGTCTTGTTATCCGCGCATTAATTTAGAAGAAGGAGAGAAAAACACCATCCACTACAGGGCATTGCCACGAACGGCAAGGTTGCGGATTGATTTTTCTGCCTACAATCAACGGACAAATTTCGAACCTATAGATCTCAACATTGTCCACACGCCTGACGTTTTAGAGCGTCTTTGTGATGCAACGGTATTCGCCGATACCTTAACGCCAAGTGCCTTTCCAATTTTAGATCGGAAGATTTACGCTTTTGGAGAGTACCGAATAAGAGGGAGAACCCTGCAAGATCCTTGGGAGAGTTTTGAAGTTATCGTAAAACCGGATCAACAAGACGCTGTCGTCGAAGTGGTTATTGAATGAGTTGTATTCACTCTTACATGCTAAGCCGTTTAAGCATAGTACAAAAAGTTGAGCCCATGAAAAATATCAAATCGACACAGACATTTCTTACTGTAGTTTTTTTCTCTCTACTGTTTTCAATTGCTGTTTCAGCCCAAGAGCAGAGGCGATACGGCATACAAACGAATGCTTTATCGTGGATTCGTCCGTCCATGCCTGCATTAAATATTGGTTTTATGATTGAAGACGGTAACAAGCAGTATTTGATTGAGACAGATATTGTTACCGGAATATTAGATGACTTCAACGATTCTGAGGACTACTTACGCATGAATAGTTTTAAAACCAGCAACAGATTTTTTCGCTCGTTCGATTTTTCGGGTGGTGTTCATTGGTTTTTTGGTGAGCCAAGACTTTACTACTTTGGATTGCGCGCGCATTTGGGGTATTTTGCTTTTAGTCACAACCAATTACTGTGTGTCAATGCACAAAATATAAATGGTATTTGTATGTGTAACGAGGTAGAAGATTATACGTTTAACACATACCAATGGCGTTTTGGCGGTCATGCCCGTATCGGAATTGTGGTACCAATCAACGAAAAAAATGAGGTGGAGATGAGTTTGGATCTCGGGCTTTTTGGCTTCTTGAGACGTAATACCGATGCATTGAGGTCGCACGATATTTGCGAAAACGTGACGTCGAGAGAATCAGAGGATCCTTTTTCAGACTTGGAGCCGTACGTGACTAACGGCTTACTGGATTTTGGTCGCGTGGTTCAGCCGTCCATCCGACTGAATCTTGTTTATCGATTTATTTTGAATTGAACAGAGATGTTTCTCGTTGTAAATAATCGCTTGTGCAATTGCCGTTTTTGTACTAATTTGCCACGAGTTTACAAACACATTCTTACTCCATGAAATCACTTTACCTCACCGCTCTTTTTGGGCTGGCTCTATTGTTTTCTCAATGTGGAAATGTATCCGACGCTAAGTCTATTCCCGAATGTCGCAATATCAAGACAACATCCCAGTGTCAAACATGTTGCGTTTCCAATGGATGGGATACCGGATCTTATCTCATCACAGAAGATACCTGTGAGTGTCGCAACGTTGATTGATATTTAAACCTTTTTGTTATGGCAGAATTTGATTTTACCCAAATAATTATTTACGCCGCCTTGGTCATTATTGTGCTCAAGGCCATTATCATTGTAAAAGAAAAAACCGCGGTGGTGGTGGAGCGACTCGGTAAATTTACCCGCATCGCCCAACCGGGTATCGGCTTGATTGTCCCATTTATCGATAAGAAATCGGGGATTGTCAACCTGCGTGTGCAACAACTGGATGTAGAGGTGGAGACCAAGACCAAAGACGACGTGTTTGTGAAGTTGAAAGTCAGCGTGCAGTTTCAGGTGAAATCACAGCGCGTACGCGAGGCCTTTTACAGTCTCGACAATCCGCGCAACCAAATCTCGTCTTATGTCTTTGATGACGTGCGTTCGGAGGTGCCCAAGATGGATCTCGACGATGTGTTTGCCAAAAAGGAAGACATTGCTCTTGCGGTGGCGCAAAACCTGCGCGAAGCCATGGAAGAATACGGCTTTAAGATAGTAAAAACACTTATCACCGATATCGATCCAGACGATCGGGTGAAGGTGGCCATGAATAAAATCAACGCGGCCAAGCGTGAAAAGTACGCCACCATGGAAGAGGCCGAAGCCTACAAAATTCGCGTGGTCAAAGAGGCTGAAGCCGAAGCGGAAAGTAAACGCCTCTCCGGAGAAGGTATTGCCAATCAACGCTTGGAAATTGTTCGCGGTTTTAAAGAATCGGTCGAGGACTTCCAGCGTTCACTTAAAGACGTGACCCACGAGGAGGTAATGCAATTTGTTTTGCTGACCCAGTATTTTGACACCATCAACAATGTGGGGGCCAATTCTAAAAACACCTCCATCTTGATTCCGCACTCTCCCTCCGCCATGAAAGATTTCCAAGACCAGATCATTCAAGGAACCTTTGTGGGGAACAAACTCCGCGATTATGCGCAGAGCAATGAAGATGACGCCAAAAAAGCGCCTGCCAAAAAAACTAGAAAGACCAATAACGATTAACCTGTGAAAGAACTCCGACCGGTAGATGTGTTTGCCAAGAAAGACCTTCGTCAAGGCATCAGAGAATACGTTGACGCAACGGATAAAGACATCGATGCCTTATTTGTCGCTATGCGCGGGAAAAAGGTCAAGAAAAACACCCATCTCATCCGACAGGGGGAAGAGCCGTGCGCGTTTATTTTGATTGAAGAAGGGGTATTGATGACCTATTTCACCGATAATACCGGTGACGACCACGTGTTGATGTTTGGCTTTTCCGGCTGGTGGACGGGTGACATCAAGGGGATTACCAGACAGGCGCCTTCGGAGTATTCGGTGAAAGCCCTTACGGATGCCTACGTCTACGAACTCGACTTCGATAGCTACGAGTCGCTGTGTCGCAACCATCCCATTTTTGAGCGCTACTTCCGCAAGATTTTTCAAAACAGTCTGGTGACGCACCAAAAGCGTATCATGCGACAAATTTCTACCAACGCCGAAGAAAAATACCTGGCGTTTAAATCCCGTTTCCCCAAAATCGAGTTGATTGTCGCCCAAAAGCATATCGCCTCCTACCTCGGAATTACTCCGGAGTTTTTCAGTGCGCTAAAGAAGAGAATGACTTAGGAGCAAGGAGTGTAACGCGAAATTTTTACTACATAGGCACACATAGATTTCGCTTCGCTCATGATTTTTTACCACATAGGCACATAGGTACACATAGGTATACATAGAGTTCGCTTCGCTCATGATTTTTTTAGGTCGCATAGAATAATATAAGGTCACATAGAATACTATATGAAAACCTATGTGTGCCTTAGTGATTCTAAAAATAATGAGCGCAGCGAAAAAACTATGCTTTCTATGTGCCTCTATGTGCCTATGTGGTTCAAAAAAAAACTGAGCGAAGCGAAAAAACTATGCTTTCTATGTGCTTCTATGTGCCTATGTGGTTCAAAAAAAACTGAGCGCAGCGAATACACTACACTTTCTATGTGCCCTTGTATTAAAAACTGAGCGCAGCGAACACTACACTTTCTATGTACCATCACAACGGAATATTCCCATGCTTCTTCTTCGGATTATTCACCACTTTATTCTCCAGCGACGCAAAGGCCTTAATCAGGATTTGACGCGTTTCCGACGGCATGATGACGTCATCCACGTATCCGCGTGCCGCAGCGCGATATGGATTGGCGAATAAATCGGCGTATTCTTGATCTTTTTCCTTGAGCTTGGCTTCCGGGTTTTCCGCCTCGGCAATTTCTCTGCGGAAGATAATTTCTGCCGCGCCTTTAGAGCCCATTACCGCAATCTCGGCTGTTGGCCACGCAAAGTTCAAATCTGCGCCGATGTGCTTGGAGTTCATCACGTCGTAGGCGCCCCCATAGGCCTTGCGGGTGATCACCGTGATGCGCGGAACAGTGGCTTCGCTGAAGGCGTAGAGTAGTTTTGCGCCGTTGGTAATGATGGCGTTCCATTCCTGATCGGTGCCTGGCAAAAATCCTGGTACGTCTTCAAAGACCAGTAGGGGAATGTTGAAGGCGTCACAGAAGCGAACAAAACGCGCGCCTTTCTGCGAGGCCTTGATGTCTAATACCCCGGCCAAGAATCCCGGTTGGTTGGCGATAATGCCTATGCTCTTGCCGGCCAAACGGGCAAAGCCCACCACAATGTTTTCGGCAAAGTCTTTATGCACCTCAAAGAATGAGTCGCTGTCGGCGATGTCACTGATCACATCGCGAATGTCGTAGGGTTGGTTCGGACTCTCCGGGATGATGCTGTCGAGCGCTGGGCGTGTTTCGTCGCCACTTTCATAGGGAATAGACGGGGCGTTCTCTTCGCAGTTTTGCGGGACGAAGGAGAGGAGGGTGCGAATCCCTTCGATACAGGCCACTTCATGCGGGTAAGAAAAGTGCGACACACCCGACTTACTGCTATGCACCGAGGCGCCACCAAGGTCTTCCGAGCTCACTTCTTCGTGGGTAACGGTTTTTACCACGTTCGGGCCGGTGACAAACATATAAGAGGTGTTTTCCACCATCATGATAAAGTCGGTAAGGGCGGGTGAGTAAACTGCGCCACCGGCACAGGGTCCCATCACGGCGCTGATTTGGGGAATCACGCCCGAGGCCTGGGTGTTGCGGTAGAAGATGTCGGCGTAACCGCCCAGGGAAACCACCCCTTCTTGAATACGTGCCCCGCCGGAGTCGTTGAGTCCAATTACCGGAGCGCCCACCTTCATAGCCAAATCCATGATTTTACAAATCTTCTCGGCGTGGGCTTCTGCCAATGAGCCGCCCAGTACCGTGAAATCTTGGGCAAACACATACACCAATCGACCGT
>PXCF01000080.1 GCA_003566715.1 Cryomorphaceae bacterium | reverse complement strand
GGAATACGACATGAGAAAAAATAACTTGGGGTTCAATATTGTAGTAACCATGATGGACACCATGTGTAACATTCTGTCAACCCACAAAATTGCCAAACAAAAAGTAGATGTCCTCGTCTACCCAAACCCCACCAGCGAAGCGTTTACGTTTAAAGGCAGCGACAATGATACGTATGCGCTTTCGCTTTACAATTTGTCGGGCAAAGCCGTACTCAACAAAAAGCAGGTGGCAACCGACACCGCCATCAACGTCGACCACTTACCCGCAGGTATGTACATGCTTCATGTACAATCGGAGAGAAATCCGGAGCAGGTTTCGGTGATAAAAATTGTGGTACAATAGACCGCCACTACTACGGCACATACTGATATGCCCCAAGATCCGGCAACGGCGAACGACTGTTACCGCGAATGTCCAAAAACACATCGCTGCCGTCGTTGATGTTTTCGCGATCGATGAGCGGGGAATTGCTGCTGTCGGGTGCGTAGAGGTTCTTTGTGACGTCTTCAAACACTGGATCGAGATTGATACGTACATCTGTGAATCGCTGACTGTCGGTGATGTCGAATGAGCGCTCTTCGGCGTCTTCATGCGCTTTAAGCAATAGATGATTGAATCGGTAATTCAGGGTCGTTCCTTGAACCTTTACAATCTCCAATTCATTGCGATTGACACCGTAAATCACGCAATTGCCAAAGTAGGCGTCTTGTATTTCCCGTATCTCAATGCCGCCACTGCTGCTCTCAAAGAAGTTAAACAAACCCACCGCCGGGGTACTTCTCGACGATTGATTCCAATAGTTTGCAAACGTGCAATGCTTAAAGGAATAGCGACCCCCTAAAGCATAAAAGGCGTACAACCCACAATTGGCAGCCACTAGGTTCTCGGCTTCCATGTGTCCAAATCCACCAAACAGCGCCGCTCGGGAAAAGTTGTACATGCGGGTATTGGTGATTTTTAAGTTGGGCTGACTGCTGGTGGTACTATCGGCCACAATACCTATCGTTCCATTCTTCACAATGGCGTTGTTGATGATGTTGTCCACACTTCCGCCCATCACGAAAATGCCTCCTAGAGAACCACCCCATTGTCCGGGAATATCGCGATAAAACGGTTCCAGTCTATCGCCTTGAAAGACCACCGGATTGTCGTAATCGGCATTGCCATCCGGATTGACGTGCAAGGTTCCCCCATTGAACACCCAGAGTCCGGAGTTTTTATGGAAATGGATGCGGGCTCCGTTTTCTATGGTGAGCTTACAACCTGCATCAACCACGGCGTAACCGTAAACCACCACTGGTTTCCCTGCGCCATTGATGGTCGTATCACAAGGAAAAACACTGTAGTTTATTTCGGTGTCGGGGAAATAATTGGTGGGAAAGATAAAATAGGCATCTTCCACCAAGGTCACCACGTTAACCCATTGTTTGACGTCTTTATTGATGAAAATAATGGAATCCTCATATAACAACTCGGCTTGTCCACTCGCATCTCCGGTTACTTCCAAAAAAATGTGCATGGAATCTTTGGGAAGAATTTCTACATTACTGGCGTCTTTAGTGGAATTACCATCAACATTCATTCGGAAATTTGACTGCTGTCCACGCGCCAAAAAAATCCGATCAATCATTACGGCCTCGTTGCCGGGATTGAATACCCGCAAGGTATAGGTAGATGACCCAACCCCCGAAAATACGGTATCAAGGTAAACAGTGTCTTTAGAAAAGGAAAGTTTTACACCGTCTTGCGCGAAGGACAAGTCTCTTCGGCAACTAAGACTGAAGACAAACAAGACCATAAGGCCAAGTACCGTGGTGATTCGAATCATATGTTGAACAACGTTTGTCTTCATGTTTTGGTATGTTAAAACAACATGCGAAAGACTTCTTCTATGCGATTGCAGCGCACGATTTGAATACCGGATGCGGTTTTGTCTAGGGGCCCGTGACCGGAAACGACGATGCGTTCGAAGCCCATTTTTTCCGCCTCATTGACACGCTGCTCCAATCTGGTAACCGGACGAATTTCTCCGCTTAGGCCAACTTCTCCTGCCAAGCAAATATCTTTAGGAACGGGTGTATCCACATTGGAGGATAAAATGGCAGCCACCACTGCTAAATCAATGGCTGGATCATCCACTTTGATCCCGCCGGTGATGTTTAAAAACACGTCCTTTTGTCCCAAGCGAAAACCGCAGCGCTTTTCCAGCACCGCCAAGAGCATATTGAGTCTACGGGTATCAAAGCCCGTAGTAGTTCGCTGCGGCGTACCGTACACCGCCGTGCTCACGAGGGCTTGCACTTCAATCAACATGGCACGCATGCCTTCCAGGGTTGCCGCGACGGCATTGCCACTCAACGAATCACCGCGTCTACTTAGGAGTGCCTCGCTGGCGTTTTTTACTTCGCGCAATCCGGAGTTAACCATTTCGTAGATGCCCAGTTCGGAGGTAGAACCAAAGCGATTTTTGGATGCGCGCAGCAAACGGTACATATGGTGTCGGTCGCCTTCAAACTGCAAGACGGCATCTACCATATGCTCAAGAATTTTTGGTCCGGCCAAGTTACCGTCTTTGGTGATGTGCCCAATCAAAATGACCGGTACGCCACTGGTTTTGCTAAACTGTAAAAACTCCGCGGCGCAGTGGCGAATCTGACTCACACTGCCTGGCGCGGCATCCAGGGCATCGGAGTATAGCGTTTGAATACTGTCGATGATGACCAGGTCCGGCTCCACCGGTTCCATTTGCGACAGAATATTATTGGTTGATGTTTCGGTAAGAATAAAACACTCGTTGCTGGGTTTCCCAATGCGGTCGGCACGCATTTTTAGCTGCTTCTCACTTTCCTCTCCGGATACGTAGAGCACCTTGCCAACATTGGCTTGCAAGGCAAGTTGAAGCATCAACGTCGATTTACCGATGCCCGGTTCGCCACCGAGCAAAACCAGAGAACCGGGAACCAGACCCCCGCCCAATACGCGATCAAATTCTTCTAAGCCGGTCAGTCGGCGCTCTTCTTTCTCAAAGCGAATGTCGTCAACCGATCGCGCTTGGGGTTTACGGCTGTCGCCACCTCTCGTTCGACTCCAAGCAGGTTGCGAGCCTGCACCTTTTTCCACCACCTCTTCAACAATAGTGTTCCACTCGCCACATGCATTGCACTTGCCTTGCCACTTGGCATAGGAGGCGCCGCAATTTTGACAAATAAAAGCTGTTTTTGTCTTAGCCATTTACCCGTTTTTTTTCTACCGAGGCCAAATATAAAAAACCCAGCACACCTGCGAGCAGGGTCATAATTAATTGCGTGGTGTGCACGATGGTGCCAAAACTCATTCCGTCAGATTTATCCACTCCGAGAAACGCCAGTCCGGTCATCATCAAAAAATGGTAAGAGCCAATGCCGCCGGGGGTGGGGATAACCATGCCCAAGCTACCTGCAACCATCAAAAACACCCCATCGGACAGTGTCAAGTGCGAAGTGCTATCGAGCGCAAAAAAGACGATGTAAACCATGAGGAAATACATGATCCAAATTTGAAAGGTGTAAAACACAAATCGCCAGCGCTGTCTTTTGCTTAACTGCTTGAAAGACCTTAGTCCTTCTTTGATGCCTTTTAAGAAATTGCGAATTCGCAATAAAAGTGGATTATGCTGATAGCGACGGATAATTATTACCGCCATTAATAGAAAAAGCAAGGCTGTGAAAACGATAACCCAAGGAAATTCGTACTGTGAATCAGCACCTTGAGAAAACATAGAAACCATATTGCTCCAATTGGTAACAAAGCCTAAAATAAACAACAAGCCAAGCATCATAAGATCAACCAGTCGCTCGAGAATCACCGTGCCAAGTAGTTTATTTACCGGAATATCTTCTGCCCTGTACATGGCGGTACAACGAAACACTTCACCGGAGCGAGGAATCACGAGGTTTGAAAAATAGCCCAGGGCGATACCGTGAACGGCGCTCCACTTTGAGCGAATATTGTAATTCATGGAATTCAACAACATATTCCAACGAAACCCTCTGGCCACGTACGCGTAGTAGCCCATCAAAGCAGAAAAGATCAAGTAAGGCCAACGCACCGAACGAAAATCATTAATCAGCGTTGCCCATTCGGTATGTCGAAAAGCGAGGTAAAACAAAAGTCCGCCCAGTCCTAAAAACAACGCGTATGTGATAAAGGCTCTGGGTTTAGATTTGGCCACTTATGATTAGTTTAAGCGGTTGGTCGTTTCATTGGGGAAAACAATGGCCGGACGGTATTTCTTAGCGTCTTCCACCGGCATACTGGCATAGGAGATAATAATGATAATGTCTCCGGGTTGCACACGTCTGGCGGCTGGTCCGTTCATCGTTACTTCACCGCTCCCACGGTTGCCTTTGATGACATATGTATCCAATCGTTCGCCGTTGTTGACATTCACGATAGAGACCTTTTCTCCTTCGATAATTCGCGCAGCATCCATCAGATCTTCATCCACGGTAATACTACCAATATAATTGAGGTCGGCACCGGTAATTTTTACGCGGTGAATTTTCGATTTGAGCACCTCGATATTCATATGGCCATCTGTTTTTGAAGGGGCAAAAGTACTGATAATTTACGACAACGACACATTGTCAATAAGACGCACATCTCCGGCAAATACTGCGGTAAAAAAACGGGTGTTTTCTTCGAAATCCGTAACCGATTTTAAGTCTTTACTGCGGGCAACTTCGGCGTACTCTACCTTTAGATGTCCGCTTTTTTCTACCATTGCAACAAATTCTTTCAAACACGCTTCTATGCCGTCGTGGCGTACTTGGCGGGCAAATTTGAGCATGGACTGATATATGATTGGTGCTTCGGCGCGAAGGGCTGGCGACAACAACATATTTCGCGAACTCATGGCCAAGCCATCACTTTCTCTTCTGGTGGGCACACCGTAAATATCCACGTGGGGGTGATATTGCGCAGCCACATGTCGAATAATGGCCAATTGCTGGAAATCTTTCTCCCCAAAAAACGCTTTACATGGGCCACTGATTTGAAAAAGTTTGTCAACGATGGCCGCTACCCCTTGAAAGTGACCCGGACGCTTGGCGCCTTCCATCACGTCATCCAATCCACCTAAATCATAAGACCTAAGGGTTTCATTCGGCGGGTACATTTCCGTTACTTCAGGAGCAAACACCACTGCATTGGGCGCCACTGTTTCCAGTAGAGCGAGATCGTTTTCCAACTGACGTGGATAGTTCTCTAAGTCCGAAGAAGAGTTAAACTGTGTGGGGTTGACAAAAATTGAGACCAACAAGACGTCGGATACGCGTAAAGCTTCGCGCATGAGAGAAAGATGGCCATCGTGTAATGCCCCCATGGTGGGAACAAAGCCGATTTTTGATCCACTCTGTCGCTTATTTTCCAGCAACGAATGAACCTCCGTTTTTTTTGAGACAACAATCATATTGGATATTCCAATCGGCAAATCTATTGGTAAAATTTAATATCCCACAAAAAAGTTGTATCTTTGCCATCTATTTTGTTCTTAACTAAGATTAGACCCAATGGAGAAAAAGAGAATCCTGTACGTATCTCAAGAAATCAGCCCCTATCTTCCTGAAAACGACTTATCAAACATTTCGCTTCAACTCCCTCGGAAAATGACCGAGATGGGTAATGAGGTAAGAGTTTTCATGCCTCGTTTTGGTGTCATCAACGAACGTCGTCACCAATTGCACGAAGTGATTCGCCTTAGCGGTATCAATATTGTCATCAACGACCTTGACATGCCGCTCATCATTAAAGTGGCCTCGGTTCCTCAAGCGAGAATGCAGGTTTACTTCATCGACAACGAAGAATTGTTCAAAAGAAAGTTCACCCATTTCGACGAAAAAGGAAAAGCTTTTGACGACAATGAGCACCGTATGATTTTCTTCTGTAAGGGCGTGGTTGAAACGGTCAAAAAACTTGGGTGGGCACCCGACATTATTCACTGTCACGGCTGGATGGCCTCGTTTTTACCCATCTATCTTCGTCAGTATTACAGCGATGACGCTCTGTTCTCTAACAGTAAAATTGTTTACTCCAGCTATAACTACCCGTACGAAGAAGTGGTTAGCGGAAAATCGATTGAGGACATATTGACATTTGATGGTGTCAATGGCATTCCAAAGAACATGTTGAGCAATCTTCACGTGGATCACCTTCAAAGCATCGGCATTGAAAATGCCGACGCTGTTGTTCGCCTAGGTCATCCCAGTGATTTGGTCAGCAAAACCATAGAGTCGAAACAACTACCGGTGCTTGACTACGAGTGTCAAGTAGATGACTTGAAAAAAATCCAAAAGTTTTATGAAGAAGTGGTCACTGAAGAAAGCGTGGCTTAACCACCGTGCATGGACCAAGAATCTTTACTTAAAAGCCAGCCTTGTGTTGGCTTTATTTGTGTTGATTAGTTGCGAAAAAGAAACCGAAGGTTTAGGCAGTAACTTGGTTGACGGCGAAGGTTTTACCACCGGTGTAAAAGCCGATGTTGGGGTTAAAGCGTTCACGCGTTCCCGAGACTCCATTTTCACTTTTCAAGCCATTCGGTTTGTGGTGGGACAAACCAGTGACAACGATTTTGGCGATGTTAAAGCCAGTGTATACACCCAATTGCGACCGGAACTGACCGCGCCGGATTTTGGCCCAAATCCCCGAATTGACTCTGTTGTGTTAACACTGGTTTACGAAGACCCGCCATTTATGAGGAATCTCTCCGAGCCATTCACGTTTGAAGTACATCGATTGACGCAAAAGGTAGACCGCACTGAATTGCACACCAACAAAGACGAATTACCCGTAGAAGCAGATCCCTTAGGTGTTAAAACAATTCTCCCCAATTTTCGCAACGCCTCTGCACCGGGAGATACCAGTAGTCCGAATGATATTCCCTCATTGCGCATTACGCTCGACAACGATTATTTTGACAACCTGATATTACAGCCAGCCATTGCCGGAGGACCAGAGTTAAATACCTTGGATAACTTTCTTGCGTACTTCAAAGGCATTCGCATTCGCACCACTTCAGGCAACGGCTTTGTTTACTTCGATGCCTTTAGTCCGGAAACCGCCATCCGTATTTATTACTCAAATGATGACACTTTGCAGAGCGATAATCAATTTCGCTTACTGACCGGCAACGACAATGTGTTTTTCATGAATTACTCGCATGATTTGACCAATGCCAACGCCCGTGACAACGTGCAGGATACTGCAGGGGGCATGGAACTGGTTTACTGTTCGGGCATGGGCGGCCCCATCCCCTATATCACCATCGACAAATTTATGTCGTTGAAAGACTCCATCACCAGCATCAATAAGGCCGTTGTTCGCATCCCCATTACAGAAGGTTCTCGCGGACAATTCAAAGCGCCACAAAATTTAATTGGCATCAATCTTAACGATGAGCCCATTATCGACTTTGCCACTTCCGACAATTTCTGGCCGTTTAACGGAGAGGTTGTCAGCGGCTCCTTCCGACAAGGCTACTACGAAATGAATATCACCCGCTTTCTGATGGACGCAATTATTCACGACAAACCACTGACCATTGGATTGCTGCCTCAGCGCGGAGATTCAAATGCCAACCGAGTGATTCTCAATGGCAATAAGCGTAATGAAAACAACATTGAGGTATTCATCATCTACTCCAACTCCAAAAACTAATGTATCATGTGTGGAATCGTCGGCTATCTTGGGACAAAAGAAGCTTATCCCATCCTTATCAACGGACTTAAAAGACTAGAGTACCGTGGATATGACTCTGCAGGCTTAGCCATTCACAATGGCAATTCAATAGTCCATTACAAGAAAAAAGGGAAAGTTTCTAAACTCGAACAAGAAGCTGAAGGCCAACCAAAAGATGGCAATCTGGGTATTGCACATACCCGTTGGGCCACGCACGGAGAGCCCAATGACGTTAACTCACATCCCCATGCCTCGCAATCCGGTCGCTTTTTCATGATTCACAACGGCATCATCGAAAATTACGACGCCATCAAAGAAGCGCTGATCGATCGAGGCTTTTCCTTTCAATCCGATACCGATACCGAGGTATTGGTCAACCTGATTGAAGACATATTCATGGAAGGCGCTTTGAGTTTAGAAAAAGCTGTCCAAGCAGCACTTAACCAAGTTAGTGGCGCTTACGCCATCGCCATCATCGACAATGAAGAACCTGATATGATGGTGGTTGCCAGACTAGGCAGCCCGCTGGTTGTCGGTCTGGACAATGGAAACTTTTACGTCGCATCTGATGCCACACCATTCGTGGAGTACACCAAAAAAGCAGTTTACTTAGAAGATGGCGAAATGGCCGTACTACGGAGAAACCAAACCATTTCTGTTTTCAACATCGAAAGTAATACAACCATTGAACCTTACATTCATCAGTTGACGCTAGATATTGAGCAAATTGAAAAGGGCGGTTACGAGCACTTCATGCTCAAGGAGATTTACGAGCAATCACGATCGATATACGACAGCTTAAGAGGTCGACTTCTTCCCGACGAAGGCAAAGTTATTATGAGAGGGGTTAGCGAATACAAAGAACGCTTCCTCAAAGCCGATCGCATCATTGTTGTAGCCTGCGGAACCAGTTGGCATGCCGGCTTAGTAGCAGAATACATCTTTGAAGAACTGGCACGCATTCCGGTAGAAGTGGAATACGCTTCAGAATTCCGTTACCGCAACCCTATCATCAGCGAAAAAGATGTGGTCATTGCGATTTCTCAATCCGGAGAAACGGCCGATACCCTTGCTGCCATTAAAATGGCCAAGCAGAAAGGCGCCACCATCTTTGGTGTTTGCAACATCGTAGGCTCCTCTATTGCTCGTGAGACCCATGCGGGGGCATTTACCCACGCCGGACCGGAAATTGGGGTGGCTTCTACCAAAGCATTTACATCACAAGTAGCTGTTCTTGCTTTAATGGCCATCAAAATTGGCTACGAAAGAGGCAGTTTGGCCAAAACCGAATACATCCAATACCTGCACGAGCTCAATCGCATTCCCGATATGGTTGAAGAAATGCTGAGCAGCAACGACGACAACCTACTTGGCATTGCAAAAACGTATGCCAGCGCCAGCAACTTCCTTTACTTAGGTCGCGGCGTAAACTTCCCTGTTGCCCTTGAAGGTGCGCTCAAGTTAAAAGAGATTTCCTATATCCACGCCGAAGGTTATCCGGCGGCCGAGATGAAACACGGTCCTATTGCATTGATTGATGAAAACATGCCCGTGGTAATCATAGCGCAAAAAAATGCTAATTACGAAAAAGTGGTATCCAATGCACAAGAGGTCAAGGCAAGAAAAGGAAAAATCATCGCCATCGTGTCGCCAGAAGATACCGAAATGCGCAAAATAGCCGATCACGCCATTGAAGTACCCGAAACGTTTGAGCTGTTGTCGCCACTTTTAACCACCATCCCTCTGCAGATGTTGTCTTACTACATCGCTGTCATTCGTGGATGCGACGTCGATCAACCGAGAAACCTCGCCAAGAGTGTTACGGTAGAATAACAAATAAACAGGCATTCAGGCCGGTTGTCTTAAAGGCTTGACCTTTACATATATTTTTGCCAAGGTAGTACAATCAATCATTACCTTTGCCCCATAATACAACCTATGTTATGTTGAACTTGCAAACCATCTTTCTCGGCTTCGTAGGGCCTTGGCAAATCGCCCTCATCGTTGCGGTTGTTCTCCTCTTGTTTGGCGGAAGAAAAATCCCCGAACTTATGAAAGGTCTTGGTAGCGGAATTCGCGAATTCAAAGACGCTGTCAAGGAAGACGACAACGACAATAAAAAAATCAACGACAAAAAGGAGGAATAAGCCACATGAATACCTACAATCGGCTGTCGGATCTTCACAAAGATTTATTTGGCGGAAAATTCACCTGTATGGACTGGGTGAATCAGCACATCAGTGCCATTGAGGCGGCTAAAGACCTCAACATCTTTGTGGAAATTTTTTATCAGGAAGCGCGCAATAGAGCCACTGTTCTCGATCAAAAAATCAAGCATGGCAAACCGGGCAAACTCGCCGGACTTATTGTAGGTATCAAGGACAACATTTGTTATAAAGGACAAGGCCTCAGTGCTGGGTCAAAAATGTTGAACAACTTTGAATCGCTCTTTAGCGCCACCGTAGTTGAGCGACTTTTAGAAGAAGACGCCATCATCATTGGAAGACTCAACTGCGATGAATTTGCCATGGGCTCGTCCAACGAAACCTCATTTTACGGTCCGGTGAAAAACCCGCTTGACACCAGTAAAGTACCCGGAGGATCATCCGGAGGATCTGCCGCTGCCGTTGCCGCCGGACTTTGTCAAGTGACCTTGGGTAGCGACACCGGTGGCTCCATTCGTCAACCGGCTTCCTTCTGTGGACTGTACGGACTAAAACCCACCTATGGAAGAGTGTCGCGTCACGGTTTAATCGCCTTCGCCTCTTCATTTGACCAAATTGGCCCGTTTGCCAAAAGTGCCGAAGACTTGGCGAAAGTAATGGAAGTCATTGCCGGTTCAGAAGATTACGACGCCACGGCTTCTACCAAAGCGGTGCCGGAATATCACAAAAAACTAGAGAGTGCTAAGCCTTACCGCTTCGCACTCTTAAAAGACACGGTTGACAACGAAGGTCTTGACCCGGAAATTGCGGAGCATACACGTCAATACGCCGAACAACTCAAAAAAGACGGCCACATCGTTGAAGAAGTATCCTTCCCTTACTTCGACTATCTCGTGCCCATTTACTACCTAATAGCAACGGCTGAGGCAAGTTCAAACCTTGCTCGCTACGACGGCGTTCACTTCGGACACCGCAGCGAGAAAGCCCACGATTTAGAAAGCATTTACAAGCATAGTCGTGCCGAAGGTTTTGGCCTTGAAGTCAAACGCCGCATCATGCTGGGAACGTTTGTACTTTCCTCCGGTTACTACGACGCTTTTTACGGATTGGCACAAAAAGCCAGAAACCACATCACCCTTGAAATGAAATCGCTTTTGGCCAACCACGACTTTTTAATCAGTCCAACCTGTCCATGCACTGCCTTTGGCATCGGCGAAAAACGCGAGGACCCCATTCAGATGTACCTGCAAGACATCTTTACCGTTATGGCCAACATCTCCGGAATGCCGGCCATCTCCATCCCCACTGGGACGCACTCCAATGGATTGCCATTTGGTGTGCAGCTAACAGCCGATTACTTTGCTGAAGAGAAATTGCTTGAAATGGCAGAACGCTCCACATCATTGGTGTAATTTTTGCGATTCAATTCTCAACAACGTCGGTATACATTTTTTTTAATCGCATTATGGCCACAGCTTTTCGCCAATTACTTTTTTGTTTACTGTTGACTTACCCCTTGGTTGGTCAAGCACAATCTGCCGACAACGACAGTCTGCCAACGACTGAGGAGGATTCACTAACCATTGACCTAAACAGCATCAATTGGTCGTTTGAAGACAACACCTACACCCAGCTCATCGACAGTATTTTTTATCACGGATTAATTGGTGATGTATCGTCGTGGGAGGATTTTAGTATTTTAGAAAACGACACCGTTTATCCCCTACCGCCCGACAGCATTCTCCAGCAACGATTGGCAGCAATTGACATGCTTAGCCCATTTAACATTCGCTACAACGACGACGTTAACCGCTTTATCAGACTTTATCTCAAGCGCCACGAAATGATGAGTCGCATGCTGGGGTTGGCCGAATTTTACTTTCCGTTGTTTGAAGAGACATTAGACCGCTACGACATGCCATTGGAGCTAAAGTATTTGGCCATTGTTGAGTCGGCATTGAATGCACGTGCCCGTTCGCGAGTGGGCGCACAAGGACTTTGGCAATTCATGTACAACACGGGTAAAATCATGGGACTTGAAATCAATTCCCTGGTAGATGAGCGAAACGACCCGTACAAATCGACCGATGCCGCTTGTCGCTATTTGCAAAAAATGTACAACATTTACGGCGAGTGGGATATGGCATTGGCGGCCTATAACGCCGGTCCGGGAAACGTCAACAAAGCCATTCGTCGCTCAGGGGGAAAGCGCACCTACTGGGAAATTCGGCCGTTTTTACCAAGAGAGACACAAGGCTATGTGCCGGCTTTTATCGCCGTCAATTACGTAATGAACTACGCTGAAGAACACGGCATTCGCCCGACGCCTGCTATGTACACGTACTTTCAAGTGGACAGCGTTGAAATCAAAGAAACCGTGACTTTTGAATTGTTGAGTAAATTACTCAACATCGGAGAAGAACAAATTGAAGCTTTAAATCCCGTCTACCGCAAAAGTGTTATTCCTGCCAGTAATCAACGTTATGCCACTTTGGTGCTACCCACGCCTTACTTAGGCGCATTTTTGCAAAATGAAGACTCCATTTATGCTTTGGCAAACAACATTATTCCGGAAAAAGAACGCGAAGTAAAAGCCGAAGATGTTGAAAAGGTGATTCACCGCGTACAACCCGGGGAAAGTTTGTCGGTCATAGCCGGAAGATACAAAGTGAGTGTATACCAGGTCAAGCAGTGGAACAATCTGCGCAGCGACCGCATTTACGTTGGACAAAGACTTCAGTTGCAGCCCAAAGCCACCGCACCACCCAGCAATCAAGGCGCTAGTGTTTCCTCATTAAAAGTGGTGGAAAAAGATAAAGATAAAAACACCGTTACCCATCGCATTCAATTGGGCGACACCCTATACAACATTGCTTCCAAATACCCCGGCATTAGTGCGGATGACATCATGAAATGGAATGACATCAGCAATCCAAAAAACATTCGCACGGGAGATAAAGTCATCATTTACTTGCCCTAATCATGCGCATTGTTTGGTTTTTTGCTGTTCTGATTCTCACCTTCGCTTGTAATGGTGAAGCGCCCCGTGAAGGCGACGCACCCGAGGAAAAAAAAGAGTCACGCGAAACCAAAAAAGCCCTTCCATCCAGTACCGGTTCAAAAGCAGAGGTCATCATTGTATGCGACGACACCATTTGGTCGGGCACTGCCGGCGCTACCTTGCGCAAGGTATTGGCCAAGGAGCAATACGGGGGTCGGCACGAACCCTATTTTGACCTCTTCCAGCTGCGTAAACGCGATTTCAAAGAGATGCTATCGCGCACCCGTCACCTCATTCACATAGAAAAAGGCAATGCCAATGTAGCGGCCGTAAAAGCCGATGCGTTTGCAAGACCACAGAACTACATGCACATCGTATATAAGGACGGCGCCAAGCTTGATTCGCTGGTCAAGTCGGTAGTGGGACAAGCCTTTACCGCTTTTCGCCAGCTCGACATGGACATCATTCGCAACAAGTGGAAAGACCGCACCTGGCCATCGCCAAAAAAAATGGCCAAGGAAGGCATCACCTTTATGTTTCCCAAAAGCTTTCAAACCACGGTAGATGAACGCAATTTGGTGGTCGGTTGGGCGGAATCTAAGAACGCTGATTTGGTGATGTTCGTCTACACCCGTCCGTTTAGCTTCGACGACCAACTGACCTTCCAGCGAGAAGACATCATCCGCTGGCGCGATTCCATCAGCGAAATTCATATCCCTGCAAGTAGAGATGGGAGTTACACCCAAACCGAAAGCGATCCCGCGCCCGAGATAAAAGTCACCAAAGTAGGCGACTACATCGGCTTTGAAACCAGAGGATATTTTCGCGCGGTAGGTGATTTTATGGGCGGTTCATTCATCAACATTACCCTATTCGACGACACCAATGAGCGCATCATCATGATGGACGGGTTGGTATACGCGCCCAATCAAAAGAAGCGCAGCATTTTAATGGAATTGGAGGCGATGTTTCGGTCGGTGAATATCCGGTAGGGTGCAAGCCTTGTGGCAGCCCTTACGGCCGCTGCACCAATTGTATCATTTCCTTTTCAAAATCCAAAAACACCTGACGCAGAGGCGTATCGCCGTCGGTGCCGTAATTGACGAAAAATATCATCATGCGGTCGTTGACGTCGGGGAAGTAGAGCATATCGGCGGAATAGGCCAAGTCACGGCCGGTATGCCCAACGCCGGGAATGACATCCCATTGCTTGAACGGCCGCAATGCGCCAACGCCAATATCTCTGCGTTCATCCTCTTCGATAAAGTCGGTCATTTGCGCCAAACTGTTGGCCGACAACAGCGTTTTATCTATGAACACAGCTTTCATGAATTTATGCAAGTCGAAAACCGTTGAGAATACGCCACCATAGCCATTGCCACTGCCGGTAATGAGGTTTGATACATTCACAATCGTGCCGTCATTGTACAAGTCATAATACCCTTGAGCCACGATGTTTGGCAATATCTCCCGTGATTGGTAATAGGTATCGTTCATTTGCAATGGCATCCATATCCTGTTTTTTAATTCATGTGAATGTGGCCGTTGTGTCGCTACTTCCATCGCCATCGCCACCATTAAGGTATTGGTGTTGGTGTATTGTGCTTTTTCGTTGGCGGGAAATTGCGCATCTTTTCCATAAACAAAGCGCAGCAGCTCTTCCGCCTCCCAATGCTTGTTGGGGTTATTGAGCACAGCCAAGTAAAAATCATCGTCGGTGATGAGTTCGTAGAAGCCGGTGGTGTGCTGCAAACAATTGCGCAGAGTAACCTCGTTGCCATTGGCAATTCGGTCGAGAATATCCGCATCAATGTATTTACTGAGTTTGTCATCCAGCGACCAAACGCCTTCTTCCTGCAATTGAAAGGCGACAGCGGCTACCATCATTTTGGTGATACTGGCGGCCTTTGAAGGCATACAAGGCAAAAAAGGCTGGTCGTTCTTGATATCGGCCATACCGGCGTAGCCCACCCAAAGGCCTTCTTCATCTTCCACCAAGGCAGAAATACCTGGCAGTCCTTTGGCCACGTACTTTTCTATTAATTGTTGAAATTCTCCCGCTTTGGAATGCTGTAAAAACGCATCCGGTGTTTCGTAGGCGCACAACTCCGTTGAAACGACATCCGCTTTTTGGCATGCCGTAAAAACAAACAACAATGCCAGTGTATTTACAATATACTTCATAATGCGTAGTGTATTCCAAATTGAACAATTCCGTATGGAAGCAGCGGTACGTAAGTATTGACAAAGGGCATTTGCAACAGTGTTCGATAGCCCAATGACAACGACCAAGTATCATTAAATGCATACTTTCCACCAAGTGTAACATTGGCGCCAAACTGCGCTCTGCCAATGGCGCTTACCGGTTCATACTGTCCATTATCATTGAGCTCAAAACGACCTTCGTGTGGAAACGCGTGAAGATAGCCAATCCCCAGTCCGGCAAAGGCCGAAAACTGTTCACCAAATCTGCGCTCATAAGCGCCTTCAACCATAATGGGAATGACCTGTTGAACAAAGCGGTGATTAAAGTAACCCACGCGTCCTTCCAACCATAAGAGGTTTTTTTCATTTTGGTAAAAGGTGAAAGCGTAACCCAACTCGGCATAAGGTCTATAAATATCTGTGAGCACCTTTGGAATACCTGCAAAAGGAAGGGAGGCGCCAATGGTGCCCTTTCGCAGAATCAAGGCCTGCTGTGGCTCGATAGATTGCGCCATAACCCCGATTGTCGTGATCAAGGAAAGATACAAGGTCAGTACAAAATGCTTCATAAATAATCATTTAGTCGCTTATCATTGGTCGACAAACGTTCAATCCTCAAAGTTAGTAAAACAACCGTTACGCATTCGTGTTTTATCTATAATTTTCCACCATGAAAAACATTTGGATTTTTGGCGCAACAGGCTACGTAGGTAGATCACTCACCAAGCACCTGCTTTCGGTAAAAGAAAAAAACACGGTGATAACCACCTTGGCGCATCGCAGTTTACCCTTCCGTGAATTAGAGAACACCAATTTAATTACCGGTTCTTTGGAAGACTTTGATTTGTCTTGGCTGGAACGCTTTCCCCCCGACGTGGTTTTTCACTGTGCACGCATGGCTGGTAAGAACGACCGTAGTCGACAAGCCGCCGCCATCAAAGGCGAGCAAGCCAATCAACGCCTGATACAAGCACTTGAACCGTTCAACATACCCGTCATTTATTGCTCTGGGACTTTGATGTACGGCAACCAAAACAAGATTATTGACGAAAATACACCGCTGAAACCAATTGCCTACGCCAAGTGGTACGAACGTGCCGAGCGACCCTGGACGAAGCACAAGTATCCCAACGTGGACATCCGCATGGCGCGACCGGCCTGGATACTTGGATTTGACTCGTGGTTTTACCATTTTTTCTATTTACCGGCTACCCAAAACAAATGCGTGCCCTATTACGGCGATGGCAGTCAGCGCATGTCGCTCTTACACGTAGACGATTGCGGAAGGTTACTGCACCACGTTTACACCCACGGCAAAAGCAGCAGCGACTACAATCTCTACGTAGCACCACCCATTACCCAAAAGGCATTTGCCGAGATGATTGCCGAAAAAATGGGGCTGGACGTGGTGTGTATTAACCAAGACGCCTTAGAAAAAATGCACGGGCAAACCGTAACTGAGGCGCTGACTTCTGACATTCCCGTGCGCACTTCCCACGAGGAGTGGCATCACGCCTTTACGCCCATTTACCCTACCGTATCGGAGATGCTAGACGCCGTATTGGCTTCTAAGCGATAGAGCATATATTCACCCCAAGTGCCCGGTTTGCTCTGAGCAATACCCCTGTCCATTTGCCAAAGCAAGCGAAGCATACGCTGCGGTAAACGACGATGAATACCGTGGTAGTACCAGGCAGGATAAATAATGCTATAACCACTCTGATACGTGCATTTTAGTGGGGCAAAAGCCTTTTTCACTTCGGCAGGAGAATAACACTTACTGGCCAAGTACTTGGTGGGCGAGTAACCACCCCAGATGGGTTTCAAGCGAGAGAAGGCCGATTTTACACGTAGTTTGAGCAATTCTATCCCCATACCGGCGATGAACCACTTGTTCACGAAAGTCAACACCATTTTACCATCGGGGGTCAAAAGTGCTTGTAGGTGCTTGGCGGCCAATTCCAAATCATCGACCGTATTAAGTGCACCGAAGAACACGTAAATCATATCGTATTTCACGCCGGGGAATCGATCGGCAATGTCCTCTACGCTTCCCTGAGCAACTTTGGCATTAGCAAGGTCTTCCGCATCGATTTTGGCTTGAGCGAGGTTGACCATTTCCAAGGAAACATCCACCCCATATACGTTTGAATCGGGGAGAATTCTGGCGAAATGCGTCAAGTCAAAGCCCGGTCCGAAGCCGACCTCCAAAATATTCTTTACCTTATGTCGTTTCACCTCTTCGCGAAACGATTGGCGAATGCGTTGCAATACGGGATTATCCCAGTATCGCTCTTCAAAATCACGGGCGTCGTCGTCGTAATAGGCGCCCACTTCCTTGTAATAGGTATCACTCATTGGCTTGTTGTTTTACCGATATCATAATGGCTGCCGCCGATCCCCAAAAGAGAAAGGCGAAGGCATCGGTGGTGAGAAAATTATTGACATTCATGTGAAATAAATAGGTGCTAAGCCCCAGCAAACCGGCTATTGCCGCGAGATGTCCATTCACAGCTTGCCGCCAGCCATAAAACACCCATCTGCCCAGCATTACCAAAAAAACGAACGTAGGCAACCAACCAGCTTCGGATAGTTGCAGAAAAATTTCGGAGTGCGCTGTGCCTCCCGATCCTTGTGGCGGATGATCCGGGTTTTTAACGGTTAGACGGTTTTCGTAGCGCTTATCCTGGAAAGGCAAATACGTAAAACGGTACGTTCCCGGACCAAAGCCGGTATGAGGGCGCTCCAAAAACATATTCCACGCCGACGACCAGCGGTTTAAGCGCTCAATGTTACTGGCATCCGTATTCACATTGGCGGAGGATTTCACCCGTTCCGAAAGCGCTTCCTCTCTGGAACCAGATGTGTTATGAGTCATGAAGTCGGTAACAACATCCCTTTTTGTGTAGACAAAAAATGCCATCAGAACAAGAGCGAATGGCGCAAAACGTCGCATCCATGCAAAAGTAATCGCAACATATACCATCAACATTATTGCCACGCTAAGCAGGGCTGCTCGACTACCCGTCATCACAACGAATAATATGATCAACGCAGAAAGAAAATAATACCGTTTATCGGTTGCCCCCGACGCGAAAAAGTACCCGGCCAGCACAGCCAGTACCGCCCCGGTTACGGTATGGTCATTGTAAAAAGGTTTGAAAATACCCGGTAAGGTTACGGGGTTTAGTTCATACCCAACAAACTGCCAAATAGCCCAAAGCAACACCGGGACTAAAGCAATGGAATAAACCTGAAACAAAGGCTTTATTGCGTTGCCATTTTTAATAAGGAACTGAATGCCGTAATAAAACACAAATACATAAGCCGCATTGACAACCATAAATTTTAAGGACATTATTGGGTATTCCGAAAAAAGAACCCCCGGGGCAAAGGCAAAGAGCCAATAAAGTGGCCATACGTCATAGGTCTTTAGACGTTCTTTTCTCATGGAAAAAACAAGTGCAATGGCCAAAACAGCTAAGAGTGCTTCGGAAGGAAAAAACCATTTGTGGTTATTCACTAAGGATAATTCAACCGATAGTGGTAACGAAAAAGCTAGACATATAAACAACGACCAGACCCACTGTTGCACGTACACAACATAACCCAACATAACAAAGCCGAAAAAAAGCCATAACCACCCGAGCGAAGGAAAAGTCCACCAAAGAAAGAGCATCAGTGGTAGTAAGACGGCCACGATTACATGTATGCGGCTCATTCTTTTTTAATCAAGGTGTAGAGAAAAAATTGCAGCACCATGGCCATAACAAACACTGCGGCCGATATAAACAAACGATTGGGATAAACCGAAGCATACTCTGGTGAGGCCGGGTTAAAGACGTAAGCTTTGGGCGCCGGTTCATTCATAGCTATTTCTGCACGTCTCAATTGTGTGGTATACCTGGCCAACTCATTAACGGCCTCACCATATAAACGCTCATACCTAAAGGCAAGGGCATTTTCCTCACTGGGCTTACTCAATGTTTGCCGAACAGAATCAAGTTTATACTGATGGTATTCAACTTCCTCTACTTTCACGGAAACAGCATTCTTCAAAAAGGCAACCGATTGTTTTCGATTCTCAACCAGCAACAACTGTTTGATGGAGTCTGCAATGGCGACACCTGCATTGGCCATTTTCGCCGATAAATCAGCATCAGGGGTCTGCACTTCCAACGAAACTGCGCCATATCGAGTTCGCGAGGCATGTAGATAAAAGTCATATTCAGGAAATTCATTGCTCAATGCCACATAAAAGCGTTTCGATCTCAGTATTTGAATATGGGCATCTATTTCAGAGTCGCCACCAAAGCCTACACCTGCTTGCTCTGCCTGCTTCTCTGAAATGGTAAGCGGCACGAAAAACTGCACCTCAGAGGCGTATCTTGGTGATAATAAGTACGACACCGCATACCCAATCATGGCCAGCACCACGGAAACAGCGGAGCTCCTCAATATGAATAATTTAGACATGATTACAGACGATTTATTTCTTTAAAAACGTCAACACATCTTTTTCTACACTATCGGGAAATAGTGCGGAAGTAGATTTAGTGGCAACAATTTCGGCAGAATGGTGATTTTTATATTTGGCTTTTTGATGCTTTTCAAAGATACGAAACGCTTTGTCTTCAACGACATTGCCCAGGCGACCCTTGAGCAAAAATTCAATCCAGGGCAATTTCTTTGACGGTTTTGCCCTTCTGGTAAAATATTGCTTGGCATTGGGCATGGCTTTACTGATCCAATCATTATTTTCATGCAGGTCTAAAAGCAAATCGTGGTTAACAATGGGTATCAGACTTACGGCCTCTGTAGCAATGTAGCGGTTTTTCTTTGTCAGAACCAAATCATCGGTAGACTTAAAAAAGTTGATACAAAAGTATTTTTTAGAATTAAAAAGAAATGCCTTTTTGAACGTGGTGAGAAACAAACGCGCCGTCCAAAGCCTCCCTTTTTCGGTGATAATGAAAAAATCTATATCATCGTCTTTTCCACTGGCTCCGGATTTGGAAAGGGAACCAGAAATATATACCCCTCTTACAAAAGGAAACAAACCCACCAGTCGCCCCACTTTATTACCAATTTTTAAAAGTTTATTGTTCAGTGTTTCGTGAACTTTTCTATTGTGAAGGTGATGCTTATTTAACGCGTAGTAGCTTCCATCAAAATAGATCTCTCCACTATCCACCAATAAAGTCAAAATCGCACGGAGCTCATCCAAATCAAGTTTGACATCGATATAACGATGTACCTCATCATCTCTAAGGGGATGATGGAAAAAAGAAAAATATCGCAAGCATTGCAATATATGGTGTTTGGTGGTCATGAATTGCTTGGCGGTTAAACTGAACCCTATTCAACATCAAAAAAACTATATCATATCTCTTGTGTACACTGAAGACATCAATACGTTTAATTTTGTTATTGTTTGACAACGAAAATGAACATAAAATGGTTCGATAAAAATGTTTATCACCTATACCACATCACATTAAGCATTTTCAAGACTGATTTTCAAAATTATGTAAAATAATTTTTTTGACACCCATAATCTAAAAATAAAATACTGATTTAAAGCAACCTACAAGGGGAGCGAAAATAGTTAAGTCTGCGATCATTATCACAAATGATTTTCTATCGTTACTTTGCAACCGAAAATCACCTTACTCCAATTCGGAAACATTGAATCCAACGATTCGTTTCTATTTAACATATAGTTACTATTTATGGCAAAGAATCTCGTTATTGTTGAGTCGCCTGCTAAAGCGAAAACCATAGAAAAATTTTTAGGAAAAGACTTCAAAGTTGCCTCGAGCTATGGTCACATTCGCGACTTGGTTTCCAAAGATATGGGCGTAGATATATCTGATGACTTTAAGCCCAATTATGTTATCCCGCCCGATAAAAAGGACGTAGTCAACGAATTAAAAAAACTTGCCAAAGGTGCAGAAACCATATGGTTGGCATCGGATGAGGACCGCGAAGGAGAAGCCATTGCTTGGCACCTTGCAGAAGCACTTAAACTGCCCACCGATTCTACTAAAAGAATTGTTTTTCACGAGATTACCAAAAGTGCTATTGAGCGTGCCGTAGCCAATCCACGACTAATAGACATCAACTTGGTCAACGCGCAACAAGCGAGAAGAATCCTAGACAGGCTCGTAGGGTACGAGTTATCGCCGGTACTTTGGAAAAAGATTAAACCAGGACTTTCGGCCGGTCGCGTTCAAAGCGTTGCTGTTCGTTTAATTGTAGAGCGAGAAAGAGATATTCAATCTTTCGATTCAAAAAACTACTTCCGTGTTACCGGCACCTTTATTACCGACAAAGGGCAGCCATTTGACGCGGAGCTGAACAAACGCCTTGAGAATAAAACAGACAGCGAATCGCTGTTACAAGAGCTAGCTAACGCATCACTCAGTATTGCTGATGTTCAAAAAAAGCCGGCTAAGAAGTCGCCCGCGCCACCGTTTACCACTTCTACACTTCAACAAGAAGCAGCGAGAAAACTCGGTTTACCGGTTGGTGTAACTATGAGTATTGCACAGCGGTTGTACGAAGCCGGTCACATCACCTATATGCGTACCGATAGCGTGAACCTCAGCGATGAGGCCATGAAAGGCGCCGCTGCAGAAATAAGTAGTGAATTTGGTAGTGAATACGTAAAAAACAGACGCTATTCCACCAAAAACAAAGGTGCACAAGAGGCCCACGAAGCCATTCGTCCGACCTACATGAATAAAAAGGTGGCCGGAAAAGACGACCAGCAAAAACGTCTTTACGATTTAATTCGCAAGCGCACCCTAGCCTCCCAGATGGCGGAAGCACAATTGGAACGAACAACCGCCACCATCCCTACACCTAACAGCGATTACCATTTCGTTGCGCGTGGAGAAGTCATCGTATTTGAAGGGTTCCTCAAAGTTTATATGGAGGGTCGCGACGATGAAGATGACGACGAAGCAACTGCAGGCATGCTCCCTCCACTATCGGCCAATATGCCTTTAGGCATTGACAACATCACTGCTACAGAGCGTTTCACCAAAGCCCCGGCTCGTTTTACCGAAGCCAGCTTAGTAAAAAAGCTAGAAGAACTTGGTATAGGCAGACCCTCTACCTATGCGCCAACCATTTCGACCATCATCCGACGTGAGTACGTTCACAAACCAGAGCGCGAGGGCGAAGAACGCAAGTACATTCAGTTAAAACTGGACGGACAAGGACAAATCAAATCAGCCAACAAAACAGAAACCACTGGTGCCGAGCGCGGCAAACTGGCACCCACCGATATTGGCCTAGTGGTCAACGATTTTTTAGTAGAGCATTTCAACGACATACTCGATTTTAATTTTACCGCTGATGTAGAAGAAGAATTCGACCACATTGCCCAAGGACAAAAAGACTGGGTACAAATGTTGAAGAAGTTCTACGGTGATTTCCACCCTAAAATTGACGATACGCTGGAAAATGCCGAGCGTGCCAAAGGAGAGCGCTTGTTGGGACAAGATCCCAAAACCGGGAAAAACATCTACGCAAGAATCGGTCGCTATGGCGCCATGGTACAAATGGGCGAAGCCGAAGACGAAGAAAAACCGACATTTGCCAGTTTACGTCCGGGTCAAAGCATTGACACCATTACCTACGAAGAGGCTCTAGATTTATTTAAGCTTCCGAGAGATTTGGGCGAATACGAAGGCAAAATACTAAAGGCCAACGTAGGGCGCTTTGGTCCTTATGTACAATGGGGCAGCACCTTTGCAAGTATTAAGAAAACCGATGGAGACGACCCCATGACGGTCACCTTTGACCGTGCGGTTGAAATTTTGGAAGCCAAGCGCAAGGCCGATCGCGAAAAGCACATTGCCACCTTTGACGATAAAGAACCCACCATCGAAATCCTCAATGGAAGATGGGGCCCCTACATTAAAGTTGGAAAAAACAATGTCAAAATCCCCAAAGATGTTGACCCCAAAACACTCTCACGAAAAGACTGCGAAGAACTTATAGAAAAAGCCCCGGCAAAGAAATCCCGAGCAAAAAAAACCTCCAGTCGCACACGTAAAAAAAGCTAATAGATGATAAGCAACGACTTTCTAGCACCAGTATCTGATTCTCTATTGACTAATTACACAGATGGTGTTGGTCAAACGCTAGGCTCAAAGATCAGGATTCATCAAGAAATTGAAGGACTTCCTGATTTAGATGGTGTGAAGATTGCCATTTTTGGGGTGTTAGAAGATCGCTTATCAGTAAATAACACGGGTTGCGACCGAGGTATAGACGCCGTTCGTCATTTTTTGTATCAACTCTTTCCCGGTGAATGGGGATTACAAATAGCCGACCTCGGGAACATTTACAAAGGGGATACCGCATCAGATACCTACGCTGCAATGCGCTACATCATTGTAGAGCTACTTCAGAAAAACATCATCCCCGTAGTTATTGGCGGCAGTCAGGAAGCCACCTATCATCTATACAGAGCATACGATAACTTAGAGCAATCTGTGAACTTGGTATGTGCGGATCCTCGTTTTGATTTAGGGGACTTCAATCTGGAATTAAACGATGAGAATTATTTGTCGCACATTGTTTTACAAAAGCCGCACAACCTATACAGCTTTGCCAACTTGGGGTATCAAACCTACTTTGTAAATCCTGAGGAACGCGATCTCATGGGCAGAATGTATTTTGACACCTACCGGGTTGGTCAACTGCGGCCGTTTTCCAATGCGGAACCACCAATAAGAAACAGTGACATCGTTAGCATCGACATTTCAGTGGTTAGAGCTGCTGAAGCACCCGGTCACAGACAGGCATCGCCAAACGGGTTGACCGGTGAAGAGATTTGTGCACTCAGTCGATACGCCGGACTAAGCGACAAACTGTCTTTATTTGGTGTTTTTGGCTACAACCCAGGAATGGACATCAATGCGCGTACAGCACAACTCATCGCGGAAATCGTCTGGTATTTTATTGAGGGGGTTTCACAGAGAAAAGGTGACTTCCCTATAGGGAGCAAGAGCGATTATCAGAAATTCACGGTGATTATGGAGGATAATCATGAGTTGGTATTCTACAAAAGTCCCAAATCAGGACGCTGGTGGATAGAAGGCCCGGCAGAAAATAACACGGGAAACGGCAATGACAGAAACCGCCTTATACCATGCAAACCAAGCGATTACGAAGAAGCCATGGAGGGAGAAATACCTTTAACATGGTGGAATGCGTTAAAAAGGTTAGATTAATTTGTTGTTATCCACATTTTTTTGTTAATATTGCAATGTCAATACCGAGCACCGTTAAATCGGTGTTTTTTTTTGACAGGTTAAATAATTGTTGTAATTTAGCATTTGGTTCAGAACATAACCGGCTTAAATAGTATGAAGAAAATTTACCTCGTATTGCTCTTTGTTATCTCTGTTGGTTCCATCACGGCCCAACAGGAAGTACAGTGGACGCAGTATATGTATAACAAGCTTTATTTTAATCCCGGATATGCCGGCATGAGCGACGGAACGTGCGTAACTGGATTTTTTAGGAGTCAGTGGGCCGGTTTTGAAAACGCTCCAAGCACATCAAACTTTAATATGAACATCCCCGTTTCTTTTTTGGGTGGTGGTCTTGGTTTAAACGTTGTCAATGACCAATTGGGCGTTATGAATGACGTGATGCTAGGATTTGCTTACTCGTACCACATAGATATTGGAAAAGGAACATTAGGTCTTGGCTTAAGAGGTGATTTAATGAATCGTTCAACAGTTGGGAACCCCAACTATATTGCTCCTGACGGAACCAGTGGGGAAGGTGATGCAGCGATTGTACAAGGTGGTTCAGACGGAATTAACTTTGATATGGCTTTTGGTGCTTATTACCAGAGTCGCGCCTTTTGGTTGAGTTTGTCTTCGGTAAGATTACTAGAGACAACCACAGAGTTTTCTGCCGGCCAAGGACAGATTCAAGAAATGAATAACAGAAGACACTACTTCTTAGCAGGTGGTTACAATTTCAATATACCGAACACAAATATCATCCTACAACCCAATATCATGGTGAAGAGTGATATTACGCAAACGTCCTTTGACGCAGGACTAATGGCCACGATTGCCAACAGATTTTGGGCGGGTACAGCGTATCGACTCGAAGAATCTTTCAGTTTTATGGGCGGATTTTACCTTACTCCATCCTTGCGTTTTGGTTACGCATACGACGCCGGAGCGGGACCTCTTCGCACAGAAAGCACTGGTAGTCACGAGATTTTTGTGTCCTACTGTTTCAAAATCGACATTCCACCGAGAGAACCAGGAATGTATAGACACCCACTCTTCCTTTAAGATTTTTTTTGTATTATCGCAGCGCGAATACAATAAACACCAAAAACAATACGTTAACAATATCCAACCAGACGACAGTCAATAATTCTACTTCATATGAAAAGGCTTGCACTTTTTACTTTAGCTCTCGCTGCATTGTCAGCTTGTAGGAGTTCCGATCACGGAGAATTGGTCGGCGTTCGCGATCGACCCGCCTGGTACCCATCTGAACCTTACGGGATGGTATTCATCCCTCAGGGGTCGTTTAACATGGGGAACGCTGATCAAGATGTTCCTTATGCGCAAACAACACCAACAAAAACGGTTTCTATTGCCCCGTTTTGGATGGACCAAACAGAGATTACCAACAACGAATATCGCCAATTTGTCCAATGGGTAAGAGATTCTATTGTTCGCCATCGCTTAGGTGAAGATGGAATGGTTGATGGCTATGAGTTTAACGATCCGGCGGAAAAAAGAAACCCAACCTTCTTTGACGAATACATCATGGTCAACTACCCTGAAGAGATGCAAAAAAGCATTAACTGGGATCCATCTTTGGTGTGGCGTCAAGACAGATATCCAAGTTTGGAATACACGGAAATCATTGAGTCCATTTACCTTCCACCTGAAGAACGCCTTCTGGGTGAGCGTATGGTTGATGCACGCCAACTTAACTATACCTATTTCTGGATTAACAAGCAAAAAGCTGCTAAGAAAGATAACAGGGTGATTTTCGACTTCGATGATGACAGTGGATACGACGATGATTTCTATTATCGCGACTACATTAAAGAAACGCAAGAATACTCCAATAGAAGTTCATTCTTTGAGCAAGAAACGATTAATGTCTATCCCGATACACTCGTATGGGTTCATGACTTTGCCTACTCATACAATGAGCAAATGCACGACAATTACTTCTGGCACGTAGCATACGATGAGTACCCAGTAGTAGGTGTTAGTTGGAAACAAGCAAATGCTTTCTGTAACTGGAGAACCAAGTACCGCAACGCGTACTTGCGAAACAGCGGCGAGTACACTGAGCAGGAGTTTAGACTTCCTACAGAAGGTGAATGGGAATACGCTGCGCGTGGAGGCATGAAGAATATGATGTATCCATGGGGTGGACCTTACACCACCAATAGTTCCGGTTGTTACTTAGCCAACTTCAAACCTCAACGCGGTAATTTGGTGGCTGACGGTGGTTTCTATCCTGTAATTTCAACAGCCTACAACCCCAACGGTTATAACCTTTATAACATGGCTGGTAACGTGTCTGAGTGGACAAGTTCAGCTTACCGTCAATCGTCGTACTTTTACGCCAACAATTTTCAACCAGACTTTCAATACAACGCCGATGAAAGTGATGATGAAGGTCTAAAACTTAAAGTTATTCGTGGTGGTTCGTGGAAAGATGTTGCTTACTATATTCAGGTAAGTACGCGTGACATGGAATACCAAGATACCGCAACAAGCTTTATTGGTTTTCGAACCGTTCAGAGCTTCCTTGGTCGTGACTTTGGCGACTTTTAATTAACTATGTAATTCTTTTTAACCCTTTTTAATTTTTCTACCTATGGCATTAATTGATGTTAACAGCAAAGGCTTTAAGAACTTTATGGCCAAACTCTACGGATTAGGAGCTGGTGTGGTAATCCTTGGAGCGATGTTTAAAATTTTACACTGGCCCGGTGCAGATATTATGTTGATTGTTGGTCTTTCAACAGAAGCTGTCATCTTCTTTTTCTCAGCCTTTGAAAAGCCTGCCTCAGAATACGACTGGTCTTTGGTATACCCTGAATTAGCCGGTATGGAAGATTTGGATGAGGTTGAAGAGAGTATTGGTGGACGCTCTAATAGTACACCTAGTACAGTGACTGAAGAGTTGGATGCGATGCTTGAAGAAGCTAAGATAGACTCTGAACTTATCCAAAGTTTGGGTGATGGTCTGCGCCGTTTTGGTGATGCTGCATCCAAATTAAACGAGACAATTGATGCGTCAGCGGCAACCAATGAATATGGTGAGCAACTTAAGTTGGCCAGCAAAAATATGGAGTCCCTCAACGCTCTATATGCCGTTCAACTTGAAGGATCTGCCAATCATGTTGAAGCACAAAATTCTCTCATGGAAAAACTCAATGAAAGTCTTTCTAACTCGGATAGGCTTACTGATGAAGTAAACAGTTTGGTGAGTAATATGAGCAACCTTAATACTGTTTACGGCGGTATGTTGAGTGCCATGAACCCCAATCGCAACTAAATATTAGACAAACAAGTAACTAAACCTCAATAGAACACAGAATGGCTGGAGGAAAACTGAGTCCAAGACAGAAGATGATTAACATGATGTACCTCGTGTTAACCGCACTCTTGGCATTGAACATATCCAAGGACATACTCGACGCTTTGTCTAAGATTCAATATGATCTTGAATCATCCGCAAGTGCAATTCACCGAGGCAGTCAAAAAATCTATAACGAATTTTTGATTGCTGCTGAAGAAAATCCTGCTCGTGCTGAAGAATGGAAGAACAAGGCCTTTGAAGTACAAAGCGTTGCAGATGAAACCTTTGATTTGATTGAGACCATTAAAACTGAATTGGTTGCGCTTCACGGGGAAATTGGCGAAGATGGTAAGTTACCAGGTGCCGATAAACGTGAAAAAGCGGGCAATTATCTTCTCAACCCTGAAAAAATGGGTGGTGCTGATGGTGGTCGCAAAATGCGTGAACAACTCAACAGGTTTAGAGAAAAGCTTGTTGGTATGGTAGAAGGCAACGAGCAATTAGTTGCCACACTCGAAAAAGAGTTTGATACGTCGCCTCAACCAATTGGGAAGAATTCAGTAACGACTGCCGAATGGGAAAAGGTACTGTTTGACCACGTTCCATTAGCAGGTGTTCTTACTTTTCTTTCTAGCTATCAATCAAAAGTTAGGTCAGCTGAATCAAGTGTTATTGCTGAACTACAAAAGCAGATTGATGCCGGTACATTGAAATTTACCGGAGTAAAAGCTGTGGTTATGCCTAAGTCTACTTATGTGACCACCGGTGATTCCTTTAGAGCTCAGGTATTTCTAGCTGCATTTGACGAAACGCAAGAACCAGAAATCATCCTCTATGAGTTTGATCGTGATTCCAATCGCATCGGAGAAGGCACCCCACTTTCCGGTGATTTTATTCGCAATGGAGCAGGGATGGTGAATTTTGCAGCCAACCAAACCGGTGAGCGCCTATGGGGTGGTGTCATTCGTATTGGAAGCGGTGAAAGTGCCGTGGAAAGAGAGTTTATTGAAAGCTTTACTGTCGCACCTCCTTCAGCGGTTATTTCACCTACGAAAATGAATGTTCTCTACCGTGGGGTTGACAATCCTCTTGAAATTAGTGTGCCCGGAGTTGACCCTTCACAATTGGATGTTTCCGGACCAGGACTTAGTCGCCAAGGTGATGGAACTTACATTGCCGATGTAACTAAAGTGCAAGGCACTGAAGTTGACATCAACGTAAGTGTTAAAGGTAAACCTTTCCGCCAAAGTAAAAAGTTCAGAATTAAAGGTCTACCACCAGCAACAGGAATGGTTCTAAAAAACCGTTCGACCATTTACTCTAAAAACGCGGTAAAAAACGCCGTTATTGAAGCAGAATACAAAGACTTCCCCTTTGATTTAAGTCTACAGGTTCTGTCTTTTGATGTGGTAATCCCAGGATTTCCTCCACAAACAATCCGCGGTACACGTTTTGACGATGGTGTTAAAAAACGAATTGATGCTTTGCGTCCCGGTTCAACTATTGTTGTAAGGAACATTAAAGCACGAGGACCTAAAGGAATTAATGTTACCGATATTTCTGACGTTGTATTTGATGTCAACTAAGATTATCTGAATATTGATTCTATATCCTTAAAACTAAATTAAAAAAGGTATGAAACGCTTTTCATTGACAATTTTGGCCTTAACCCTTGGATTATCCACGAGTTTTGGACAAGTTCTTTCTCCTGAAGACGATGGCCCCATCTCAAAAGCAGAAAGGATCTATCACAACAATCAAGTGATTGATTTCCCTTTACCAAGAGAAATAGATCAGATGTTTTCCTATCGTCATTGGGAGCGCATCAACATCCGTGAAAAGGCGAATCACCACCTTTACTACCCGGTCGTTCCACTACCAGATCGCAAAAGCCTATTTGACGTACTCGTGGATGGTATCATGAATGAAGGCACCATTATGGAGGTATTTGCTGATGATCGCTTCGAAATTCCCTATACGCCAGAGGAAATCGCGAGAAACGTGATGCAAGTAGATACCGCCTGGAATCGTGACAACCCCTTTGAATGGGATTATATCGACACCATTACGGTAACGGCAAAAGATGTTTTGTACTACACCATTAAATGCGATTGGTATATGGATAAGCGTCGTGGACAAATGGAGAACTACATCATTGGACTAGCACCTACGGTTCAACACCCGAAAAGTAAAGATATTTATCCTTTGTTTTGGGTTTGGTTCCCCGATGCGCGTTATGCCTTGGCAACCAATGTTGCCTTTAACCGCAACAACAATGCAGCGAGAATGACTTTCGATGAAGTTTTCAAAATGCGTTTCTTTGATTCAAATATTATTAAAGAAGACAACGTTTACGATAGAGCCGTGGCCGATTATAAACGTCGTAATAACCTAGACCAGCTACTTGAATCAAAAAGAATAAAGCAGGAGCTTAGGAACTTTGAAAACGACCTTTGGGAATATTAGATTAAACTTTTTCATTAAACAAAAAGACGCCTCTGTGCGTCTTTTTTTATTTAAAAACTTCCAAATATACTATGAAAAAAATACTGATTGTTGGTCAAGGAATAGCCGGTACCTGCATGGGCTTTGCCCTTCTTAAAAAAAATGTAGATGTGACGTGGATTGATCAACCAAGTATGTCTCAAGCGTCACGTATTGCCAGCGGTCTATATAACCCCATCGTTTTAAAACGTATGAGAATGGTACACCTCGCTGAAGCATTCTTGTCAAACATGGACACTTTTTATACGGACTTAGAATCATTCATTGATGAGAAAATATTCTTCCCTTCAAACATTTACCGTGTCATACACGACGCTGAAGAACAAAACAATTGGTACAACTTAAAAGACAATCAGAAGTGGTCGGCTTTTTTGGGAAATATCACCAAAGACGATAACGTCATAAACGTACCGTATGGATTGGGTGTAGTACAACAAACAGGATGGTGTAATACGCGACTTATGATCGAATCTTTCCGAGAAAAAATGAAAGAAAACATCATTGAACAACCTTTTGAAATAGAGCAAATAAGCATTGACAAAGACGTTGTAAGATTTAACAACAAAACCTACGACGCAGTGGTATTTGCAGAAGGATGGCGCGCAGCTAAAAACAACCCATTCTATCCAAATGACGTCTTTAGGCCTGCAAAAGGAGAGCTGTTAACCATTGAGCTGGATCAAGATAAAGCATTTGAAAAAATACTTCACTTCAAACACTTCCTCATTCCTTTAGAAAAAAAAGGCCTATATAAAACGGGAGCTACTTATGTACACGGTGATTTAAGTGAACAAATAACGGACAACAGTAAAGCAGAGTTACTGAACTCGCTAACAACCGTATATGATGGCTCGGTTAAAACCGTGCAGCAAGATGCGGGTATAAGAGCAGCAACCAAAGACCGCAAACCCATCATCGGTCAACACCCAAAATACAATAATGTGTATTTTCTCAACGGACTGGGTAGTCGGTCTATCCTAATGGCTCCGTACTTATCCCAGTCGCTGGTGGATTTAATGCTTAACCAAAAACCGGTAGATGCCAGTATAGACATCAATCGTTT
>PXCF01000008.1 GCA_003566715.1 Cryomorphaceae bacterium | reverse complement strand
CATCCGGATCTTCACATCGCGGTGGTATGCCGATTGATCAAGGCGAAGATTGGGGCGTTTTTCCGCTTCTCAATATTGGTAGTTTTGGTTGGTCGGTGCGTTCTGGTGCTACACCTACCAACTTGACCGGTCCAAGTGTGGACAATACCATAGGTGGTCCGGGTGGAAAATTTGTCTATGCTGCCGCTATGCAAGGCTCTGGTTTTCAGCAAACACTCTTGACCACACCTTGTATTGTGGTGCCGGATGATTCTTGCTTGTATGCCGAATTCTTCTACTATATGTACGGACAAAACGTGCAAGAGCTTCGTTTAGATATCGATACTGGTGCTGACTCTCAAGTGTGGGTAGAAGGTATTTGGCAGCTATCAGGTGAGCAGCAAACCAGCGATGACCAACCTTGGCGCCGTGCGTATGTGGACTTAGCACCCTACATTGGAGGAGGTAAAACCATTCGCTTGCGTTGGAGAGCTACCAAGTTGGGTACGCAGACGCGCGCAGACATCGCCATCGACGATATCCGTATTGACTTTGCTCCTGCATTTGATTTTGAAGCTGAGTTACTGACCGAACCCATTGGTATTGGTTGTGGTTTTGGTCCCAATGAAAATGTAACCATGATGGTGCGTAACCTTGGCTGTCAAACAGCTACCAATATACCTGTAGCCTACAATGTAAACGGTGGCGCACCAGTATGGGATACCATTCCAGGTCCACTGGCTCAAGGCGATACCACTATGTTTACTTTTAATACAGGGGTCAACTTAACAACCGTTGGTACCTACGACATCAAAGCCTGGACAGCCATTCCCGGTGATGCCAATAGCAGCAACGATACAACCAATACCGTTACCGTTATTTCTGAGCCGGTAATCAACACTTTCCCGCACGTATTAGATTTTGATGGACCGGGTAACACACCGGGGAACGGAACCTTTGCCACGCCCGGTAACATTTCCACCACCGATTGGGAGCGAATTCCTGATCCTACTGCGCCCGGAGCTTCCGGTTATGCATTCATGGTAGGAGAAGGAATGACCCCTACAATTGGTACCGGTCCGTTTACCGATGTTAGTGGATTTGGCAATTATCTCTATGCCGAGGGTGGTTTTGGTAACGCCTCTACGCCGGCCATTTTTGAGTCGCGTTGTTTTGATGTGTCTTCACTGAACAACCCGGTGTTTGATTTGTGGTATCATGGTTATGTGGCTACCGGAACATTCGACTCTTTATGTATCAACTTCTTGCCTCAAGGTGCCCGTTCATGGCAAACACCTCCCGGTGGAAGAATTACCTCATTTACCCAATCGGATGAATTGGATCCTTGGACCTATCGCAAGTTTGATTTAAGTGTATACAATGCTGATCAGATTAAAATACGTGTTGTGGCCTATCGTCGCTCTTCGGGAGATCGCTGTGATGTGGCCATTGACAACATGGCTGTTTACGATGAACTTGCTCAAGACGCCGGTGTTGTAAATATTCAACCCCCTGGACTTGCGTTGCCTTTGGCGGTTAACCCACTTCCTACGATACACATTAGGAACTACGGCTCAACAAACCTTACCAGTGTGCCCATCGAGCTAACGGTCACTCCACTTTGTGGTCCTAACCAAGGCACCCCAACAACATATAATGCTACGGCTTCGGTGAATATTGCGCCGGGTAATGTGGGGACTTTCCAGTTCCCTGCCAGTGCCAATATCAACTGGCCGGAAGGTCGCTTTGAAATTTGTGCCTCGACCAATGTTACCGGTGATGCCAATACATTCAACGATTCATGGTGTAAGTATGCTACTGCCTTCGGCACCAAAACCATTCCTTACTTTGATGATTTCGACGATTGTGATCACTCATCTAATGGTTGGTTTTCTCAAGGTGGAAAGCGCATGTGGGAAGTAGGTAACCCTTCGTTTGGTATCAACCAAGCGGCATCTCAACCCAATGCGTTCTTTACCAATCTTAGTGGCCCGTATTATCCCAATACCGAAGAATACCTACGACTGCCTTTGATCAATGGATTTGACACCATAGAGGGTGCCATCATTCAGTTTTCTCAATTCCAGTCCAGTCCCACTGCCCACGGTGGTAGGTTAGAAACGTTTGAAGGTGGTCAATGGTTACGCGTAGGATCTGTTGATGCTGCAAACGTAGGGTCCAATTGGCACTCACAACCGCCATACGGTATTGCATCCACACCGTTGTTCAACGGGCCGGCATGGGTGAATAATACACAAGGCTGGAGAAACTCCTCTTATCCATTGTTTGACTACAACTACTTCACTGGAAGCTTACAAATGCGTTTCCACTGGAAGAGTACCAACACAGGTACACCGGGTGCGGGTTGGGGAATTGATAATTTTGAAATATCTGTTCCACCACAAAATAGTGCCGCGCCTATTGAAGTCCGTGCTCGTGACAACTTGGTTTTCCCTTTCAGAGATCAAGAAGTCGTAGTACGCATTCAAAACACCGGTGCAAAACCTCTTGATAGCTGTAAACTGGCCATCAGCTTAGACAATGGTGCAACCTGGGAGCCGGAATACTGGTTCAACTTTAATCCACCATTGCGTGCCAATCAGTCCAGATGGGTAACTTATCCCGAGATTTGGCCATCGGTGGCTCCCGGAAATTACGATGTTTGTGCGGCTACCAGTAGACCAAACGATAAACAAGATAATTTCCCCGCAGATGATTCGCTCTGTGGATTGGTGCAAACCTTACCGGAGATTGATCTGAGTCAGGAGCCTAACAATGAGTACTGTAATGACTTTGAAGATCCAACGGCATTTAATTTTCAGGCAACTACCACCGAGTACGATGCTTTGATGACAGCTTGGGAACTTGGTAACCCTAATCAGCCCCCAATCATCTCACCTTATTCCGGTAATAATGCCTGGATGACAGACTTGACCAGTGATTACGAACCTCAGGATAAATCAATTCTGGTTACACCGGTATTTATCATTGATTCCATTAATACAACCTACGAGGTATCTTTCTGGCACAACTTCAAAACCGAGTTGCTGCACGACGGAGGAAATTTTGAATACTCGCAAGATGGTGGTATTACTTGGGGTGTCCTTGGTGATAATAATCCTAACAGACCTGACACAACACTTAATTGGTTCAATCAGCCTTTTATTTGGGCATTGGATCAAATTAGACCAGGTTGGTCAGGCAACTCAAACGGATGGCAACATTCTAAATTCAAGTTCTGTTTTGAATTTGGTGGACAAACGGTATTCCGCTTCCGCTTTGGATCAGACAATAACGTTGAAGATGTCGGTTGGGCCATTGACGACTTCTGTATGCGAGAGGTTAATGAGTCCTGTGACTTCTTAGTAAGCACGCAAGACTTCATCGATGAAGATGGTATTATGATCGGTGTGCCGGTTCCAAACCCCGCAGAAGCACACACCTACATTGCTTACTCATTACCTCGTCCGGGCGACATGAGAGTACGTGTAACCAATCTATTAGGACAAAAATTGTTTGAAGAGATTGAGCGCAAGCAAACAGGACGCAGTCAAACCAACTTTGACGTATCTACTTGGACCAATGGTGTGTATATCATCACCATCGAGTACGAAGGAAATACGTACACGTCTAAGTTGATCGTGCAGCATTAATGTTGAAAACATAGATATATAGAAATAAAAAAGCCACCGGAAGGTGGCTTTTTTATTGTGTATATGTGTAAGCACAAGGCTTACCCCTACTACATATGTAATGCGCGGTTTCCAGTGGCGGCCAATGCCGCTTCTTTCATTGCTTCAGTGTAGGTTGGGTGGGCGTGGCTCATGCGGGCGATATCTTCTGCAGAAGCACGGTACTCCATGGCGACAACCGCTTCGGCAATCATATCTGCTGCACGCGCGCCGACCATTTGTACACCTAATATTTCGTCTGTCTTAGCGTCGGCAATGACTTTAACCACGCCATCGGTATCACCACTGGCACGACTTCTGCCCAATGCGCGCATGGGGAATGAGCCGGTCTTGATGTCACGACCTTCTTCCTTCAAGGCTTCTTCGCCTTTACCTACGGAGGCAACTTCCGGCCAGGTGTAAACGACGTTTGGTACAAGGTTGTAGTCGATGTGTGGGTGCTCGCCGTTCATGTGCTCGGCAACGAATACGCCTTCTTCTTCGGCTTTGTGGGCCAGCATGGCACCACGTACGACGTCGCCAATGGCGTAAATGTGATCTACCTTGGACTGTAAGTTGTCATTAACTTCAACCTGTCCTTTATCGTTGGTTGACAGTCCTGCTGCCTCAAGATTTAACCCGTCGGTATATGCGCGACGTCCAATGCTTACCAGACAAATGTCACCGTCCAGTTTGACTTCATTACCTTTTTTATCTTCTGCAACAACGGTTACGTTGTCACCGTCGCGTTCAACGGCTGTAACTTTGGTTGACACGTGAAATTTCACACCAATTTTTTTCATCGACTTCATGAGTTCTTTGCCGATTTCCTTATCGAAGGAAGGTACAATGCGGTCAAGGTACTCAACAACGCTTACTTTAGCACCTAAGCGGGCGTAAACAGAGCCAAGCTCTACGCCAATAACGCCACCACCAATCACAATCATATGCTTGGGGATCTCTTGCAATTCAAGGGCTTCGGTAGAAGTGATGATGCGTTCCTTATCCAGTTCGATAAATGGAAGAGAAGCCGGCTTACTGCCGGTGGCAATGACAATTTTTTTGCCTTTAATCGTTTCTTTTTTCTCGCCATCGATTTCAACGGTATGCGCATCTTTAAACGAACCCAAACCGTGATAAACGTCTATCTTGTTTTTATCCATCAAATACTTGATGCCGTCCACCGTTTGGGAAACCACTTTGCGCTTGCGATCAATCATTTTCTTGAGATCGGCTTTCGGGTCACCTACCTCAATGCCGTGATCAGCAAATTCATGTACGGCACTGTGAAAATGATGCGAAGAGTCCAACAAGGCTTTTGATGGAATACATCCCACATTCAAACACGTTCCGCCAAGCGAGTTGTACTTTTCAATTAATGCGGTTTTCATACCCAACTGAGCTGCGCGAATGGCACAAACATATCCTCCTGGGCCGGAGCCAATAACGACGACATCGTATTCGGTCATGATAATTTATTTTGTTAATAACGACCACAAATGTACAATGCCCATCAATTTATGTATGGCAAAATCTTCTAAAAAAGGGGGGCTTGGGGACTATTGGGTTTTGATGTTCATTTCGTGTAGTGTGCTGCATAAGGCAACACATTACGAAATAAACATATAACTTTTCAACATCATTTCTTTAAAGTCACAATGGCTGAGCTAGAAAGTTCGAGAGCAAGGCTTGCGAAAGGGGGGTATTGCAAACGCCCATACCGCAGCTATCGGATTTTATAGACAATCACTTACTAGCGCATTGCTTCCAATAAATCAGAACGGGTAATGATGTGAAAGTCATTGTTGCCCAACGCCACCATTACAGCGCTGTTCTTACGATTGATCAGCAGTTTGATGTCTTCCACAGAATCCGTTGGTTTTACGGTAGGGTAGGGTGGATTCATGATGTCACTTACCAATTTAGATTTGATGCCTTCGTCACCGGTTAGGTGTTGGAAAACGGTTTGGTCATCAATAGACCCTACTACTTTATCCCCGTCTTTAACGGGCATTTGACTGATGTTGTATTTGCGCATGCGGTTGATGGCTTCTGCCACCGTGTTGCTTGCTGATACATCAACCAAAGGAAGATTGGCGTGCTTGTCTATCAGGTCTTTTGCTAAGATGTTTTGCTGTGGAAGAAATCCGCGCTCACGCATCCAATCGTCGTTGAATACTTTGCCTACGTAGCGACTTCCGTGGTCGTGGAAGAGAACCACCACCAAGTCGTCTTTGGTTAGCCGGTCTTTCAGCTGACGGATACCTTGGTAGGCTGAACCAGCAGAATAACCTAAGAACAAGCCTTCTTTTCTGGCCAATTCCCGGGTAACCAGGGCACCATCTTTATCGGTAACCTTTTCAAAGTGGTCGATAAGGTCAAAATCAACATTCTTGGGAAGGATGTCCTCGCCAATGCCTTCGGTGATATAGCTGTAAATTTCTTTCTCATCAAATTCCCCGGTTTCGTGGTACTTTTTAAATACCGAACCGTAGGTATCGATGCCCCAAATTTTGATGTTGGGATTTTTTTCTTTTAGATACTTGGCCACCCCACTGATGGTGCCGCCGGTGCCTACGCCAACAACAAAGTGGGTGATTTTCCCTTCGGTTTGTTCCCAGATTTCCGGACCGGTTGTTTGGTAATGTGCTTTTCGGTTGCTGAGGTTATCGTATTGATAAGGGTAAAAGGAGTTGGGGATTTCTTTGTTCAAGCGCTCGGCTACCGAATAATAAGATTCCGGATGATCGGGAGCTACGTTGGTCGGACATACGTACACTTCGGCACCCATGGCTCGGAGAACATCCATTTTTTCTTTGCTTTGCTTATCGCTAAGTGTACAAATAAGCTTATAACCTTTAATAATTGCCGCCAGAGCCAATCCCATACCGGTATTTCCGGAAGTACATTCAATGATGGTACCGCCGGGTTTGATTTTGCCTTCCTTTTCGGCGTCTTCGATCATTTGCAGTGCCATGCGATCCTTGACCGAATTGCCAGGGTTGAAATACTCTACTTTGGCAAATACCTGCGCCGGAATGTCTTCGGCAATCTTATTGAGCTTGATTAGTGGTGTATTACCAATGGTCTCAAGAATATTGTTGTAAACGAGCTTATCTTTATTAATCACCATTCCATGTTTTTTTTTCAACAAAAAATTATCGTGCAACGTTCACGGCACGTGTTTCTCTAATTACGGTAACGCGAATATGTCCGGGGTAAGTCATTTCGTTTTGGATGCGTTGACTTACGTCATAAGAAATTTCGGCGGCCTTTTTATCATCGATTCGTTCACTCTCTACGATGATGCGCAATTCTCGGCCCGCCTGAACAGCGTAGGCTTTGGTTACCCCTTCGTATGTCATCGCCAGGTTTTCCAGATCTTTTAAACGCTGTACGTAGCTCTCCATAACTTGTCTGCGGGCTCCGGGGCGCGCACCACTAATACCATCGCACACTTGAATAATTGGGGATATGAGAGAGGTCATCTCGATTTCGTCGTGGTGGGCACCAATCGCGTTGCAAACATCCGGTTTTTCACCATACTTTTCAGCCCACTTCATACCGAGAAGTGCGTGTGGCAGCTCGGTCTCTTCGGTAGGTACTTTTCCGATGTCGTGCAGCAATCCCGCGCGTTTGGCCAATTTAGGGTTTAAGCCCAGTTCGGTGGCCATAATGGCGCTGAGGTTTGCTACTTCACGACTGTGCTGTAGAAGGTTTTGTCCGTAAGACGAACGATACTTCATCCGTCCAACAATCTTAACCAGCTCTGGGTGTAGTCCGTGAATACCCAAATCAATAACTGTTCGCTTACCGGTTTCGATGATTTCTTCTTCAATGGATTTGCGTACTTTATTGACCACCTCTTCGATGCGGGCCGGGTGTATACGGCCGTCGGTAACAAGGCGGTGCAGAGCCAAGCGGGCTATCTCGCGACGAACGGGGTCAAAGCACGATAAGATGATGGCTTCGGGCGTATCGTCTACGATGACTTCCACGCCGGTAGCTGCCTCAATCGCGCGGATGTTTCTTCCTTCACGTCCAATGATACGGCCTTTGACGTCGTCGTTTTCAATGTTAAATACCGAAACAGCGTTCTCAATGGCTTGTTCGGTGCCCACGCGCTGGATGGTTTGTACCACGACTTTGCGTGCTTCATTGGCGGCAGTCATTCGTGCTTCTTCGGTTGCTTGCTGTATGTAAGCTGCCGATTCCGACTTAATTTCGTCTTTCAAGGTGTCTAATAGTTGCTTTTTTGCGTCGTCAACCGATAAGCCACTGATGACTTCAAGTTGCTTAATGTGGTTTTCGCGAATATTTTTAATTTCTTCTAGTCGACGATCAAGACCTTCCGACTTGCGGTCAAAGTTCTCCTTTTGCTTATCAACGTGTTTTTTGTTGCGGTTAACTTCCTCTAGTTGGCGTTGCAGCTGACTCTCTTTTTCATTGATGCGTTTTTCCGTGTCTTGCAGTTTTCGTTCGCGCTTATTGATGGTTTTTTCGTGCTCTTCTTTGAGTTCCAAAAATTTTTCTTTGGCCTGCACAATCTTGTCTTTCTTGATGTTTTCCGCTTCTTTCTCTGCCGATGATAACATGGCGGCGGCTTGCTTTTTCAAACCCACGGTTTGGATTACATAGGTGATTAACGCTCCGGCTACCAATCCTACGACGCCGGCTATTATTATGGTTGTGTTCATTGTGACTACTTAATTGTGTTTGCAATACAGAAAGCATCTGCATTGATAAAAAAAAACTGCGCTGCTCTTACTGTCTAAACTTCGTCAAGACAGGTTCGGAAGGTTCCAAACGACGTCAAGATTCCTCTGGTCCGGTGAAGGACACCCCGGAAGGGTTGAGGCCTGCTTTAATCCGCTCGAGCCACCTTCCTATTGGATTTGTGTTAAGTTTAGTACATATACAGAACAGCGCAGTAATACTTTATGGCAGTATAGAAAGTCCGATGGCTGCGTTATGCTCAGTTAAAAAATGCTCATTTACTATATGTAAACTTCGCCTTTTTCCCCGATAGTTATCGGGATCGCAAGCCTTGCTCTCAGAATTTCCAGCCTTTTGGGTATCGTTTATTCTTGTCCATTATACCTCCACCACGTTTGGTTTCGGCGTAACAATGGACGCATTGTTTAAAACATAGGTCTTGAAAACAGTTAACGGCCGGTGTGATGTTCACAAAACGGCTATTCGGCTTTTTCAGATTCCCCAAGTAGTAAATGAAACTTCTGTGAATATTCCTCAAGAACAGTTTGCTCATCTTGACGCAAGCGTTCAAGTTTTTCCGCTTTAGTGGCCAATTGAATAGCGACCATTGAGAGCAAGTCTTGAGGTTGATCGATGTTGTAGGCACGTTGAATGCGTGACAACTGATCGGTTATATTTTTGGCCGCCGCTCTTACGGCTTCTTCTTCAGAACGCTTAATCGTAATGGGATACGTTCGGTTGAGTATCTGAAGCTGAATGCGTATGTTGTCGGTGGACATGGGTTTCATTTAGCGGTTAAGGGATTCGAGACATATGTCGATTTCCTGCACCAATCTGTCAATCCAAGCTTTGGTTTGTCTGTTGCCTTCGGCATTCGACAAAATTTCAGCTCGGTGGTCTACGGTCATTGATCGACGAAGTTTGCTCAACTCTTGCTGTAAACGCTGGTTTTCTGCCTGCGTTTTTTGCAGTTGTTCGTGTAGCAAGATGTTGTCTTTCATCAACTTCCTAGACTCTTCCATCTTGGTATTGAGCAATCGAAGGTGATGGTTTAACGTGTCCTGCATTCTTGTCATACAATGTCTTTTGACCATGGCAAAAATAGGCAATTTTCACGCAATAAAAAAAGAATTGTTGCGCTTGTGAAAATGCCTTTTTTTCGTGCAAAAATGGATTTACCGTAAATTATTGTAAAAATGACGTTCACAAATTTTGTTCGTGTGAAATAATCATTATTTTGGCGACTTTAATTGAAATGACAAATCGCCTGTGTCATTAGTTTGTTTTCTTGTGAAAATAATGACATTTGGTGAATCAAAAAAATATACGGATGAAGACACTCTACGTGGTGCGTCACGCGAAATCCAGTTGGAGTAATAAGTCATTGGCTGACGTCGATCGGCCTTTAAAGGGCAGGGGCGTCAATGATGCTTACGGTACTTCGCAGTGGCTGGTAGACAACAATGCGGTGCCAGACCTCTTGATAAGTAGTCCGGCAACCCGTGCGCTCCATACCGCAATGATTTTTGCGCGCGCGTTTGATATCGACTTTTCAGCCATTCAAATCGACGGCAAGCTCTACGAGGGCAACGCCAAGAATTATCGTCATTGTGTCAATCAGATATCGGATGATTACGCCTCAGCGATGATTTTTGGGCACAACCCTTCGATAGGGGCCTTTATTAATTCCTTTGCAGATAAAGATATTGCTCATGTTCCCACTACGGGAATTGCCTGTATTACATTTGATCTTACCCGATGGAAAGACATTGACAAGGAAGGCAAGTTGATTTTCTTTGATTACCCAAAACGCCGTCATTAAACGTTATGCAGAATACCATTCCCAAGAGAAATAAAATATATCTGGACGAGGTTGTTTATGTGCCTCGAGACATCAGTTGGCTTCACTTTAATGCCAGAGTATTACAAGAAGCGGAAGACGAGCGCGTGCCGTTGATTGAACGCATTCGCTTTTTGGGAATATTTTCCAATAATCTCGATGAGTTTTTCAAGGTGCGCTACGCAACCATCAAGCGGATGGGACAGCTCGCCAAAACGGGTGGTAGAGAGTTGGGCTCAGTGCCTCCGGTTGATCTTCTCAATCGGTTGACAAATATTGTGCGCGAGCAGCAAGCAAAAGCACAGAAAATCTACGATTCATTGGTGGATGAGCTCGATTCGCACGACATACGCATAGTCGACGAAAAACAACTTACTCCCAAACAGAAAGAATTTGCCAGACGTTATTTTATCGAAAAGGTGAGTCCTACTGTTTTTACACTGATCCTTTCTGACGGCAGACCTTTTCCGCACCTGCGCGATAAATCTATTTACTTGTCTATCAAACTTTGGCATAAAGACAAATCCATCAAACCGACCTTTGCCTTAATTGAAATACCCTCGGATTTGGTGGGGCGCTTTATTGAATTACCCGGACGAGGACGTAGAAATATCATCTACCTCGACGATTTGATTCGCTTTAATTTGAGGTACATTTTTTTCACCCATAGCTTTGACTATATATCGGCGCATACCATCAAATTCACGCGCGATGCAGAACTCGATATTGAAAGTGACGTATCGAAGAGTTTTTTGGAAAAAATGGTGCATAGTCTCAAAGACAGAAGAACCGGAGATCCTGTCCGATTTGTCTACGATCGTGATATACCCGACGACGAAATTAAGATGCTGCTATCGAGGCTGGATTTGGATAATTTTGACTCCATCATCCCGGGAGGTCGATATCACAACAAAAAAGACTTAATAGATTTTCCCGCGGCGGGGCACCCGGAATTAACTTATGAGGAACTGCCACAGTGCAATCATCCCGACTTAAACTTGGAAAAATCACTGATGGATGTCATTGCACAAAAAGATGTGTTGTTGTTTTTTCCCTACCACACCTTTTCATATCTCATCCGCTTTTTAAGAGAAGCGGCGTTAGACCCTCGCGTGGAAGAAGTAAAAGTCACGCTTTATCGCTTGGCCGACAACAGTCGAATCATCAGCGCGTTGATCAATGCCGCTAAAAACGGCAAGAAGGTAACTGTGGTGATGGAGTTGCAGGCAAGGTTTGATGAAGAAGCCAATATACGCTGGACACAAAAGTTGAAGCAAGAAGGCGTACACGTGGTTTTTGGTGTCAGTGGTTTGAAAGTCCACAGCAAGATTATTCTGATCAGGCGAAGAGAAGACGATGGCAAGCTTAAGACCTACGTATCGGTTGGTACGGGTAATTTCAACGAAAAGACTTCTCGCTTTTACACCGATTACCACCTGCTTACCAGCGATAAGCGTATTACCAAGGAGATAAACCGATTGTTTATTTTCTTTGAAGCCAATTACAAGGTATACAAAAATAAGCACCTACTTATTTCGCCTTTTAGTTTTCGCAAGCGCTTTACGGAGTTTATTGAGCGCGAAGCGGAAAATGCCAGAGCGGGTAAGCCGGCCTTTATTTGCTTAAAATTAAACAGCCTTTGCGACACGGGTATTATAAAAGCGCTCTACAAAGCAAGTCAGGCAGGTGTGAATATCCGCATCATTGTGCGCGGTATTTGTTCGTTGATTCCCCGTGTGCCGGGCTTGAGTGCCAACATTGAATGCATCAGTATTGTCGATCGATTCTTAGAACACAGTCGCTTTTATCATTTTTACAACAACGGCGACGAGCAGATGTACATATCATCCGCCGATATCATGGCGCGCAACATCGATTATCGCATTGAGGTTACAACGCCCATCTTTGACGAAGATATTCGGCGTCAGTTGACCGACCACTTTCATATCTTGTGGAGCGATAATGTCAAGTCACGCAGGATAGATAAAAGCGGAAGAAATGAATATAGAACCAGCGACAAGCCACCTGTGCGAGCGCAGTATGCCCTTTATGAGTACGTAAAAAATATGGTTAATCATTCGTGAAACAACAGCAGTTACTAAGATTTTGGCGACTTATTGCCTTGTTTAAAAATTGTTAATAATGACGTAATGTTTTAGAGTGAATTCAACGTAATTTTGCTGCCGATTGAGATAGATAATCTGTATGCAAAAGTTGCCGGTTTTACGTTTTATGTCGAAGGGAAGCTCAACGGAAAATATTTTTTCTAAGTTTTTCATTGCAGCCTTTTTAACTCTTGGTTTGCACTCCCTGCAAGCGCAGCTGTTTGAAGAAAAGGTGACCAATGCATCCAATACCCGATTAACTGTTACCAATGTCGGCACCTTTGGAAATGCGTTCAGAGGTTATCGCGACGGGACCGGCCAGCAGAGTGCTGAATTTCCGGCCGGATCCGGTGTTGAGCACCTATTCGAAGGGGGAATCTGGATTGGAGGTGCCAATCGCAATCGTGGCGGTGCATTGGAAGTAAGTACATCAGCCTTAGATGCACCTCAGGGCTTTGCACCGGGTAGAGCTGGGTTTGAATTTACCGTTCCTGTAGGCTCACCACCATTTCGCGAACGTTCCAGTTTGTTCGACAGCCGATTCTTTTCCAATAACGCAGTTTCCCATCAAGATTTTGTGGCTGTTTACAACGATACCAGTCTGCTTGTTCCCGGAACCAACATCCCCATCGGTGCACATCAATTTCCTATGAACGTTCAGGTAACGCAAGAAACCTATAACTGGAATTATAGCTTTAGTGACTTTTTCGTGGTGGTTAATCTTACCTTCCGCAATATTGGCAACAGCACCTACGACAGCGTATTTGTTGGTTTTTGGAACAATACCGTGGTGCGCAACATCAACATCACGCCGGCAGGTGCGGGTGGCGCTACCTTTTACTCTCAGGGAGGTAATGGGTTTATGGATTCTCTAAATGCCGCTTATTGTTTTGATGCTACCGGCGACGTTGGTTTTACCGATAGCTACATTGCACAAGTATTTCTGGGGTCGGAAGACAAGTTTGGTTTTCATCACCCGGCGTTGGATACAACCTTTAATAAAATTGAAGACCGCTGGATAAGGGAAAACTTCAACTGCAACTATCAATCATGGCAGTTTAACAACAGCTCCAATCCCACTTTCTTTTTTCCTACCAACGATGAACAGCGATATAGAAAATTGGCCGAAGGGATGAACAATCACCCCTGTTGGAACAACCCGTCCTCTCCCGATTGTCAGCAAACCCTCGGTGTAGACTTACAAGCCATGCTCAATGCCCCGGGTAACCGTTCCGATTTGGTATCGGCCGGTCCGTTTCGCGACTTTGCTCCCGGTGAAGAAATCGAAGTGACTTTTGCCTACGTATTGGCGCCCAAGAATGAAGATGGCAATCCCAATGCCGACAATAACATTGTTCAACGTCAGAATCTCATCGACAATGTCAATTGGGTACAAACCGCTTACAACGGCGAAGATGTAAACTTTAACGGCGTGCTCGACGAAGGAGAAGACATTGACGGAACAGGTAAGATTTCTCGCTGGATATTACCGGCTCCACCGGACAGGCCAATCACGCGCGTTTTGACTTCGGAAAATCAAATTGATATCTACTGGAGCGACAACTCGTTTTTCTCGGTGGATCCCATCTCCGGCGAAATGGACTTTGAAGGGTATCGCGTGTACATGACGCCGCTTGGTTTTGATGTCAAAGGCACGCAAGATGTGGCTGCTGCATTGGTGAAAATAGGCGAGTGGGATATAGCGGACAACGGCTACTTCAACGAAACTGGTTTTGAAAGCATAGAACTCGACGAGCCGAAAATGTTCCCCAATGATACCAATGAGTATTGGTTTAAGTTTACGGTAAAAGATTTGCCCAATGGATGGCAGCATGCGATTGCCGTTACCGCCTTTGACCGTGGAAATGAAGAGATCAATCTCGAGTCGTTGGAATCAGCGCCGCTCTCCAACCAGTTTCGCGCTTTTGCCGGAACCGCTCCCAATGATGCCATCGAAAACAATGCACCATACGTCTATCCCAATCCATATTACTACGGTGCCGCGTGGGAGGGACAATCCAATTTCCAAGAGGAAAGCCGTAAACTCATATTTGCTAACCTTCCACGCAGGTGTAAAATTAAAATTTTCACTCCGGCCGGAGATCTCATCGACGAGATCGACCACGACGAAAATTACGACGGACAAGACATTCGTTGGTTTAGAACGTTCGCGGCGGAAAATCCCGATAGAAATGTGTTTTCCGGAGGCGAGCACGCTTGGGATTTGCTCAGTAAAAGTACCCAAATCATTGCTCGTGGTATCTATCTTTTTACCGTTTACGACCTCGATACCGGTGTATCAAAATCAGGAACCTTTGCCATAATCAAATAATGTAGCTTTAATTAATCTAATCCATTTTCACATGAGACGTTTTTTTTCACTATTGGTTTTACTGCTCGCCACTACGGCCTATGCCCAAACCACGCCGCCTTTTGCGAGCATCAACGACATCCAGTTTGTCAGTGCTTCCGATTTGGCCAACTGTAACGATACTTCCCAGTTTCACGGTGATACCATACGCACTGTAGGTGTGGTAATTGTTGACGGTGGATTGGTGGAAGTATCCTCGGGAAGTGTACAAGGCGGTTTTCGTCCGTTCATCTACATTGCAGATACGGCTACTGGCAGTACTTCCGAGCCTTTTAAAGCCATTGAAGTTTTGTGTTCTTACTCTACAGGAACCAATTTGGTGGCGCATCCGGTGGCTTCTCAGGTTATTGCCGGTGATATCGTTGAGGTAATTGGTGTGGTCGATATGTTTGCCCGCAACAACCAACTCGAGATCATCGACTTCAACTCATTGACCTTGTTGAGTGGCACGCAAACGCCTGCGCAACCGGCTGTGGTGAGTGTAGGTGACCTGAACGACAACAATCGTATTAACCAACTTGAAACCGGTGAGCAGTGGGAAGGTGCTTACGTAGAAATTCAAAACGTTACGGTTGTCAACGTCGATATTTTTGCCGGAGGTAACCGTGTAAGCTTTGACGTGGTAGATGCCAATGGAAACCGCATCAACGTTTCTGACCGCTTTATTGCGCAAAAAATGAGCAGTCACACGCCGGTAAACCCCGAGTCGCCTTTTGCTGTGGCCAATGGTGGACCTGGTAATGGACAGTTTACGCCTCCTACAGTTGGCGCATTTTACAACTCCATTCGCGGTATTGTGTTACACTCCGGTAATGGCTGTACCGGTGGAAATGGTCGTGGATACGAACTCAATCCATTCGACAGCACGCATTACGATTTAGGTGCATCGCCGCCATTTATTGAAAATGTTGCTCGCTTGCCCATCGTTCCAAGTTCTACCCAAAATGTGGAGGTGAACTTCACTGCGTATGACCTCGACGGAACCATCGATGCGTTGACACTGTACTATACCGACGACAGCTTAGCGCCTGTAAGTGCGTTTAGCACCGTTACTCCACAACTTATTCCCGGTACGGCGGATGAGTTTTCTGCTGTAATCCCTGCATTCCCCAACGGAACCTTTGTGAGATACTTCATCGAGGCCATCGACAATGACTCCAATGTGACCCAATCTCCATTTGGTGCAAGAGATGCCTACGAGAATATTCACTTCTATACTGTACGTAATGGTGGTATGGTGATTCCTGACATCCAAACATCATTGGATTTTGGCGCCTCTCCATACGTCAACCAACAAGTGACGGTAACCGGTTTTGTAACCGCCTCAACCCGTGTTTGTGATTTGGGCTTTGTTTACATCCAAGACCCCAACTTTGATGAATGGGCGGGTATTGCACTTGTCGGATCTCCCGATTTAGCGCCACTTTTCCGCGACGAGGAAATCACTGTTACCGGTACCGTTGAAGAAAATTTTGGCTTTACCCAAATCAATGTGTCCAGTTTGACGAAAACCGGAAATACGCAAACCATTCAACCAGTGGTCATCAACCCCAATATGCCGGCCATGTATACCTCCGGTGAGGTGGAAAAATATGAAGGTATGCTCGTACGTGCCGAGAACCCTAACGGTAAAGTTGTTATCTCTGATCCACGCCGTGGCAACTTTGGTGATTATCTCATTTCAACCGATACAGCCAATGGTTTGAACGAATCGACCATCGTATTGGCTGGTCGCGACGGCAATAGCCGCTCATCGCTTTATGTAAGTGTGGTGAACGACTCAGCTTGGGCTACCAGTAACGGAATGATGATGGTGCCGGTGGTACTTACCAATCAAAGCATGGAGTTTGACGCCATTGAAGGTGTGTGGTACTTCGGTTTTGGAGAATACCGCTTGTTGCCACGTGCCAATGATGACTTCATTAATCCAAACTTCAGCCTCGACAGCCTAGACTGTCGCCCAACAGTATCCGTTAAGCAGTTCGACAATGACGTGTTTGCTCGTATTTTCCCTAACCCGGCACAAACGCAGGTAACCGTTCAAGCCAATCGCGGTGATGCTATTGTTGTTTACGATCTGAATGGTCGTGTGATTTCTCAAGAAACACTGAAAAACGGAGAAGCAGTGGTCAACGTAGAAAATCTGCAAAGCGGTATGTACATCATGCGTCTTGTTGAGCAAGGTCGTGTCATTAAAACTGCTAAAGTATTGGTTCAGTAACGCATTTTTATCTGTGGTGTTTGGAGGCTGAAAGGTTTCTGAACACCACTTTTTTTCATGAAAAGAAAAGCGACATACCACTTACCCTTTGTGTTTGCCATAATGGTAGGGCTCCTTCAACTGGTTTCCTGTATGAGGGGTGACTTAAACGAGAACATTCCGCCAACCACGCGGATAGCTCTGGAAAGCATTAACCGTACCGGCGAAAATCGCCTCAATTCCAACGTGCGCTTGAGCTGGTTTGGTACTGATAAGGATGGTTATGTGGTGGGGTATGAAATCTCACTTGACAACGAAAGTTGGCATTTTACGACCTCAACAGATAGTACGTTTAGGTTTTCCATTTCGCCGGGTTCAGATACAACCGACCAAAACTTTTGGGTACGCGCCGTCGACAATGAAGATGCGCGAGATCCCAATCCGGCTTTTTTGCGTATACCTCTTAGAAATACGCCTCCTGAAGCATCGTTTGACAAAGACGTAGGTCCGGACGATACAGCTTTTATTGCCGCGACGTTTCGCTGGCGTGCCTCGGATTTGGATGGAGACGAAACCATCGAATCGGTACAAATGAAATTTAACGACGGTAATTGGTTCGACATTCCATCGGCCAATCTCATCACCTTTGTATTGGAAGAAAACACAACGGGCGTGGGTGAAGCGCTCGTTTACGCCGGGGTTGAAAACACCCCTCGCACCGTCAAAGCCAATGACGTGCGTATCAATGCACCCAATAATGTTTACATCAAGGCCATCGATATTGCCGGTGCAGAAAGTGAGGTAGATACCTCTACAACATTTTATTTTAAGCAGAATGCATCCAACCATTTAATCATTTGCGGACAACCGGCCTCGGTGAGAGATGTCATTATGCCTTTTGCTCGCAACGCTTTCCAAAATGACTACGAATTTCTCGATTTCTTCGTCGATCAAGGAACACGTCAGCCTCGTTTTTGGCAGGCCAATTTTGCTCGCGTCCTCGAGCGTATGGATAAACTCTATGTGTTTACCGATATTTCTACATTTACAAATCCCGCTACCGGACAAAGTGCGTCTATTCTCGTCAACATGGCGCCATTGATTTCTCAGTTTAACTCGAATAACGGAAAGTCATTGATCACCACCATCTTGACCCCTGCGTCGGATATTGATGGTTTAAGCGTTGGCATCCCCATAGAAGATGTGGTTAGGAGTGGCGGTCAAGCAAGACTTACGGCCGATAGCGCGTTGACACCGACCATGGGTGGTTATCCGATACTCGAGCCAGACGGAACCATCACCGGAATTGTTCCCATTGTAAGGTCCATTGATTCCGAGAATTTTTACCGAGCACAAGTTACCCCGCTCAACAACTGGTCGGGTGATAATCTCATGGGCGCTCTGCGAAGAAGAAACGGAAATATTCAGCAGGTATTTATGGCTACGAGTTTACACCGTTTTGTGGGTAATCCAACTAATTTACAGCAGTTTTTCGACAAAATCATACAGGATGACTTCGATTGGTAGAGGCGTGTTTTTCTTGTTTCTGATGATGCTGGTGGCGTGGTCAAATGTCGTGGCACAAAATGAGCAATTGGGAAAACTGCAAGGACAGATTGTTGACAAAGACTCCAAAGAGACTTTGGTGGGCGCAAATATTGCCATTGTGGGCACTTACAAAGGTGCTTCAACCAATATCGACGGCTACTACGTCATCACGGGAATCAAACCGGGTACCTATGCCGTTAAGATTCAGTACTTGGGTTATCAAACCAAACAGTACAACGAAATCACCATCAAGGCCGGTGAAACCACTAAGTTAGACGTCAAGTTATCCGGGGAAGTGTCTGGTTTGGGTGAAGTGGAAGTCGTTGGTCGAAAATCACAAATCGATCTCGAACTGGCCGCCTCAGAAGTGACCATTACGCGTCAAGAACTTGCCGAAATGAACAGTCGCGACGTGCAAGAAGTGGTGGCCATGCAAGCCGGTGTTATTGAAACACCGGATGGCTTGCAAATTAGAGGAGCAAGGGTCTACGAAACAGAGTACTTGGTGGACGGCATCAGTGCACAAGATCCGCTGGCCGGAACTGGTTTTGGCGTCAATCTCGCTTCCTCGTCTATTGGGTCAATGAGCGTTACCACCGGTGGGGCAGGGGCTGAGTTTGGCGGCGGTTCTTCCGGAGTTATCAATACCACCATTCGAGAGGGTGGCGACCGCTTTGAATTGTCGGGATCCTGGCAAAGAGACTTCTTCTACAATCCCAACGTTGCATCCAGTTTCAATACCGATATTGTGGAGTTGACCATGGGAACCCCCATTCCGGGAACAAAGAACAAGCTCACGATTTTTAACAACGTGACGGCCATGATTACGGACGAGTACTTTGGACCAACGGCCGAACAACTCAATTCGTCATTGTTTCCCAACAATCCAACAATCTGGGCACCGAGATACTCCAATGTGTTTACTCATACCTTTAAAATGGCGTACCAAATCAAGCCCGGTACCAAGTTGACGTTTACCAACCAGGCAAGTGTCAACATCAATCAGAATACCCGAACACTGCAAATCGTCGGGTTTGATGCCATTCTCGTACCCGGTTTTCAGTACAGACGATCCAATAATCTTGACAACGCGACAACCTATACCCACCGCTCGGTTTTATCGGCGGTAAATCTCAAGCACATGATCTCCAAAAAGTGGGGGATGTCTCTTAGTGCCGGGCGGCTGTTTACCAACTTGAGAGCCGATGCCAACGGACGTCCATTTAGAGAAGAGACGGTTGATCAGATTTATGACGAACAAAACATCATCACCGATCCGGTGCAGATTTTCAACCCCAATGATCCTTCGGGCACGTTTTTCGTTTTGCCCGGAGATGGCTTGGTCAATAACGGAGGAATCACCCCACTGTGGCACGATCACTACGCGCAAGAGTACACCCTTAGAGGAAAGGTAACTTACGATCCCGGCGATCGCATCAACTTGATAAGCATGGGTTTTACCCATATTTTTACCGAGTATCAGTGGGCAGACGTAACGCGACCTTGGGTAGGAGCACCCATCCGTATCGACGACAGCACCTTTACGCCATCGGTGAGCATTGGTAGCTCCAGTGATATCTGGGCGGTGCGTCCGCAAAATGGCGGAATCTTCGTGGAAGACAGAATTACCTACAAAGGCATCATTGCCACCTTGGGGATGCGATTAAACTATTGGGCGCCCGGTCGATTTGCTGATGATGCCATTGCAGATCCCAACAGTCCGGTCATCGACCAAACCCGCCAAGACTACATGGATAAAACGGTAGGTTTGATGGGGTTGCGCTGGAAGGCGAGGTTGTTGCCCAGAGTGAATGTGTCGTTCCCGGTCACGGAGAACAATGTGATGTACTTCAACTACGGTCATAGCATGCGACTTCCACACCCGCGCTTCTTGTACGCCGGTTTGGACCCCGTATTCCAGGACCGCTCTTTTCTGTCGAGCTTGGGTAATCCCGACTTAGATCCGGAGGTGAACGTTAGTTACGAAGTGGGGGTGAAAAGCATGTTGAATAAGAACTTGGTGGTGTCCTTGGCAGCATTTAACAACAACCGCTTTGATTATATCGTGGCACGCAGCGCCATCGTTCGCGACCAAACCGGAAGACCGGTGACCAAAACCATTTACATCAATCAGGATTATGCCAAGATTATGGGTGTTGAGGGGGGATTTCAGTATCGCTTTCTTAAACATCTCAACGCCTTTGGTAACGTGTCTTACCAGGTGGCCCGAGGCAAGTCGAATACCGCCAGGGAATCGGCCCTGCAAATTGCCCAGACTGGAGAAATTCAGCTAGCCAGAGAACAGTATCTCGCATTTGACCGACCTTGGAACATCAATGCCGGCGTGATATTTACACCCGATAGTACGTTTCGAGTTTTGGGTAAGCGCATCAACGGATTCCGTGCCTTTCTCTCTTATAGGTACACCTCGGGTTTTCGATATACCCCCCAAGTTAAAGTGTCGGAAAACGATCTTGGCAGACCGGAGTACGAGGAGCGCAACGATCGATTTTTGGAAGAGATTGCCACCCCTTGGATCAACTTTGATTTAAAATTGAGTTACGATTGGATGTTTAGCAAGCATACAGGATTGGTCTTTAGCGTAGAAGTAAGGAATATGTTTAACCACCTCAACGCGCAAATCATCAATCCGGTGACGGGAAGAGCTTACGAATTTGGGGATGATGTACCGTTGACTTGGCGCGATCCGCGTCCGGAGTTTAACGGTCCACAAGAGACGGGCGTTGATCCGCGAAATCCCGCTCGTTATTTAGCGCCTCGACAAGTGTTGTACGGAATAGCATTTAGATTTTAATGAAGCAGTTAGTTTACATAGCGCTTTTTTGCACGCCTTTGGTTCACCAAGCGCAGGTATTACCAAATTACGGTGGTGAGCGCGCCGGCTTGTCGGCTTTGACTTTCCTGAAGAACGATATCAATCCACGCTCATTAGCGATGGGGGGTGCCAGTGTGGCCAATACCGGCGATGCGTATTCCATTTTCACCAATCCTGCCGCGTTGACGCAGTTGAACCACAACACCTTCAGTATGCAAAATATGTTTGTCGGTGCGGGCGTTAACCAAAGCTTCGTGTCGGGGACATTCCCAAATGCCGAGAGAAACGACGTGTTTGGTTTCTCCATCAACGGACTGAATAGCGGACGTATAAAGGAGCGTACGGAGTTTATGCCGCAAGGAACTGGGCGAGAATTTAGTGTCATCAACATGGCGTTTGGATTGACTTATGCGCGCAAACTCAGTGAGCAGTTTAGTGCGGGATTGAGCATGAAGTATATCTACGAAAACATTGCCGACTTTACCGCGCATACAGCCGCGATTGACATGTCGTTTTTATACAAAACCGATTGGAAAGATTTGCAATTTGCCGTGGTGGTGGCCAATTTTAGCGGAAATAATGCTTTGTCTAATCGCGATGAATTACCTGTTGATTTTAATCGAACACCGGGTATTGCTTTAGACGATAACACCTTACCCATCTTGTTTAGTTTGGGCGCTTCTGCCCGTCCATATCAAAATGGGTCACATAGTATTTATACCTCATTTCAAATCAATCACCCCAACGACAATGCAGAGAACATACGCTTTGGTGGAGAGTATGATTACGCAGACGTCTACTTTTTGCGTGCGGGTTACCGCATAAGTGTAGAGGGGCAGCACTGGCCGTCATTTGGTTTTGGCGTAAAAGCGGGTATTGGAGAGAACACCATGTATATCGATTACGCGGCCAATCCAACGAACTTTGTAGGGATGCAGCACTTGATAGGGTTGCGGTTTGCTCTCATGCATACCGGAAAAGCCAAGAAACAATAGCACGAGATGATCAAAGGAATAGCAAATAATATGCACATCGCAAAAAACGTTTTCAGCGTTTTAAGCATTGTATTGTTGTCGGCGTGCAGTTCGTACTTTGGAGAAAAGACCGACTTGGACTTTATCGATCCGCCCGATTTCACCTTGCGAGATGTGGCCTACGTGCCCATTCAACCGGCTTGGGATCAGTTTGTGTATCCCTCAGACATTTGCATTGGCTTCGACCAATTGCTCTACGTTGTGGATGAGGCCACGGAACAAATCATCGGTATGGATGAAAGCGGAAGGGAGCAGGGTAGGTTTCGCGTACCGGGGGTGACCAGCGTAACCCAAGATAGGCGCTTTGATTTATTGGCCTGCGGAACCATTGATACCGTATCGGCCAATGGCGAGCCCATTACGTTGGCCTGTTTGTACAGGATCAGAATGACGGGAGAAGGCGGTAAATATGGCATCAGACACGCAAAAGTCATCAACAAAATCATTCACCCCTTTTATTCTCGTAGCAATGTCAATACGGCGGACTTGGCGGTACGGTTTAAAAAGGTCGCCATTATGGCCAGGGATATTCCAAGTCAAAACAATCGCTATTACGTTACCCGGCAAGGTGCGGGCGGTAGTGGTGTACTCGGACCAAATGATGCCGTGTTGATTTTTTCCAACAACGATCAATTTGAAACGCCTGTTTCTGTGACCACGAGTAGTGGTGTTTTTAACGATTATTTCCGTCGCCCATCAGGGATTGCAACTTTTGCCCAACCACCACAAATACAGGCTTCTCAGGAGCGTCACTTTTTCTACAGCAGCGTAGACCCTTCCAATGAACTTATGGTTCAGTACATTGAGTACATCGAAACTGACTTCGGGGCTGAGTTTCGTCCGGTCATTTTTCCGGTTGGTGATACCAGTAAAGCCGATGGTTTTCTCTACGAACCTGGCAAGTTTTCCAAACCGGTGAATTTGACGGTGGCGGGCGACAATAGTCGATTCCTTTTCGTGGTAGATGCCGATAAAGACAGTTTGTTTCAATTTACCCGAGATGGCTTTGAAGGGGTGCTTCCTCCGCCGGCTTCAGGGGTTACCAAAATGCAAAAGGCATCGTTTGGAGGTACCGGCAATGGCTTAACCCAATTCAATCGCCCTTCAGGTGTGGCCTATTATCGCCGTATTGTATATGTAGCCGACGCAGGGAATGGCCGAGTGCTGCGGTTTCGATTGACGTTGGATTTTGATTGAGGATTTAGAATTCGTATTAGCTATTTGGTTATTTTTATTGGCTAATATTTTGGTTATGAGTGATGAATGTTGAGTTATGAGTGTATAGACGGAGGGTATTAAAGGCCAATGTATTCGGGGGATGGTATCAAAATTTAATAAGTTCGTATTTTTACCGCAAAGACGCAGAGAATCTTTACACCCTTCGCCCTCAGCTCTTCGCTTGCGCGCAGCACAATTATTTACAAAAACGGATTTGTCCGCTCAATTTTTTCTTTCAATTGCTCAATTTGTCGGCCGAGCCGAATAAAAAAGCGGTTTCTTTCTTTTTCCGATACCTGAGAGATCAGTGATGATTTGGTGGTTTGTTGGTGGATGTAGTCCTTCATGTCGGAGCAGAGCTTTCGGTCTGTCGTCATAAGGTAATTGATACCTCCATAGGGTAGGTAGTAGCGAAGGTTGCCTTTGACTTCCGACAAAATGTGGTTGTCCATAATCAGTACTTCGTTGATGTACATTTCGTAGGTTGAATCGGGGATGGCCACGCCGTTATCGTTGATGCGATGACCGTTCAGGGCGTTTTTGTAGATGTAGCGCACCATAAGACGAAACTCTTCGCATACACGAAGAGCCTCGTCTTTGTTGGTGAACAAACCGGCTTCATAAAAGTAGTCGATTTGCATCAGCAAACTGGCGGGCGTAGCATCGTTCCATATTTCCAATACGGGAATATGCTGATATTGTTGGTGAATCTTCTGCGCGGTGGTGATAAATGATTCCGGAATATCACTCATGCTGTAGTTGTGGTTGTCGATTTTATCTATATGATAGACAGATTTCAGCCATACATACATTCTAAAAGCCGTAAGTGCGGGAAAACCGTAGATGTGAAAAAAGGGAATGTCTTTGGCGAGGTAGTGCACTTTTCTTTCGCTGCTGTTGCGAATGATGGTAAAGGTATCGAGGTTTTGCTGCAACATATTACCCAGATCATCTAATCCCCTAATGAATCGGTCACGCTGAAATACAATGCGGTCGTCTTGCTGCTGCACGATGTCGTTGAGAGACAGGTTGAACGTTCTGGCCAATAAACACGCCTCTTCAAACGTCAATGAGGTATCACCACGCAGTCGCCGGTAAACCGAATCGCGGCTAACCTCGAGGGTGTCCATAAGGGTATCGACCAAGCTCTGATTGGGGGGGAGTTGCGCTTCTACCGTCTTTAAAAGCGAATCTTGATCATTTTTTATTTGGCGATTCATGCAAAAACGCAGATTTATGTTTGCGGTTTGTGCAAATATATAGTAAATAAATTAAATAAATTATTGTTTTTCGCAAATAATGATTTTTATTCTGTTATTAAGCACTATTAATTATTGAAAAGTGCGTTGTATTTTATTATGGACTTCGAAAAGTGCGTTTTGTGACCGTGTCTTTGTTTGCACATTTGCACCGTAATCAAAACCAAAAAACAATGAAACGTTTAATTTTTTCTTTGATCGTGTTAATCAATTCCGTATTGATGTTTGCGCAAGAGCCTCCGGTAATTCGTGATATAGACACACCCATTGTAGAGCCTTTAGCTTTGTCTGGCCCCAGATTAGGTGGTGTATATATCCACAGTGCTGATTTTACCAATGTGTACGAAATGAGTAATCACTTTAGTCCCGATAATCCGGTGCCTCGATTTCTCAACACCATTGGGTGGCAGTTTGAAAAGGAGTACTTCTCAACGCCTAACGGTATGGCCGGATTGGTGGAGTTTATTCCGATGATTACTGGTTATAATGCTGGTTTGTTTATTCCTTCGGCGAACCTGCTCTTTGGTTTGCGCAGTTCCGAGGGTATTGAATTTGGTATGGGTACAAACATCAGCTTGCTAGGATCGAGTGTGCTTTATGCAGCTGGCTACACCTTTAAGTTTGACTATCTCAATGTCCCAGTCAACTTTGCTTTTGCACAAGGTCGCAGTACAGAGCGATTTATTTTAACGTTTGGGTTTAACTTAAGAAGGCATGCTAGGTAAATCAATAAGTGCATTACTTAAAGTAAATATATTGACTTTATAGGTTGTAAAAATGGATAATTACTTAAGGTTAAATTTGTAATCGTGGAAAACCCCGGCTTGAGATACAAGTCGGGGTTTTTTTAGTTAAAGTTCAATTTCAATTTCTAAAAAGGTGGTTGTGACTGCAACCACAGCACCAAGCCCATTTTCTACATTGAAATTTAAAATGGCAGGCTCAGAAAAGGGACTGAATCCAAATATGGTTTGTGCATAACTTTGAAAGTATCGGTGCATGTCAAAACTCATTGAGCTGATTTCTATAACGATTTTTTTGTTTTGGTACATCCCTTGTTGGTGCGTGTTTTTATTAATGCGCATTTCTATTTCGTGGCTTTGGCCATTAAAATCAGCATCAGAAAGTACTCCGGTAAATTGATATTGATTGCCTTCCTCTAAAAAATCAAAGTCCTCGTAGTACCAGAAAAAATTTGGACTGGTTATGTTGAATTCCTGCTGTCCATGACTATACCCTGAAGTGTTTCCAGAGGAATAATAGTGTATTTCATGACATTGAAATAGGTAGTGATTTGTTTCTAAAGGGTCGTCAATGGTGAAGTGAACGATTGTTTCCGAGCTACTTTCGTTAACGCGCACATTTCGGGGCTCAACTTTCTTGGGTATGGTTTGCGTGGCTGATAATTCGGTATCGTCGTTGGCAATCATTTTAAACCGGTAAGTCTTCTCTGGTTCATAATCCAGTTCTGATAAATACCTAGGTCTTGGGTTAAAAGAGTTGTCGACTGAACTAGGTGGAGTTTCTACAAGATTGTCTCCCTGAAAGATAAATAGCTCCCCGTCGTCGTAAAAAGTGTGATTACTTTTTCGGTTGCTAATGGGGATGCTTTTACTTAGTGAAAGAACATTTGGAATGTCATCCCCAATGGTAGTTTGAGAAATAAAATAGTTGAAAATTCTGAAATTCTGATTACTGTTTTCAAGTTCGTAGAAAATTTCTCCAGCGCAGATATTACCGTTAAACGTCCACATGGGTTCGTGTTCCGGTATGTCAATATCAATGATTTGACTACAGGATGCAGTAACGATCAACAAGGCAATCAAAAGTGACGGTTTGTGAATAAGTTTTTTCATCTGACGTATTATTAGAAGGCAATTCGGTAACTCACCGATGGTAAAATAGGGAACAAGGCAACCTGTCTAAACTTGACATCGCCATTTGGTTGAACTTCATCAAAGATAAAAAATGCGTTTAGTCGGTTGTAGACGTTGTAAATACTGATGTTCCAAGTGCGTTCGTGTTTCTTTTTCTTTTTGTGAAAATTGATGGAAATATCGCCGCGGTGATAGGCGGGGAATCTAAAACTATTGAGATCGCCAAATTGGGCAATAGAGCTTTGTTCGCCAAATTGTGGGTTTTGCGTACTTACGTAGTACAAAGGAATGTTTGTTGCAATCCCTGTTCCGTATACCCACGTTGCTGAGACATCAATTTTTTTCGTGATGTCGTAGGTCATGACGACTGATACATCATGTCGGCGATCGAAGCGATAGGGGTAAACATTGCCATTATTGAGGTTGGCAAACTGTCGGTTGTTCCAACTCAAAGTGTAGCCAACCCACCCTGTAAAGTCACCGGTGCGCTTTTGCAGAAATACCTCACCACCATACACCCAACCGGTGCCGCCTGTTTCCACGCGCGATTGCCAATCGTTGGGGTTGATGAAGGCACTACCGGCGCGGTATTCAATTAAGTCGCTCATGTGTTTGTAGAAACCTTCTACACTTACTTCGTAGGTGTTCTCCTTAAATGTGCGAATCCAACCAAGCGCTACTTGGTCTGCCATCATCGGAGGGATCATTTCTGTGGCCGGAACCCATAGGTCAGAGGGAAGACCTATGCCATTGTTGCTCGACAACAAGTGCAAAAATTGCTGCATTCTGGCAAAACTGAGCTTTATCGATGATTGGCTATCTAGCAAATACCTTCCAGACACCCTCGGTTGCAAACTTTGATAATAAGTATCGCGAATGCGATAAAAGTTGTAATGTAGACCGTAATTGACTTTGATTCTGTCAGTGATGATTTGATCGTTTTCTACGTATAAAGCTGCTTCATCAGATATAAACTGCTCGGCAAGGTTTAAGACATCTTCCTCAACCTGATTGAATTCTTGAACCGTAAATTGAAAAATGCTCGGACGAAAATTATGGCGTATGTAGTTGGTTCCAAATCTTAAGTGGTTTTGACTGTTGGGGTGATATTCAAAGTCTGATTTAAAACCATAGTCTTCGATATTGGATCTAAGTCGCAGAGCAATGTCAATGTCATTATCTCTATCCTGAACGCGACTACCCCATTCATAGCGGGTATAAGTAGCGGTGACATTCATAAATAATTTGGATGAAAATAAGTGACTCCAACGCACAGAGGCAACGTTATTTCCCCAGTTGAGATTGGCTCTACTGTCGTTAAAAGCATCCTCGAACCGGAAGTAAAACTTATCGGTATTAAAGAAGTAACTGGCATATACCCGGTCTTTGTCACTAAACTTGTGATTGACTTTGATGTTAAAATCACCAAAGAAGTATCCTGCTCGGGTTCCCGGCTCAGCCATGGCGATAAACGGTTGCGCCAACGCATCGATGTAGGTGCGTCGTCCCGAAATCATAAAGGAGGTTTTGTCCTTCACTAGAGGGCCTTCCAAGGTTAATTTTGAGGATATCAATCCAATGGACCCTTCTCCGCGAAAACGCTTCATATCCCCGTCTTTCATGGTGATGTCAAGAACGGAGCTCAATCGCCCACCAAAGCGCGCAGGGAATCCGCCTTTAATCAATTCGGCACTCTTAATGGCGTCGGCATTGAAAACGCTGTAAAAACCAAAGAGGTGGCTCACATTGTATACGGGAACGCCATCGATGAGGATGAGATTTTGGTCGGGGCCACCACCTCTTACATACAGTCCAATATTCCCTTCGTTGCCACTTTGCACGCCTGGTAAGAATTGAAGTGTGCGGAGAATGTCTATCTCACCAAAAAGAGCTGGTATTTTCTTCACCTGTTTGATGTCGATGTTTACGGAACTCATCTGCGTTTGCTCCGCCCGTGAAGCAGTTGAGCTGACGGTTACTCTTTCTAAGTCAGTGTCTGACAACTTCATGGGTAAAACAGCAATGAAGGTATCTTTTTTTACGGTTATATCAACCGCATCAAAGCCAACGTAGGAAAACCGAATTTGGGCTTCATTTTGGGGAATGGTCAAACTAAAAAAACCAAAGTTGTTCGTTACCGTACCACGTCTGCCTTCAACCAGAAATACATTGACGCCAATTAGTCGCTCAGCAGATTCTGCATCTTCTACAAATCCACTGATGGTAATGGATTGTCCAAAAGTTGACATCACCGCTATTAACAATGTCATTGTGAGATAGAACTTCGTCATTAATGTACCTTTAGTTGGCGCAAATATAACGTGGAAGAAGATGTGAATATTTTTAAGTTTTAAACTTCTTTTAAGCGTAATGATACCAATGCGCTTAACAAGGATGTGATGGCCAGGGTCCACAGCATGACGTCAACAGAAAATACGTCGGCAATGAGTCCAAGTACAACAAAGAGTAACGTGGCCAACCCAATCAACGTGTTTGATAGGGCCACATACAAAGGGCGTTCGTGGGAAGGTGCCATATCTACCAAATAGGTCTTTCTGCTCATACGTGCCCCGCCATGGGCCATTACTTGCAAGAGTATGATCAATGCATAGGTATACTTGTACTGCCATTGATTTGGCAATGCCGGAAAGAACACAGCCAGTAAAAGAATGAGGAATCCCATTATGCCGACGAATATCATGAGTTTTCGGCTGGAGATGTCGGCAAATCGACCCCAAAAAGGACTACTGATAATACCGGCAATGCCCGCAGCTACGACCATTATTCCCAGGTTGTCGATGGAGCTACCTACATGTTCCTTTCCGTATAGAATAATAAATGGCTGTGAGAACGGAATGGCCATTAGTAAGGCGCGTGCAATGACAAACCGCTGAAGGTTTTTGTTTTTTTTCAATAGCAACCAGCCTTGTTTAAACTCTTTAAGAGGTGTTCTACCACCTTCGGTCGCGCCCTTTACTTCCGGGATGGCGTAAAACAATCCGGCAGAGACAAACCAGAGCAATGCCGAGGATGCGATGAGTGTCAAGTAAATGCTCATGTCGTCGGTCTCGTCAATGTACTTGTATAATATGTATCCACCAATGGTGGTGAGCACACCTCCGGCAGTGGAGCGTACTGCGAGAAGTTGGCCGCGTTTGCCTTTGGGAATGGTTTTGCCTAATACATCCTTATATGCCACCGAAGCCACGCCGCTGGCCAAACTAAATATTGCCAAGGTGATTACCACCAACCAGCCGAGTAAGTTGCCCTCGGTTTTGCTCACGGCCCAAGCCATGCACAGCAGTGCTAGTCCCTGTACTATGGCCGCCAAAACCCACGGAATCTTTCGCTTTTGTAGCGTTCGTATTTTTCCGGAAACAGCCAATTGGGGCAGCAGGGAACCGGCGTCTTTTATGGGGACGAGCGCACCCGAAAAAAAGGAGGAAGCGCCGGCCGCCGATAGCAACCAAGGGAGAATGAGCCCCGGACTGGCCAATTGTTCGGCAAGTTTGCTAAACACGCCACTGAGTGCGTTGTGCACAAACCCTTTGGGAACATCTTCGCAAGCCTCGTCAGGAATATTGGCACAGCTTCGCTCTTCGCCGCTGGCGTCTGTCACTAAGGTGTAAATATTCTCGTTGATGCTTTGCTTTTCTGACATGTTGTTTTTTTAGTCTCGGGGGCATAGTTGTGCATAATGTACACTGAATTTGCTGTACATCAATGTCCAAAATTAACAACAAATTCCCGACAATTTAATAAGCACAAAACCGCAAAGATTGTTTGGCATTTAAAAAAAACGTCCTATATTCGGCATCAAATTTAAAAGAACCATGCAAACGATCATTTTTCCAACCGACTTTAGTAAAGGCGCCGAAAAGGCCATGGAATTTGCCATAGAAGTTGCCCGTCGTACAGACGCAAAAATAATTGCCGTTAACGCTTACGATCTCCCTTATGCCGAAACCATCATGACGCATTCCCTTTTAGACGTCATGAAGAAAAATGCGGAAGATGCCATGGCTAAAGTTGCGGAAAAATTAAAAAGTGCCGGAGTAAATTATTCTACAGAGATAAAAATGGGGAATCCCATTCGCGTCGTAAAAGAAGCGGTCGAGGATTTCAATGCCGATATGGTGGTGCTTGGTACCAAAGGTGCCAGTGGACTAGAGGAGGTGTTGATTGGTTCCAATGCCGCCGCAATTCTCCACAACGTCGATTGTCCGGTATTGTCCATTCCCCAAGGAAAAGCATTTAGCGAAATCAATCACATTGTCTATGGCTCCGACTTCAGAAGTAAAAAGGCAGACAAAGCCCTGGGCGAATTAAAAACCGTTGCCGCTCTATTTGACGCCAAAATAACCGTGGCGCACGTGGTGGTCAATTACGACATCGACGATAAAATACTCGCCGAAGCAAAAGCCAGAATCAGTCCCATCCTTGAGCCGGTCAAACACGAATATGAAGTGCTTCACGCCGATAGCGTAGAAGAAGGTATATTAGACTATGCCGCCAAGCACGGTGCCGATATGGTGGCACTCATGTCGCGCAATTACAGCTTCTTCGAAGGACTGTTCAGACGCAGCATCAGCAGTAAAGTCGCTTATCACGCCAGTATTCCTTACTTGGCGCTGCAGGAAACGAGGTGATTTTTTAGTTTTTAGTATT
>PXCF01000150.1 GCA_003566715.1 Cryomorphaceae bacterium | reverse complement strand
TTTGCAACAATTGTCTGCCTTCTCTGTGGATATCATTCCCCTCAATTATTAAACTGTCTTGTCTATCTGCATAAATACCGTAAGAAAGGAAGTCTTTTATGGTTGAGTTTATCACTTTATTTCCCGTTGCTGCAAAGCTGTTAGTCGTAGTTGGGGGACCACAAAGTGATATTGAATACCTGCCACCTATGTGGGTGTTGCTTTCAAAAGTATTGTGGTTTCCATTATTACCAACGGCGATGGGATTGGTGGGGCTGGCACTCATCACCACATTTGAAAACAATAGAGAGTTTTGATCGTGAGCAATAAACGTACAGTTCTTGAATACATTGTAGTTAGCCGCATTGGTAATCCACATTACCCATCCTACGGAACCCGTTGCTTCCACCACCAAACTGTCAATGGTTAAGTAATTAGCGCCACTGATGAGCAAAGTATATTGATTGTTGTTTGTAGTTGCTGCAAACTGCAAAGAATTGCCATTTCCATTCAACACGATTGTACTTGTATCTGACACGCCGTTCACGTGCTGAAAAACCACTTGTTCATTATAGGGACCTGAACCTACTGCTACATTTGCGACCACGTTTCCACAAATACCATATTCATCTAGGGCATCTGAAAAGCTGCTAATACTTGTGAAATTCGACGAAGTAGATGGTGATGTTTGGTCAATGGTATACGTGCCTTGGAGAGCCGTTCTATAATGGAGCTTTTCGAGCTTGTTATTGGTCGTGTCAATATCAACGCCCGGATAAATACTATCTATAGATACTTCAATATCATAAACTTCGATACCAGACGCCACAAAACTCCCCAGGTTGATGTCAATCAGATTACCCGTGTAAAATGAATCGGTCAATAATACCGGCGTTTGCGGGACGTTATTAATGCGCCAGTTCAGCAAGATTGTTTCTACCGAATCCAAACCTACATTCATTACGCTGACCACCACATCTTTTTGTCCCGGACAGCCTGACATCGGTTCCAAAAACGCACTAACGGCCATGTTGGGACCACTTATCGCTTCAAATTGATACACACCGGGATCTGGTGTCACAGGCCGAGGCGAGCCTTCAATATCCACAGGAACAATTGTTTGAAGATCTGAACCGATATTTTTCAGCAAAGGATTTTGAGGGATAAAAGAATCATTGGCAACATCAATAAAATCAGGATCGGCAAACACAGAATTTTGATCATAGGAATTATTTGCTGCGGCTTGCCAATCGGACAAAAACCTGTAATCGGTATTGGCAAATGAGGCTAATTGAACATTAAAGTTTGACATATTGGGGAAGTAGAAGGCATTCCCTTCCGATTCAATACTCGACATACTATTAGCAACAAGTATTGCATGAACATTACCATTTCCCGGTCGATTGACATAAGAAATGTTGTTTTTAAACTTCACCCCACTTACAATACCGGTACAAACCAAAACATTGGTTTCACTAAGTGTGGGCTCAGTAAATTCTACATGAACTGTATTGTGAAAAATATGCCAGTGGTGACTGTTTCTCAATCTCATTGCTGAAAACCGCCCCCTACTGTCAATGTTGTAGATTAAGTTATTTGCAAAAAGATTAAATGAAGAGGCTGATGGGTTTATCGCATTTACATCTAAAACAAATGTCCCTAATGTTGCGTTTGCCGCGGATGAGTCCGGATAAAAATCATGGAATTTATTGTCCGTGATCACAGCATTCACTACAGAAGTGTTCATATACATTGCGGTAGCAGCTCGAAGAGTTGTCATATCAAGCCTGTGAATATCGTTCCCTTTGATTACAATTGAATCTTGAGAACGGACATAAATACACGTTTGCCCCCAATTAGTAATCTCGTTATTAATCAACTGATTACCAACCTCAGGATTCGATGCTCCAGCGCCTACAATGACAATTGTATTTGCCCCACCACCCTGGATCAAGTTATTCTCAAAACGATTGTAACTACCGGAAATACCTTGATTTGTTGGAAGCGCTCCACTTGTCAACATCACACAAATACTGTTCGTTGCATTATCGGTCACAAACTCACAATTGATGAATGTGTTGTGATCTGCATGACCCGTAAGATGAAGCACTCTTCTGGTATAGGGAGAAACCGCATACACTTTTAAGCTATCAACGGTCATTCAATCGGTTCCGTCTAACTTTAAAACTGCTTCGCTACTTGAACCTAATGAATATTCTAAAACATTTCCATTTCCGTTGATTGTAATTGCATTAGAGTCAGATGCTCCGCTAATTTCATAAAACTCAACCAGCTCGTTGTAAGGACCTGAATTAGCTGCAACATCTACCACAACTGCTCCACATATCCCGTTTGATGACAACCGATCAGATAAATCGCCGAAGGATTGGAAGTTTGAGCCCGCCGTTGGATTGGCCGCATTTATGGTATAAACGCCCTGTAATCCAACATAGTAAGTCGCCGAGGAAGTATCGTTACTCGTTATCGTATCCGGCAGGCCGTTTGGCATTGACGTCCATGCCACTACCTCATAATCACCATTGGTCACCATGGTATGACTTGCCAATAAAACATCAATTGATGAAATGCCTGCACCACCTATGGTATCAAGACTGGTATTCAGCATTACAGGTTGTTGAGATACGCCACCCAACGTCCACTCAACAAGCAGCGAGTCAATGACGTTTTGTCCATAATTTACAACTTCAACAACAATATCATTTACTCCATCACAAACAATATTTGGAACAACTACATTTGCTACACCAGCATCGTTGTTGCTTTGAGCCATTGAGTCAACTGTTATAAAAAAAAGAATATGTAGTGCAACAAACAGCTTGCGAAAAGACAAATAATCAAAACCAATCATAAGCAAATACGTTTAATGTAACATTTACTACTATTAAAAATGAAATCATTTGCAGAAACAATAACGATTTAATTGACTGGTATAAAGAAACTTATTTTCAATTCAAATCAGTTAAACCAATTACAAACAAGATGCTAAATTTATATAAAATAAAGCATTAGTCAAAACATTTTAACACAATGATTTTTTACGCCTTACAAGCACACCACTTATTCTTAATTATTTACATTTGCTAACAAATTCACAACCTTTTGCACTTATGACTTTCAATGGCTTTCTCCAAAAAATGCGTTGCCAAATCGGAAACCCGGTCCACTATTACCTTAACCTCTCAACTGATCTGATTCACGTCAATGGCTTGTTGGGTAAAGACATCCAACTTCAATTTCAGCATAAAATCACCTGTCACTGCGGAAAGGAAGTCGATCGTGTGTTTCGACAGAACTTTTGCTTCGACTGCTTTCAAACCAAACCGGAGGCCGGACAACCCATTTTCTTTCCCGAGAAGAGTCAGGCCCACTTAGGCATTGAAGATCGAGATCTGGAATTTGAAAAGCGCTATCAACTACAACCACACGTGGTGTATTTGGCCAACTCCGGCGGATTAAAAGTGGGGGTAACCCGCAAAAACGCGCGCTTTCAACGGTGGATTGACCAAGGCGCCATCGCCGCGATTGTATTGGCAGAAACGAAAAACCGCTACGAAGCCGGCGTGATGGAAAGCGCCTTAAAAGGGCACTTATCCGACAAAACGGATTGGCGCAACATGCTCAGCGAAGGCGACCCTACGATTGATTTACTCAAAGAAAAAGAACGCATTGCCGCACTTCTCAGCTCAGAGCAGCAAGCTTTCTTATCTGACGACAACGAGGTGACCACCATGCAGTATCCGGTAAACGCGTACGCTAAAAAAGTAAAGAGCATCACATTTAAAAAGAGTGATACCATCAAAGGACAATTAAGCGGCATCCGCGGACAGTACCTCATCTTCTCCGACGGACAAGTCTTTAATGTGCGGAGTCATGAAGGGCATCACGTTTCGGTGATCGTAAACGCATAAAAAACACCCCACCCACCAAGGCCGGGATGGCAACATTGAATAACCACACGCCGGTGGCCGACAAGAGAATCAATTCTGGGCTGAGCCCCCATTGTGTCAATACCAGCATACCAAAGCCGCCTTTTACTACAGGATCTACCAACTGCAGCGAGGGCAAAAAAGCTGAAACAGAATAATATACCAATATCACTGCAAAAAGAGCTGTAGTAAAAATTAATCCCACATCAAACACCAACAACAATAACAAGAATTGCGTGGGATAAACCAAGAATTTTAAGCACCCTAAGAAAAACCATTGAAACTTTGTCCAAATAGAAGGCAAAATGCGCTTTAATGGCAACAAATATTTTTTACCGGAAATAGGCACATTGGCAATCAAAGGAATGACGCGATGCATATTGAAGTAAAACACCACAACCAATAGTGCCAATAAAACAACTAATAAAGACTCACCGGTGCCCATAAATCGCCACACACCGTTAACGATCAAGTACAACAATGCCAACGAACCAATAAAATTACGCGCACTCATTTTTACAAAGCGAAACACATAAGTGAGATAAATGGCTTTTAGTTGTGGAATGGGCGCCGTGTGCTGTCGGTACTTACCACCAAACTCACCGACGTTGTATGGCGTAATGATGGCCAAAGACAGAGAACGCAAATGGTGAAAAGTGGCTTTTCGCAAACCGACCACTTCGTTGACGTCACTAATTTTCTTCCACAAAAGCGCATCTAAAAAAAGGTTGAGCAAAGACAATAGAAAAAACCACAGAAACAGAATTGGACGACTCTCGGCGGAAAATATGTTTTGAACGAGTACGCCAATGGACTTGGCATTGACCTCTTTGACAACAATAAACACCGTAGCCGAAAACACCAATATCTTGGCAAAAAGAATGAGTCGCTTTCGCCATGTAGCCGATGGTAAGTGGTTCTGAAGTGCTTTTACATCAATCATTTTGGTGCAAGTGTTGATCGGAAATATCACCTCCACAATGCGGACAAAGCAATACGCTATCACCCTCTCCCGAATCAGATGAGGTCATTTTCTTTAATTCTTCAGAAAACCCGGAAGCCAATATACCGGCGGGCAAAGCAAAAATACCGATACCCAAAATGGCGATACAGCCACCAAAAAACTTCCCTAGCGCAGTCACCGGCACCACATCCCCATACCCTACGGTGGTGAGCGTGATGATGCCCCACCAAAGCGTTTCCGGCACACTACCAAACACATCAGGCTGGTGTGCCCCTTCAACGTAATGCATTAAAAATGAAATAAACAACAAAATGGACAAGGTAAAAAACACCGCAATCATCAATTCTTGAGACTTGGCTCTAAACACATTCATCATTAAGCGCAAGGCTTTAAAATAACGCACCAGTTTTAGCAAGCGGAACAAGCGCAAAATCAAGAGCACTTTGACGTTAATACTAAAAATCACCATGATATAGAAAGGCAAAATGGCCAGCAAGTCAATCACGGCAAATGGTGTAGCAACATATCGCAATCGTGGAAATTTAATTCCAGTAAACGATTTATTCTCCGGAGCTACCCAAATGCGTAGAATGTATTCTACCGTAAAGAACACAATGGAAAATATCTCAACGTACCACAAATATTTATAAATTTTTTCTGGTAAATTTGGCAAGGTTTCGATGGTCAATGCCGCCACGTTTATTAGGATAACCGCTGTAACCAGTCCATCAACAAAAATGGAAGCACGCTCAACTGAAGACCATGGCTCCAAGTATTTAAATACTTTATTTCTGATGGTTTGCTTGTTATTTTCCATGATTTTTTGAACGTGAAAGTTTTAATTTTTATAAGAGTGTACAAATTCATTAATATGGCTTGCAACAAACTGTACAGCTCCCGTTACTGCCAAATGCACTTTTGATTTACCTGGTATCAAATCAATTGTAACGTTATCATCAGTAATTGGCAATTAGCACAAAAGTAATGACAAGTATGTTACCTAATCAAACATAAACCGATTTGCCTCTACTCCAAGCAACAAAAAATGGCATTTACTGCAAACGCGCAAAAGTCTACATCGATCCGGTTGGGAAGGTGGAGCGCGCATTGGTTACCCATGCCCATGCCGACCATTCGCGCTACGGGCACCAATCCTATTTGGCGCACCACCACTCGGTACCGATTATGAAACACCGCTTGGGAGACATTCAAGTGGAAGGCGTCGAATACGGTGAAGTCATTCGCATCAATGGTGTTGCGTTCTCCTTTCATCCGGCCGGACACATTCCCGGTTCGGCGCAAATACGGGTGGAACACAAAGGCGAGGTTTGGGTATTTAGCGGCGACTACAAGCGCCAAGCCGACGGGATTTCCACGCCGTTTGAGATCGTGCCTTGTCAACATTTCATCACCGAGTCTACCTTTGGTCTACCCGTATATCGCTGGCAGGAACAAAGCGATGTCTTTGCAGAGATTCACCAATGGTGGAAGGAAAATGCCGCCAAGGGAAAAACCAGCATCCTCACCGGCTACGCCCTCGGCAAAGCCCAGCGATTACTCAAAAACCTTGACCCATCATTCGGCCCCATTTTCTGCCACCCCGCCGTTGCCAACATCAACGAATTATTCATCGAACACGGCATTCTTGACCTACCGAACGTTGAGAAAGTAGAAGGCACCGAAAAAAAGGAGGCGTACCGAACTGCCTTGGTTATTGCACCCCCGGCCGTGCAAAATTCGACATGGCTGAAAAAATTCACCCCCTACGCGCTGGGCATCAGCTCCGGATGGATGGCACTGCGTGGTGCACGCCGACGCAGGAATGCCGACAGAGGCTTTGTGCTTTCCGATCACGCCGATTGGAACGCCTTAAACCAAACCGTCATAGACACCGGTGCAGAATCGGTATGGGTCACCCATGGTTACAGTGAGATTTATTCGCGTTGGCTGAGAGAGCAGGGATATGACGCAAAGATTTGGGGGGAGGAAAAGTGATGTTTATTCTTGTATTGTTAAATTACTTCTTCATTCAATAAACGCACATACCTCAATCATTCATTCTTAATTAAAAGAACGCCTTCACCTGAACCTGCCCGGTATGTATGGTGGGTATGTCTTCACTGGCACGACCTTCGTACGTGAGACTTAACTGCAGACCACTACCGAGGGTATGTTGGAACGAAAGCGCCCAAACGCCATTGTTTCCCGGTCGCAAACCTTCCAGCATTTCAAAGGCCAAGGGGGTGTTAACTTCACCTTCAAAGTCGTTGAGGATGTAATTGAATCGCAGGGTTACGGAGCTTTTACTGGCAACGTTGTAGTTCCCTTCTATCCCGGCATTGCGCTGTAGCACAGAAGTAGCCAGCTCTTCAGGTGCGGTTTTATTTTGCCAGTTAAACTCTCCCGTCACCCGAAGCGTACTGCTCGGCTGATAGGTCACCTCGGGTTGATAACCGTAGTAGGTATAGCCAAAGTTTCGGGTCTCAAAGTTTTCGGATCGATTGGTGCGACTCCCGGCTTTTAAGCGCAATCGACTCAGCACTTCACTGGGGATGCGCATACGCAAATTGATTTGGTGCTCTTCATTTTGATTAACCTCCACACCAAAACTCAGCAAATTACGCCCTTGATTTTGCTGGTAGGTATAGTCCCCACCGAAGCGGGTCTCCGAGCGATTGAAAAATAAACTGCCTCGATAATTGTCGACCATGGCCAATACCAAACTGTCTTCACCGGGTTCATAAAATGGATTCAATCGGTTGCTGTTGCCATCGATAACGCTGCGACGGTCGGTAGAGAATGTCCCTTGAACACTGAAACGGCTAACGAGCTTTTTAAACCCTTCGTCGTTGCCCCACAAAGTCTGCGGATTGATGAGCAACATCTGACTGAACTTGTTGAGGTTGGTACGCACAAATTCATCGGTGGGGGTAAATACGCGAATAAAATTGGCCTCACCGGGAAAGCGCGCCGGCTCAAATTCGTCGAGCTCTTGAATGCCGTTGTTATTATAGTCGATCCACACGTGGGTACCGGTTCCCGGTGGCACTTCTATGTAACTAAAAATGCGGCGAGGCTCAGTTCCCGAACCAACTTCGTAAAAGGTGGTGGTGGTGATGGCGTTTTTAAACAAGCGCTGGTTGTAACGCGTACGTCCGGTCACCGTTTGTAACCACGGACTTTCCTCAGGCAGGATGATTTTCAGTCGGCGGTCGGTAACGTTTAGTTGCAGGTTTCCCCCCCGCCCAATATTGGCCTCCCCCCTCACTCCATACCCCCAGGCATCGGAGTTGCGCTCCTGAACGCCAGCCCGTGCCGTATCGTCGGTACGGGCAAAGGCGAAAAACTCCAAGACGTAATCGCTGCTATCGCCGATGCGGAAGTAGCCGGTACCATCGTAAAAAGCATAGGAACCGTCGATGATCGCATCTTCGGGTGTGCGGCGGGTATTGGATTCGATTTCGCTGCGCACCCCAAAACCAAAAGCATCGCTCAAGCCCACGTAGGCATTACTTTTTTGTCGGTAAAACGAAGACGACCCAAACATATCGTCGCTTTCCAACGCACTGGCCTTCATGGTTAGCAAGCTGTTTTTGTATCTCAAATCAGAAAAGAGGTTGTGTTTCATGCCGCTGTAGGCGCCATTGGAAAAAAATTGCAGGCCGTAACCCGCTTCGCCGTACTCCTTTCTGCTCATGCGAACATCTACCCCTCCCAACCATTGATCGGCCTCGTCATTGGCTACGATGTTCCAGTCGCGCTCAAACTCGATGTTTCGCAACCGCTCCACAGTCGTAAAAGAATTTTCCACCCATTCAACCGCAGCGGTGCTGTTAACCGTCCACTTGGAAATGGTCGATTGATTTTTATAGCCAAACTTCATGGCGCTACCGAGGTTTCCTTCGGCGCCATCGGGAGAAAAGCGGTTGAGATCGTTGCGCGAGGTGGCCACTTCGAGAGAAATGGCGTTATTTTCGTCCCAATTATACTCCCCGCTGAAAGTGGCAACCTGCAATTGCTTGGGCGTAACCAACCGGATGATGGGTTCAAACTCCCCCTGGGGCTGTCCATTTTGCGGCGCCACCCAGCGAAACACCCGACCATTGGCTAAGTTGCGATC
>PXCF01000129.1 GCA_003566715.1 Cryomorphaceae bacterium | reverse complement strand
TTTTTGGGTGAGCGATAAGGATGTTCGGTTCTTTCATAACTGTCGAAGCTTTATTGTTTACAAAGATACAGAATTTTGCCCGTGCCACATTCCGTTACCTCACTTAATTCATGCATTATTCTAAGGTTTCGTTTTTAATAGATAAAACATTACCTTTGGTTTTATCAAAAATGGAATGCTTTAAACTAAAATATCAAAGTAGAGCCTTGACTCACGTGCGCGGTGGAAAAGCCTGGCGCGAGGAAAATGATGAGTGGGTGTGGTTGAGTGTCGATCCAATGCACTCCCGCAGAAGTTGGTTAACGCCATATAATTACGTTCAAAATAATCCGGTTAATCTTATTGATCCAACGGGGATGATAGATCAAGATCCAGAAAAAGATCAGGCTCGCACAGGGCCGATTGTTCGTCAGGTTGAATTAGAACAGATTGATGTAGTAGCTTCTCCTTCGGAAATCCCTCAGCCGGTTAAAAATAAATCAAATAAAAAGTCTTTTTTTGGTAAAGTAAGAGATGTCTTCAAAAGCATAGGGGGATTTTTTGATTGGCTTGTGAGCTGGATCCCTGGAAAACAGATATGGGGAACTAATAAAACGGAAGATCCATTAACTGGGAGAGATGCGAGATCAGTGGGAGATCCGATAGAGCTTAGAGATGTAGAGGATCAGGTTTTTGACTTTGGACATGATATGCCAGAAAGAATGCCTGATGATCTAAATCCGGAAGTATCTAAACCAAGACCCGAACCTGATTCTATTGATAGAATGGGGTATAGGCATGGTTATAAGGGTCGTGTAGATACTGTTTATTTAAGAACTCATAAGAAAGGTGGAGGAAGAAGTATAACGAAGGAAGAGTATAACCCAAATAACGACCCAGAATTGCCATTTAATTATTACCCTTAAGTTTTAAATTATGACAAAAGTAATTTTGTATATATTATTGATTATCACTGTGTTTTCTTGTGAAAGATCAGGGAGTAATTCGATTGAAGTTTATGAATGGGGTGGAGAGTGTGACACTTCATTTACTTCTACGTATCTTAACGAAGATTCGGGTGATAAGGAGCTCACATATGTTTGTATAAAAAGTAATCTTCGAAATATAATTGCTTTTGATGAAAAGCATAAAGATACTGCATATATACTGAATGACCTTTCTGATAAAATGCTCTATACAAAAGGCTTTGAGGACGGGCGTAAGAGATCTGAAAGGGTAATAGCAAAAGTTAATGGTAATGATAGATTGAATTACTTTAAAGTATTTGATGATGAGGGAAAAATAAAAATTGACAAGAGTTATTACTTCAGAATTGTTGAATCACATCCAAGTCTAAAATTTGAATATGTTGGTCATGTTTTAGACTCTTTGTATTTATATGTTGACTTGAGAGAATTTATAGAATTGTCATGGGAGGATTTTTTTGAAAATAGCGAGAAAATTAGAGTTGATAATAATTTTTTTGAATTGAATGAAGAATTGTTTTTTGACGGTAAATGTGTTATTGCCATGGTATTTTATACGGATAGTGAAGGTTATGCAATTAGTTTCCCTTTTTATTTAGATAGTGCATTAGTAGAATGGCATAAACAAAAATTATAATTTGATCTTGATTGCTTTGATTGAAGTTATGCAGTGCTACTCCTCAAGCAACCCCATAACACCGCGCCCCAATATTGGGAATTGATTGGAAATAAACATGTTATACATTGATGATGCGGTAAGTTGATTTTTAGTGTGGTTGAGGGTTGCTGCTACGCACTCAAGAACCACAGCCATAAATGTTCGATGAGATATTTATTACCTCTTCAATTAAGTTAGATATTTCAAACGTCTTTTTTCATTTTGCAAAATATAAGATTTGTATTACATTTGTATATGTAGTATAATACTTATAAATTAACGCATCATGAAACAAGATGATATTGAAAAAAGAACCTATGTAAGTTTTGATTGGGCAATTAAGCGACTGCTACGGAAGAAAGCAGATTTTAAAGTTTTAGAAGGCTTTCTTTCGGTATTGTTGGAAAAGGAAGTGAAAGTAGAGTCGCTCCTCGAATCAGAATCTAACCGAGAGTCTGCAAATAATAAGATGGTGGTGGTGGACGTTTTGTGTAAGCTCAACAACGGCGATTTGGTCATTATCGAAGTTCAGTTTTTCCACCAAGCCGATTATTTTCAACGTATGTTGTACGGTGTGTCTAAAGTATTGGCTGAGCATTTAAAAACGGGAGAAAAATATGAGAAAGTCAAGAAAGTCATTTCGGTTAGCTTGGTTTATTTCAATCTCGGTCATGGCAAAGACTATCTCTATCATGGCCAAACGGTTTTCACCGGCATGAACGTTGGAGATGAACTTGAATTGAGCGCACTACAAAAGCAAGCTTACGTGAAGGCCTCACCGCAGGAATTATTTCCCGAATACTATCTCATAAAAATCAACAATTTCAACGACGTTTCGCGCTCGCCCTTGGAAGACTGGGTGTATTATTTCAAAAACTCAGAGCTACCCGCATCATGTGACAAAAAAATCTTATCTTTGTTATCGGAACAACTAAAGTATAAATCTATGAACGCCAAGGAAAAGCAGGAGTATGAACGATTCAATAAAAGCAAGCGGATTTGGGATTCTACTATAGATACCGCTTTTATGGAAGGTGTGGAGAAAGGGATAAAAAAGGGAATTAAAAAAGGCATTGAGAAAGGCATTGAGAAAGGCATTGAGAAAAGCAAAATTGAAACAGTTGTTTTGGCATTCAAAAACGGTGCTGATATTTCGTTCATATCAAAAGTTGTATCATTGACCGAGGATGAAGTAACCGCTATTTTGAAGAATGAGGGTTTGATGTAATGCTTTTTTATGATTTAACATATAGCACGTCAAGACACACCGAATACGTTTCAGACATAGGTGGTTTTATTTACCAGCACTTTTTCTACAGCCCCTTTGGCGAGTCATTGGTCTCCCAGCACGCCAACTCCGGCCGCTACGATACTGAGTTTAGGTTTAATGGGAAGGAGCAGGACCCTGAATTGCAGGGTGCTTCCAAAACAAGCTATTATTATCAAACGACCCACACCCTGCAATCGCGAATTCCTTTGAAAAATAAACAAGGGTATGAGCAAACTGGGCTTTACTACTACGGGGCGAGGTATTACAATCCGAGGTATAGTATTTGGATGAGTGTCGATCCGTTGGCACATGAGTTTCCCAGCTGGACGCCATACAATTACACAATGAATAATCCAATTAACTTAATTGATCCAGATGGGAGAGCAGCTCTACCTCCTGAGGCAGGGGAATTTGAAGATGGATTTGTATGGACGGATAATGACGGATCATATACTTTTGATGGTGAAACTCAAACGTGGACACCAAACGATGAGAATTCATTGTGGACAGATTGGGCGAATGAAGTTGAAGTAACAACTACATTGAGCAAGCATGAAAAGACAATGCAAAATCCTATTGTAAAAGCAGTTCACCGAGCACATGGGGATTTTCTTAGGGGAACTGCTGAGTTAGGCGCTCATACTCTCCAGCAAACGGGAGATGTAACAGCCTTGGCAGGCTATGGATTAACACTTACTGGAGTTGGAGCTCCGTTAGGCATTCCTCTTGCAGCTGTTGGAACAGGTATGTCAACCGTGGGGGGAGGCATTGAAGCAAGTCTTCATTTAGCAGATGGGAACTATACAGAAGCTGCTGTTACAGGGGCTTTCACTCTTGGAGGAAGGGTTGCTCCCGGATTTATAAAAACGAAAGGACTTGGTGGAGAAATATTGAGGCAAAGTACGGGATTGAAAGTATCTGGAGCTAACAGGTTAAGAAAAAGTGAATCATGGTAATTGGATTGATCACATTTTCGCTTGGTTTAGCTGGGGCACTTATATCCTATAGGAGATATATGAAGAAAGAATGGGAAAGTCTTTATGATAAAACGAATGTTTATGGTGGTTTAGCAATGGGATTACTCATGATGATAATTGGACTAATAATCACTTTTGTTAAGTAAATCCAGTGCCTCACCCCAAACAAACCCAAAACACCCTGTCCCAATATTGGGATGGTGTGTGTCTGGAATAAATGATTATGCTGTCGAACCTAAAGTCCTGCACTCTCAACAATCTCCAGAATTTGTTTTTTGGTGATATTGTCGAGTTGGCTTTTGTCGTAGATATGTACCAGATAAAGTTCGTTTTGTTCGGAAAGCATATATGTAATGATCCTTGCACCGGCGGATTTTCCTTTACCTTTTGAAGAAATAGCCATGCGGATTTTGTACAGGCTGTGTCCAAGATATATCCCAGAATCGGGTTCTTGTTCGAGCTTGTCAACCAGTTGAGTTAAGTCTGATTTTAGCGAAGGGTATTTTTTGGCGAGCTTTTTAAAAAGCTTCTTGAAATCCGGTGTTGGAATAACTTCATAGCTCATTGAGAAAGGTTTTGGCAGATTGCTTGGGCAGCTTACCTTCCTTCATTTGCTTTACCTGCTTCAAACTGTTTTTAAGTTCCTCAATGGCTTTTTTTTCGGGGCTTTCAAGCTTTACGTAATCAAGTGTTTTGATAAACTCCAAAAAGGCTTTGACCTTGCTGTCTTCCACATGTAGGATTACTTCTTTCATGACTTTATGTCTTTCCACAAAGATACGGCAACTAAATAAGAAAGCATAATGGAAAAGAGATTACCTTTGGTGGTGTTATAAATGAAATGCTTAAAACTCACATATCACCCTAAAGAAAACTTCGTGCGCGGCGGTAAAGCCTCGCGCGAGAAAAATGTTGAGTGGGTGTGGATAAGTGTCGATTCAATGCGATGCTCCTCCCCAGTCCAAACCAAAAGACCTTGTCTCAATAATTGGAAATAAATATGTTGTGAATTAATTGGCATTTCACCTGTTAAGTTAGTGTTTTCATGGAATACGGTAATAACAAAATAAAACGATTAAGAGCCGTTAATGGTGATTACACCTCATTGCCTCTATGCTCGAAGACCTCCGCCCTTCCCGCGCGTAGCGCATTAAAAATACCCCTCACCAAACCCCAGCAAATACACTTTCTCCGTGGCGCGTGTCATGGCGGTGTAGAGCCAGCGGAGGTCGCTGAGGGTCATGGTGCCGTCGGGGAGATAGGGTTGCTCGATGAAGACGTGCCGCCACTGTCCGCCCTGACTCTTGTGGGTAGTGATGGCGTAGGCAAACTTCACCTGCAAGGCGTTGAAGTAGGGGTTTTTTTTAACCTTGGCCCAAAACTGCCCCTTGCTGAGTCCGGGTTCTTCATCCCAAATGGCCTGTAAAAAGGCATTTTGCTTATCGCGAGAAAGGGTAGGGGTTTCCTCCGAAAGGGTATCCAACATCACCATTAAGTCCAACTCCGCTTGATCGGGGTAATCGACCATACGTACGGTGGCTTGTCGGAAGCGGTGGCCGTACATGAAGATTTCTTTTCCCGGACGAATGACTTCCAATAAATCTCCGTTGGCAATAAAGCCGGCTTCAGATTTGTTGTCGAGCCAGTAGTAATTGTTTTTGTTGTTCATCAACAGGTCGCCGGGCGACAGCTCTTCCTCTTTCCACATAATGCGCGCCCGCAGCTCTTTGTTGTAGAGATTGGCGCGTTTGTTTGAGCGCAGCAATACCACACTTTCCATTTCTAACGGGTTGTAGAAAGCGGCTTCGAAGGCTTCCTGACTTTCCATGGCGTCGGTAATGCGTACGACGTCTTTGCCTGTTTCCAACTTGGGAAAATCGGGTGCTTCACAATCGATGAGCTCGCGAATCTTAGTGGCATTTCGCAAAATGATGGACTCTTGGGCTTGTCTTACCACGTTGTGCAGGTAAATGGTGTCAAAACTCAAGGAAAATGAGCGACTGAGATATTCTTCGTTCAGCGCCGGCGATTCTTCCTGTCCTACGGGTGGCAACTGTGCATGATCGCCGACCAGTAAAATTCGGTTGTTGTGCCCCATCATGACAAACTCCAGCAAATCGTGCAACAGAGACTGTCGCCCCATGCCGTCGTCTACTCCGAGCATAGAGGCCTCGTCGACGATATACAGGGTGTTTTTACTGCGGTTGTATTTGAGTTCATATGCAAAACCGTCTCCCGAGTTTCGGGTCACGTAGATGTGACGGTGAATGGTTTGTGCAGACGATTTGCTGTACTGCTGCATGACCTTGGCTGCTCGTCCGGTTGGAGCGAGTAGGGCGTATTTCATGCCCAATTGGGGAAGTACGTTGGTGATGGCGCTGATCAAACTGGTTTTTCCGGTACCGGCGCTTCCTTTAAGCACCATCATGGCATCGCTTTCTTCCGCCAAAAAACGCCCGAGCTTTTGCATGGCTCGCATTTGGTCGTCGGTGGGATTACCGGCCGTAAACTGCTGGATGAGTCGAGCAGTAACTTCGGTAGAAACCATATTAATTTTTCCGGTAGTTATAAATGATGTGTCCCACTTGAAGGTCGGGTGCGCTGCGGTCGCTTTGCCAAGTCGTGGCCATGGCGGCACGACGGGCATCTTCCAGTAGACAAGAAGACGTGGTGGTAGAACGAATGTCTTTGAGGTTGACCCCAGGTGTAGCGGTGACCACTTTCCCGTCTTGATTAACCCGAATTTGTACAACCACTCGACCTTCTTCGTTACAATCGTATTGTGGCGTCACTTTATTTAACGCGCGACGGTTTCCCAAGCGGTAGTTGCCGGACTCGCCAATGCCGCCACCGCCTTGAGCACCGCCTTCGCTTCCACTGCCGTCGGTGCTGCCCTGTGTACCTTCTCCTTGGGTTTTTCCACTGCCACTACCTTGTTGGTTGGGATTGGGATTAGACGTGATGTTCCGCAAACGGTCGTCAATGGTCGGTTTCTTTTCTTCTTTGGGTGCCTCTTCCGTGGGTTTTTCTTCCACTTCTTTCTTCTCTTCAACGGGCTTTTTCTCTTCTTTCTTTTTCTTAGTTGCTACGGCTGGTGCGTCAACCGATTCCTGTGTGTATTCGGTAACAACCTCTTGGGTTTGCGGCTCGGATTGGGTCGGCGTCTGTGTTTGAGCTTGTTCGCGGATGGGCTCTTCCACTGTTTGCCCGCCGCCATCGGCATCGTAACCAAAAGCAATAGCAATCCCGTCCTCCGGCTTAGGGTCCAGATATGTCAGTCCGAAAAATATAAACAAAAGCGTCAGCAATAGGTGAATCCCCAAGCTCTGCAAGGTGGCATTCCGCTGTTCTTTGTCTTTAAAAATTTTCATTCTTCGATTAAATTATTTTCGGCTGCAATCAATCACGCTATACTATCAAAACGGTTTTGATGGGGGAATCGTATGTTTTATCGTTTATCACGCCAAATCATATACCGTTTGGCTGGACTAGAATGTTCGAGAGCAAGGCTTGCGAAATCTGAAAAAGCGGAGTTTACACGAAGTAAATGAGCATTTTTCAGATGAGCATAACGCAGCTATCGGACACTATAGACAGCCAATGCTATTTGGGATCTGTGGCCAATACCATCTTCATCCGATTCCTGTACGCAATATCCATCACAAACACCGCCTTTCCGGTGGGTACGTTTTCGTCGGCCATGAGAATAACTACTGGCTGGTCAATCCCGCGGCCATTACTCAAAATAGCTTGTTCTAATTGTTGTTCGGACACTTGTACGTCGTTGACTTTAAAGGTCAAATCACGGGAAATGCTCACGGTTATGTCTTGTTTTTTCACCGTTTCCGCTTTGCTTTTGGGTAAGACCAAATCCAAGGCAGAGGTGGTGACCAGTGTGGAGGTGAGCATGAAAAAAATCAACAACAGAAACACAATGTCTGTCATCGACGACATGCTAAACTCGGCACTTACTTTATTTCTTCCACGTAGTTCCATGCTTATACGGGTTCATTCAAGAGGTCGAGAAAATCAGTGGCGTTTACCTCCATTTTGTAGACCACTTTGTCCACTTTACTCACGAGAATATTGTACCCCAAGTAGGCCAAAATACCCACGGTAAGTCCGGCAACCGTGGTGGTCATCGCCGTGTAAATACCTTCGGCCAACATGTCCACCTGAATTTGTCCGCCGGCAGAGGCCATTTCGTGAAACGCTAAAATCATTCCAATCACTGTGCCCAAGAATCCGATCATCGGCGCCGCACCGGAGATGGTAGCCAAGAGGGCAAGGTTTTTTTCCATGCGATAGACTTCGATTTTTCCGGTATTTTCCACCGCAGCGGCAATATCCTTAAGCGGACGACCAATGCGGGTGATGCCTTTTTCCATCATGCGCGCGATGGGGGATGGGTTGCCTTGACAAAAATCTCGGGCGGCGTCTATTCGACCTTCAGATACGTAATTTTTTAATTGGAAAAAGAAATTCTCATCCAATTGACCGGCCTTTTTGATGGCTTTATAACGCTCAATAAAAATAGATACAGCAATGATGCTCAGGATAAAGAGAATGGTCATGATGATCATTCCTCCGGCGCCGCCACTGGTAATGAGTTCGAAAATGGACAAGGTTTTTTCTACAGGCTCTTCATTGATGAGTTCTGCGGTATCGGAAACCGTATTAATTTGCAAAAGTGTATGCATGTGCTTGAACTGTTAATATGTCAATAACGTTCCATTGATGCAATGGATTGTATGATACTGGTATAAAACACAAAGGTAGCGGTCTTTATAACTTGCGCACAAATTTTTTTAATGGGTTTTACACCTTGTTTGTTAATTAATTGGTGTTTGTCTGTAAAGTCCGATAGCTGTGTTCTTTTGCCTAACTTTGTTGAAATTTTAAAAACCACATGAGTCAAGACGTACAAATCATTCTTCGCAATCTGAAATTGGCCGATTATAGTCACTTAAAATCAGCCATGATTGAGTCGTACCCCCATCAAGATGTTGATTATTGGGAAAAAAAGAACATTGAGAAGTTGTTGGAAGTATTTCCGGATGGGCAGCTGTGCGTTGAGGTCAACGGCGTGGTGGTTGGTATTGCCTTGAGTTTGATCATCAACAGTAAAAAATTTGCTACCAACCATTCATACTACGAAATCACCGGCAATGACTCCTTTGATACCCATGATGAAAAAGGTG
>PXCF01000046.1 GCA_003566715.1 Cryomorphaceae bacterium | reverse complement strand
GCCAGCCAACAGGAGATGCGCTTGCTGCCTTCAATATTGAGAAAATACACTCCTGTTTTTCCTTCGTGTTTGACGTAGGTACGCAAATTCACCTCGTCAAAGGTTGATACGGCCGGAAATGCCGGTAGAAATCGCGGTTTTATGACAATGGTAAACGGCACCAAGGAAATCCACGCCTCACCGTTGATGGTGTCGAGTTCCAGTTCTTGGGGAATCAAAGACCGCAAGTCTTCCGGCTTAACGCGCCAGTGCATAAATACCGGGTCGTTCCACTCTTGATAGTACAGCCACGGTTTACTCGGCAGCGGCCATGGACGATGGTTGATGGTGTTTTGGATGGTGTCGTTGGAAATGCGTTTGTACATATGTGGAAAATGAAGTGATATTAACACTGGTTTTTTGCAGATGTTTATGATGATGGTATGAGAATAACCTTGGGCGTGCTGTATTGAAAAACGCCTACCGGTTAAAGGACAATATCTTTGAGTCGTTTGACGCCTCTTTTTTCCAGTGCGCGTTTTATGTGAATGAACAGCAGAGCCGTGGCAACAGCATCTCCGGTAGCGTGATGCATGTCGTCGTTGGGTAAGTTGTACCGTTTACAAATATTTTCGAGTTTCCAGTCGCTTTTTGCCGGGTGCTCGTCCGGATGAAAGTGGTTGTCGACCCTCGGAAGGAGTGCTGCCGTGTCGCAGAAGTCGTTGCGAAATTTTGCCCCCACCCGTTTAAAAGCAGCTTTTAGAAATGCACGGTCCAGTTGGGTAAAGTGGCCCACAATGGGACGCGCTTCGCAGTACCAGGCCAATTTCTCTAAGGCTTCGTGCTCCGGTATGCCGTGATGGGGCAACAGTTCGTGAATGGCTGCGGCATCGGGGTGCGTGTAGGGTTGATCGACTTCAATATAAATCATGTCCGACAGGGAAACCTCTGAGCCGATGACCTTCACGGCCGCGATGCTAAGTATGCGATCTGTGTTGCTGTTCAGACCGGTCATTTCCAAGTCCAACGCCACAAACTCCAGGTCTTTTATCAGACTGCTTCTTGCGGGAGGTTTTAGCGTTTCTAACCAAGACCATCCCGACGGCTTCTTTTTTTTAAACCAATGTTTCATATGTGAATAAATTATTCGCCTTTTGTTTATGTTTTAAATGTGCTCATGAGAGCGGTTCACATCGTGTCTTCCTTTGGAGGTCGCTAATTTGATTTTTAGATGGCCATATGGAATCGCATAAAGTAAATTATTTTCATTAGGTGTTTGTGTAGCAAATAATTTCCTTTATGCTTATTTCATAGCACTTCGATGGGTTATCTCAAACGATCGGTTTGAAAGGATAATTTGAGCATTTGCTGAAGGTCGTCGATGGTTTCAAACACGCTGCGAAGCATTTGACGTTCCAGTTTGCTAAGCATGTCCGGAGCGATGTAACGGCCGTTGTCGCTGTTCCTAAACCCACTGGCGGCTTTGAGTCTGATGGCGTACTGGGTGGCCTCTACAGCACTGTTAAACAACGTCGTGCGTTCGGGTAATTTTTGTTTTAAAGCCTCGTATCGATCTGTGGTGCCACTTGAGGGTATGGCATGGGTAAGGGCCAATACTCTGGCGCAATCAACCAGCGGTAAAAGCACCCGAAGTTTTAGGTCAAATCGGTCTTTGTGCGTGCCGGAGCGTTCAACAACCAAATTGCGGAAGAAGGAAAGAGGCGCCGGTGTCTCCACTGCTTCTTTGGCCAATAAAGCGGTAAACAAATCAATACCCGTTTGTTCGTGATTGATGTGCTTTCGCAGTTCTTCATGCAGCGTATGATCGCCAAATACCCCCCGAAAATCGAAAAAGATATTGCAATGTAAAATGGCTTCTTTATCGGGCGTGCGCATCCAGCGGGTAAATTGTTTTTTCCAGTCGTTTAAAGACAGGCACCACTTGGGGTTTTCTGCCGATACATCAGCCGGGTCTCTAGGGAAGCCCAGTTGCTCGAGCTGGTCGCTCACCATTTTTGCCAATGTTAAAAAGTAAGCTTGATGGCCTTCTTCGGCAAAAACCAAGGCGTGGTCTTGGTCGGTCTGTAAAATTTGCTCGGCACGCCCCAAGCTTCCCAATGCAAGCCAATTAAATTTACAGGGAGGAGGTCCAATTGTTTCTGTGGCCATTGCAATTACTCTTTGCAGCAAACGGTCGTTGATGGCCGTGGCCAATCGACAGGTAGCGCCAATAGGTAGTTCTTGTTTGAGGTGTTGTTTGAACAAATCAGCGGCGTGTTTTCGGAGCGTTCCTAGTCGATCAAGGGATGTCGCTTTGTCCATTTCACGGAGAATAACTGCCGGATTGGTGCCCTGCAGAAGAAGAAGGTCGTGCTCGGTAATCATGCCAATAACCGGGGTGTGCCGACTGCCATCTTCGGTAACGCAGAGGTGGTGAACGCGTTTGGTAAGCATGATGATGAGGTAGTCGGTCTGCGTTTTATCGGGCGGCACACAGGCCACCGGACTGCTCATTATTTCTGCCACCGATTCATGGATCTCGACCAAACCGGTGGCAACCTTATTGCGTAGGTCTTTGTCGGTAATGATTCCTAGCGGCAACATGGCTTTATCAACGATCACGATGGAACCAACACCGCGTTTGCTCATTAAACAAGCCGCGTCTTTAATGAGATCGCTATCGCTGCAGCACAATACCTCTCGCCGAGACTCAACCACCTGCATGCCACTCATAAAGTGGGTTGATACCGAAGAGGAAGTTGGCATGCGAAACGGCGTTTTTGGCAAAGACTTTCCGGAGGCAAAACCGGAAGTGAAATAGTGTGTAACGGCCGGGTTTTCTATCAAAATCTGCTTGAACGCAGCCAACGGAATTTTGTAGAGTATGCAGTCTTCATCCGTTTCGGCATCGGCGAGATAGGTGTCGTTGGCTATTAAGGCCCGCACACCGAACACATCGCCTTCATCACACATGTCTATCAATGCTCCGTTACTGCTGATACGTACGCTTCCCTTGCGAACAATGTAGAAGTGGGGCAGAGGCGCTTGCCCTTCTTTGAAAATAGCCGTTTCCTTTTCGCAGTAATCGATGTCTATAGACGACGCAACCGTTGTCAAGGCCTCCGCTTTGAGTAGGTCAAACGGAGGGTAAGCCTTGATGAAATCCGCAACTCTTTCCTGAATCTGGTTCATGCGTGTTTGAAAATTTAGGGGCTATAAAGCTACATAATTATTTTGTTGTTGGTTGCGAAAACAGCAAATTACGCTTAGTAACAACGTATGTAAGATTTACTTTGGTAGAAATAACTTGTTCGTTAAATTAGACCCCTTGAAAATCATGCATGATGAATCTTTAACATCTCACATAGATTTTCACTTTTATCAACCATATATCTTTAAAATGATGAAGCAATTATCTACACTCCTCGCTCTGGTTCTCGGGTTTACCCTGTCGGCACAAACCACCAACATAAGCTTCACTCATGGAGGCTGTAACATTCAAGGCGTTATCGACATGCCGCCGGGTAATGGCCCGCACCCCGCCATCGTGCTCGTTTCCGGTTCCGGACAAAACGATCGAGATACCCGGATTCACTTAGCACCCAACCAAAATATCAACTGCTTGTATCCAGGCTTGGTGGGAGACACCGTTTATCCTCTGCGCGATCTCGGCCAACTATTGAGCGATTCCGGTTATGCCGTGTTGCGTTACGACGACATCACCATTTCGTGCCCAAATTATGCCGGACCATTTTCCTTTGAAAACGTCTTTTTAATCGGTATGTCGGCTTTGGATTATCTGAAAACCCGTTCCGACATCGATACGAATCAACTGATTTTGGCCGGACACAGCGAGGGCGCGATGATTGTTTCTGTGATGGCCAATAGGCGAAATGATGTCAAGGCGATTATTTCAGTTGCGGGAAACCGCACCCCACTGGATTCCATTTTAAAAACCCAGTTAATTGATATTGCTGACTCCTGTGGTGGCGACTCAGCTGCAGCGGCCTTGCAGGGACAACAAGTTATCGATTATTTTAATCAAGTTCGCCAGCAAAATTACACCGGCTTGCCTCCGTTTGCCGGACTCTCACCGCAAGAGTGGAATACCTACATCAACGCCGCCGATTCGGTCGCCATTCTCTACGACCAAGCGCAATTGCCGGCTTTGTTTCTCGGCTTCGAAAAAGATTTCAATGTCCCTTCCTCAGAGTTATTCCGCTTTCAGCAGGAAACCACCGGTGGCCACGACTTTTACCTCATTCCCGAGCTCAACCATTACCTCACACCACCCAATCACCCCCGTGTTCCCAGATCATTGGGCGACACCATTGTGTATTGGCTCCGTGATGCGCTGTTGTCCAACCCAACCTTTACGCAGACCGAAGTTAATGCCGCAAGCATTTACCCCAATCCGCATCAAAGCGATTTGCACGTGAAGTCAGACAAGCCCTTTACATTGCTTCAGTTAACCAACATGGCGGGTGTGGTCGTCTACCGACAAACCTTCGATAAAGCCAATCAATGTCACATTGAATCCGCTGCACATCCGTCCGGTGTTTACCTTTTAAGTATCCGTTATGCCGATGGCAGTGAAGAGAGGATTCGGGTGGTGAAGCAATAATAGTGGAGGGTAGGTTGGCGATTGAATGGTTGGTGATGCTCTTGTTTAGGAGAAGATGTTGCTACTTCGCTGCTGGGCTTATTTTTCGACATTCAGTTTTGCTGTTTAATGCCTTTAAATTATAGGCCAATGTCTACTCTCTTTTGTAGATTTGTCCGTTCATTTAATAAATTCTCAGTTATGCGTAAGACAATCATTGTTTTTACTCTATTGTTGGTTGCCCGTATACTTCCCGCCGTGGAGGGCATGTGGGTCCCTATTTTTTTAGAAAAACTCAATGCCGATGAAATGAAGGCCATGGGTATGCGCATCACAACCGATGATATCTATCACTTTGAGAAGGCCAGTTTGAAAGATGCAGTGGTCATTTTTGGAGGCGGCTGTACCGGAGAAATGATCTCGTCTAAGGGGTTGTTGCTGACCAATCACCATTGTGGTTACGGACAAATACAATCGCATTCTTCCGTAGAGAACGACCTGCTCACTAAGGGCTTTTGGGCCAAAGACGCATCTGAGGAACTCAAGAATCCCGGACTCACCGCTACCTTTATTCGCTTAATGGAGGACGTAACCGACGCCGTTTTAGACGGTGAAGCTACAACGGCGGAAAACATCAAAGCGGTGAAAGAACAGTACGAAACACAATATGAGGGTTGGACGTTTGAAATCAAGCCGTTTTTCTACGGCAATCAATACATTATTATAGGAAAAGAGATTTTTAAAGATGTTCGCCTGGTAGGCGCCCCGCCTTCAGCCATTGGTAAGTACGGATCCGATACCGACAATTGGATGTGGCCACGTCATACCGGCGACTTTGCTATGTTTAGAGTGTATGCCGGTGCCGACAATTCACCCGCCGATTACTCGGAAGACAATGTGCCATATCAACCCAAAAAACACCTCACCATCAATGCCGGAGGCGTAAATGAAGGAGATTTTGCCATGGTGTTTGGTTTTCCCGGTAGCACACAACAATACCTGCCCGCGCGTGAGGTGGAATATATCACTGAAGTCTATAATCCCGAACGCATCGAGGTGCGCGATGTGTTGTTATCTAACCTCGATCAGCGCATGCGCGCCAGCGACGAAGTGCGCATTAAGTATGCTGCCAAGTACGCGCGCATCGCCAATGCTTGGAAAAAATGGCGCGGAGAGAACATCGGTATCCGCGAAAGCAAGGGTGTCCAAAGAAAAAAAGACTTAGAGTTTGAATTCCGTCGCCGATTGCTCAGCAACCCTGAGCTCAATAGTACCTATGGCTACGTGATCGATAGTTTGAATCACTATTACGCCTCGTTGGTGCCTTACGCCCGCGTGCGCAACTACTACATAGAAGTGGGCATTCAAGGTGTGGAAGCACTGCGCACCATTCGAGAGATCATCATCGCAACCCGAACATTCGAAAGCGGCGAAATCGATGAGGAAGCGTTCATGATGCAGATAGGTAAGCGCATAGCTTCTTTGAAAAAAGACTACGCTGCCGAGGCCGACCAAGAAGCATTGGCGACCATCATGCCGCTTTATATTAAGCGTCTGGGTGAATTGACCCCACAGCGTATCGTGGACATCGATCGCTCTAATAATGGCGATTGGGCGGCCATTGCCGAAAAAGGATTTAACGACAAGTTTTTCCAAAACCATTTGATGGATTTCGACGAATCGGGCAAGGCCAAGAAGTTTATTAAAGCCTTGAAGAAGAGTGTGCTGTTTGATATAGCCGAGGCCTTGATGGACAATTACACCGATATAGTTGCACCTAACTTTGCCCGTCTACAAAACGCCATCAACAAACACCAGAAAACCTATATGGCTGGATTGATGGTGGTGTTTCCGGAAAAACGCTTTTACCCTGACGCCAATTTCCCCCTGCGTGTGTCTTACGGGAAAGTAGAGGGATTTGCACCCGTAGACGCGGTGGAATACCACTGGCAAACTACGGATACAGGCATTTTAGAAAAATACATTCCCGGTGACTACGAGTTTGATTTGCCGGAAGATTTTCTCGCCTTATTGGAAAATGAAGAGTTTGGACGCTATGCCAATGAAAGTGGCCGCTTACCGGTTTGCTTTATTTCCAGTAACCACACCACCGGCGGCAATTCGGGTAGTCCGGCCCTTGATGCCGATGGGTATTTAATCGGCCTCAACTTCGACCGCGCCTGGGAAGGCACCATGAGCGACTTGAATTACGACATTGAGCGCTGTAGAAACATCATGGTAGACGCCCGCTACATTCTTTGGGTGGTAGAAACCTTAGGCGGTGTAGGCTACCTCATCGATGAAATGGACGTCGTAGGCTTCGACTAAGGCTTGTGTGACTAAAGTCATGATATTCCAGCCGTAAGCGTTCTACCTTTGTATCGTTGAACATTAAAAACCAATCGATATGAAAGTAGAACAGATTTATACCGGCTGTATTGCACATGCCGCTTATTACATTGGGAATAAAGGAGAAGCTGCTGTTTTTGACCCCTTAAGAGAGGTGCAGCCATACATCGACCGCGCTGAGAAAGACGGAGCCAAAATGAAGTACGTGTTTGAAACACACTTTCACGCCGACTTCGTATCCGGTCACCTTGACTTGGCTAAGAAAACCGGTGCCGATATCGTTTACGGACCTACGGCAAAACCCGGATTTGACGCCATCATCGCGGAAGATAACCAGGAGTTTAAGGTTGGAGACTACACCATTCGCGTGATTCATACCCCCGGACACACCATGGAGTCAACCACGTTCTTACTGATTGATGAAAATGGCAAAGAGCACGGCATCATTACCGGTGATACATTGTTTATTGGCGATGTTGGTCGTCCGGATCTTGCGCAGCACGTGATTGAGGATTTGACCGAGGAGAAACTGGCCTCACACCTATACGACTCATTGCGCAACAAAATCATGCCTTTGAGCGACGATCTTATCGTTTATCCCAACCACGGTGCCGGTAGTGCCTGCGGGAAAATGATGAGCAAAGAAACCACCGATACACTCGGAAATCAGAAGAAAACCAACTATGCACTTCGTCCGGATATGAGTCGCGAAGAGTTTATCAAAGAGTTGCTCACTGGATTGACCGCGCCTCCGGGATATTTTCCTAAAAACGTTTTGATGAACATCCAAGGATACGACAGTTTGGAGGAGGTAATGAACCGCGGACAGCAACCACTCAATCCGGATGCCTTTGAAGCAGCGGCCAACGAAACCAGAGCCTTATTGCTCGATACGCGTCCGGCCAGTGAGTTCGCTAAAGGATTTATCCCCAACAGCATCAATATTGGTTTAGACTCCAATTTCGCCATGTGGGTAGGGGAGATGATTCCCGATATCAAACAACAAATCTTGTTGATTACCGAGCCGGGTAAAGAAGAAGAGTCCATCATTCGCCTAGCGCGCGTGGGATATGACCACGCCATTGGTTACATGGAGGGTGGTTTTGCTGCTTGGGAAAAATCAGGAAAGCAAGTCGACAGCATCAACCGCTTGACTGTGGATGAGTTTGCTGAAGAGATGTCTTCTGGTAAGTCCAAAGTATTTGACGTTCGCAAGAAAAGCGAATACGATAGTCACCACGTGATTAATGCGGAGAACACTCCGTTGAACCAAATCAACGATTACTTGGCATCGTTTCCTAAAGACGAAACGTTTATCTTACATTGTGCCGGAGGCTACCGCAGCATGATTGCCGCTTCTATTCTTAAATCTCGCGGTTTTGACAATGTCGTTGACGTCATTGGCGGATTTGGTGAGATTGAGAAAAGCGAAAAGGTTGAGGTATCGGAATATGTATGTCCGTCGACCTTGTTGTAATAACGTTTTTTTAGATACGTTGAATTATATCTCTGAAGGGGCGCAATATTTTGCGCCCCTTTTTTGTATGGTATAAGTTGTCAGTAAACGTTCGGTCAAATGGATTAAACGACCAAGCAACCGAAATTCGGAGATGCCTATTAGTCATTTATGCTCATAGGACTTATATAAGTGCGCGATTCTGGGTTAGGCCAGCGAACGGTTGCGATGTACGTATTTGGAAACGAAAATGCTGATTTCGTAAAGGAAAAGGACGGGGATACTCACCAAAATCTGACTGGATAAATCCGGTGGAGTAATGATGGCCGATAAAATAAGGGTAACCACCAAGGCGTGTTTGCGGTATTTGCGCATCCATTCGGGGGTGACCAGTCCAATTTTGGAGAGAAAAAAGATAACCATCGGCAGCTCAAACAAAATGGCACAGGCCAGTAGGATGGAAGATACGGTGTTGAGGTAAGAGGAGATGGTAATTTGATTGGTAACCGATGCGCTGAGGGTGTACCCACCTAGAAACTGAACCGAAAGAGGAACGATTAAGTAGTAGGCAAACACGACGCCGATAAAGAAAAGAATACTGCAAACAAAGATGGTCCATTTGGAGGATTTTCTTTCGTTCTCACGCAAACCGGGCTTGACAAATCGCCAAACCTCCCATAAGATGTAGGGAAAAGCGAAAATAAATCCGGCGATGAGCGACACCCAAATGTGCACGGAAAATTGTCCGGCCATTTCTACATTCAAAAGAGTGAACGGCATTTCATCCATACAAAACGTGGAGCCATTCCAAAGTTTACCACTCCATTCACAAAAGAATGTATAGGTGAAAAAGTCAACATTAGCAGGGCCTAGGAGAATAAAATCTACCAACCAAGCTTTTTGTGTAAATAAGAAAATCGTTAAAATCAGAATGGCAACAACAGAGCGTACGATGTGCCAACGAAGGATTTCCAAGTGTTCCAAAAAGGACATGTCGCCCTGATCCTGTTTTTTAGCCATTGAGTTTTGGACTGTTGTTATTGAATTTCAGCAGATAGACCACGTTCCAACAGAGCCGAGCACTGAGGTTCTAATTCCTCATAGCTTCCTTTCTTTACATCGCACTTGCCGCGGTAATGAACGATATAGGCACACTGTTCAGCTTGTTCCGGCTGGTGTTCACATACCTCAACCAGGGAGTGGATTACCCAATCAAAGGTGTTGACATCATCGTTAAAGAGCACAATGTTAAACCCATCACTGGTTTTGGTTTCCAGAACTTCCTGCGTTTCCGTTTGTGGAAAAGAATGCATCGCCATAATCAAAATCTTTACGGTACAAAGATACGGGATGTATTAATTACGCCCAACTTTGACTAACAAAACCACCCGTGCGGCTTATTTTTTTCTAAAGTAGACCTCAATGGGAACCCCGTTAAGGTCAAAGTTCTTTCTCAGTTGATTCTCGATAAAACGCTTATATGGTTCGCGGATGTATTGTGGTAGGTTGGCGTAAAAGGCAAAACGCGGCGTATCGGTAGGCAGCATCGTACAGTACTTAATTTTGATGTACTTGCCCTTGACAGCCGGTGGAGGATAGGCCTGGATGATGTCCAACATGACATCGTTTAATTTGCTGGTAGGGATGCGTTTGCTTCTGCGTTCATATACAGCAATGCCTTCTTCAATGGCTTTGTATATGCGTTGTTTTTCTAATACCGAAACAAAAATTACCGGCACATCCACAAAAGGTTGGATGCGTTCGAGGATGACCTTTTTAAAGGTATCCATGGTGTGGTTGTCTTTTTCGATCAAATCCCATTTGTTGACCAAAATAACCACGCCTTTTTTGTTGCGCTCTATCAGTCCGAAAATATTGATGTCTTGCGCCTCTACCCCTCTGGTGGCATCGATCATGAGAAAGCACACATCGGCGTTTTCAATGGCACGAACGGCACGCATAACGGAGTAGAACTCAAGATTCTCGTGTACTTTTCCTTTTTTGCGAATCCCGGCGGTATCGACCAAATAAAAATCTTTTCCAAAGCGGTTGTATCGGGTGTGAATGGAATCGCGTGTGGTACCGGCCACATCGGTAACGATGTTGCGTTCTTCGCCAATCAATGCGTTGATGAACGAAGACTTACCGGCATTGGGTCTTCCAACCACGGCAAATTTGGGTAAATCCAATTCTTCAAACACCTGCTCTTTCGGGAGTTTTTCCACGATTTCGTCGAGTAGCTCTCCGGTGCCGCTGCCATTGATGGCGGAGATGGGAAAGTAATCGCCCAGTCCCAAGGCGTAAAATTCTGCTGCTAAGGCAAATTGATTGGGGCTGTCTACTTTGTTGGCTATCAAGAGAACGGGCTTATTGGCCTGGCGAAGCACCTGAGCCACTTCTTTGTCCATATCGGTGAGCCCCATTTGTGCATCTACCAAAAACAAAATCAGGTTGGCTTCTTCAACTGCAAGGATAACCTGTTTGCGGATGTCGTCTTCAAAAACGTCGTCACTGCCAGTAATGTACCCACCCGTGTCAATCACAGAGAAGTGACGACCGTTCCAGTCGGTTTTACCGTAAATGCGGTCGCGTGTTACACCTGCTGTAGCGTCTACAATGGCTTCTCTCTGCTGAATGAGTCGATTAAAAAAAGTAGATTTACCTACGTTTGGGCGGCCAACAATGGCGACGATACTAGACATGACATAAAATTTGGCCGCAAAGGTAACGCTATTTGGCCAATAGATTTACCACGATTTTAGCAATCGCTTCACCCAAGAAAATGATTTATAAGGTGGATAGCGCAAATTAGGGTCGATCCACGTTTTTGAGATGATGCGACCTTTCTGGTGGGTAAAGGCCTCAAAACTGCTTTTTCCGTGATAGTTGCCTATACCGCTTTTTCCCACACCGCCAAATGGTATGTTGGCATTGGACACGTGTAAAATGGTGTCGTTGATGGCGCCTCCTCCGGCATCGATGTGATCAAACCATTTAAGCGCTTCTGTTTTTTTGCCAAATACATAACAAGCCAGTGGTTTTTCTTCGGGCAACATTTCCTCTAATTCAACGTAGTTGTTGTAAGTGATAATGGGCAATATCGGACCAAATATTTCTTCTTGCATAACCGGATCGTTCATGCGCACATTGCGAAGGATGGTGGGGGCGATGTAGCGTGAATTTCTGTCGACTTGTCCACCGTAGACGATCTCTCCATTGTCTAAGTAGCCGCTTAAACGCTCAAAAGCACGTTCGCTAACAACTCGTCCGAAATAGCTGCTATTTTTTGGTTCTTCGCCAAACATGTCTTTCCAATGGGAGGTGATGCCGTCGATCAATGCATCTGCCATATCGCGGTGAACCAATACATAATCAGGAGCAATGCATGTTTGTCCGGCATTGATGGTTTTTCCCCAAGCAATGCGTTTGGCGCTGGTTGCAATATCGGCAGATGGGAGAACAATACTGGGGCTTTTTCCTCCCAGTTCTAAAATGACCGGACATAAGTGCTCAGCCGCTTTTTGCATCACGATTTTACCCACGTTGGTGCTACCGGTAAAAAATATGAGGTCATACGCTTCTTCTAAAAGCGCTTTGCCCACTTCTATGTCGCCGGTGATGACGTGTAAGTATGTAGATTCAAACGTGTTGTTGATGATGTCTTTGATGACCTCTGCGGTGTGCGGCGTTTGTTCAGATGGCTTGATGACGCAACAATTGCCACCGGAAATTGCCCCTACCAAGGGCGCCATGGTGAGCTGAAAGGGATAGTTAAACGGACCAATGATGAGCGCCACGCCCATGGGCTCGGCCACCACTTCGCTGCGACTGGGGAGGAGGTAGATTGGCGTGCTTACGCGTTTGGGTTTTGTCCAGCGGGCAAGGTTTTTTACGTGCAAATCGATCTCCTTAATGACTAAGCTCATTTCGGTGAGAAATGCCTCTTCATAGCCTTTACCCAAGTCTTTATCTACCGCTTTGTAGAGCTCATCCTCGCTTTGAATGATGGCTTTCCTCAGTTTTCGCAGCTGTTCTTTACGAAAGTCTGTAGACTTGGTTATTTGTGTGCGGTAGTACTGTTTCTGAGATGAAACAATTGTAGATATATCTGTTTGATTGGTCGTGGAAATCATGCGCTTGTTTTAAATAAATAACGTGTCCGTCGCAAAAGGTGTTCACAAATGTACCTTTTTTTGCGGTATCCAACGCACAGATCTTTCAGCAAATAAGCGGTTGTCTTTCTTAAGGTGGATTAATCAACATTATGATATACAATCAGTTAAATTAGTAGAATAATTAGTAATCACAAAAAATTCCACCATGAGTAAAACAAATTGGACGATTGACCCAACCCACAGCGAAGTACAATTCAAAGTAAAGCACTTAGTCATCTCAACCGTTACCGGATATTTTAGAGAGTTTGAAGGAGTCTTGCATGCCGAAGGCGAAAATTTTGATGGAGCTGCCGCCGAGTTTAGTGCTAATATTGACAGCATTGACACCAATGTTGCCGACAGAGATGCGCACTTGAAATCCGATGATTTTTTCAATGCGGAAAACTATCCTAAGTTGACTTTTAAGAACGGCGTGTTGCAAAAGAAAGACGATTCAAACTTTGAATTGACCGGCGACTTAACCATTCGCGATAACACCAAGAAAGTTAGTTTGAAAGCTGAATTAGGCGGAACCATGGTTGACGGATACGGTCAGCATAAGGCCGGATTTGAAATCACCGGTAAAATCAGCCGTAAAGAATTTGGACTCAAGTGGGACCAAGTAACCGAAGCCGGAGGCGTGGTTGTTGGCGATGAGGTACGCTTGATCCTCAATGTTCAGTTTGTAAAGCAATCATAATTAGATATATTGATATTGATTCAATCAAAAAGCCCGCAATTTGCGGGCTTTTTGTTGGTAAATTTTTTGATCCATTATAAGCCTAAACCTATGCCAAGAAAAATACGTGCAGTTAATGGTCTTGAATCACCACTGACAAACATATCTGCATATTGTCCAATCTCGAATTGATAAGAAGCAAAAAAGAACCTCGAGCCAAATAGTCTACTCTTACTTCTTTGGTTTGCTCCTATTCGCCATCCCAAACTACTGGTAAACGACTCATTGTCTCCAGGTAAATTATTATTTGTAAGTAAGGGAAGCATAACATCAGCGAATATGTTTAAGTCGGTAGCAAACTTGATCAGTCCAAGATCTTCTGCGTTAAAACTTCCGCCTCGTCGACCATTAAAAACAGCTCCTACGAAAAGCGATCCAATGGTGTAACCTCCTCTTTCATCAAAATTAAATGTTTCACCTGTTCTTCTATTAATATGATGGAATCCTCCTCTAGCACCCAATCGCATTAGGTACTCTTGATCTGTTCTTAAGTATGTATTTACTCTTGTATTGCCGCTATAACTTTGACCAATCAAGGTCAACATCCTCCTTTTTATTAGCTGTTCGAAGAAATAATACTGGACGTAGGGTTCTATATCTATTGCATTGAACGCAATCCCGAAGTTAGCATAGATGTCAATATCATCATTTAATACATGCATGCCGCTTAAGCCTAATCCATAACCATCACCAGTAGGGCCTAAAAGAAATGAAGTGGAAGAGTAAAGACCAAACGTCAAAACGGTTTTATTGTACTTTCTTGGATCATCTTCCAATTTTTCAACGTTGATGCTCTGTGCACTAAGATTCGCAAAGAATAGACAAAAAACGAGTGTAAATAACTGTTTCATAAAAAGTTGATTTTACGGTGACTTTTCATCACCATTGGTGGTTGTTAAATAAAATTTAATGCCGCTAAAATATTGTTCTAAAAGATTAATGACAAAGTAATTTATCAAAAAATCTAGTTTTTTTGTTGTTATATTTTTTAAATGTCTGAATAAGTTGATTTTAATGTCATTTTTTCTGACTGTTGTACTTTTTTATGTATAACTTCTTTGGGAATAGCTTTTTTTTCAGGGTTTGAATATTGGTGACTTAAGTTTTGATTATATCTGTTTTAAGTATAAAACACTAAAAGTCAAATTATTATTAATTATTAATTGGCTTTTATTGCGTTTTTTTTATAAAAATGTTGTTATTGTGTTTTTTGTATATATTTTTACACACTTAAATTTTTGTTTAACTATGGTTGCAAAACTAAAGCAACTCTTAATTTATGTTTTTTATGAAAAAGTTTACTTTAATGGCCCTGGTAATTTTGCTTGGTACAAGTTGTCAAGTCTACAAAAGAAGTCACGCAGGAGGTTATACATTTAAGTGGAAGTCGTCTGAAAAGAAAATTCCTAAAACCCAAAGAGAAAAATCGGATTTTGAGCAAATTGCTTCTTATGAGGAGTTTACCTCTGTTGAACAAACAAAATCGTTTGTTAACGATGATGTCCTTATCGAGAATGGAGAGCGGGTTTCTCCCGTTTTAGAGTATGGGGAAGCACTTCGTCTTCCTGCGGCAATACATTCGAATTTTTCAACGGAAGCCACGGACGAAGACGTGAAAACATCTAAAAACTCAGAGATCATTCTGCAAGAGTTCATTGATCTCTTTGCTTTTTTAAACCTGATTCCAGATTCGCCAGAAAACACAAAGTCTTTGACAAGTGCGCCAATGGCTTCAAACAGTAGTGGTTGGGAGTCTATATTGGGTTTTGTTCTCTCTCTGGTAGGATTAATATTAATGTTTACTCCCTTGGGTATATTAGGCCTTGTATTCGTTGTAGCAGGGATGATTTTTAGCATCATCGATCTTGGCACAGGTGTAAATAGAGGGCTGGCTATTGCCGGTATCATTATTAGTGCTATTGCGTTATTTATATTGCTTTTGGCAATTCTTCTTTTTGCCGCATTAATTGCAGCCATATAGGGCAGTTCTTAGTATTCAACCAAAAATAAAAAAGCAGCATTTTTCAATGCTGCTTTTTTATTACCAAGCAATTTTTTAGTGCTAATGTGTCACAAAAAATCTCGGTGTTGTCGTTAATTCGGAACCTTTTCTATAATAGCCTCCGCCAATTCCTCACCAATTCTAGCTTGAGCTTCAAGCGTAGAAGCGCCAATGTGTGGTGAAAGGGAAAGTTCAGGTCGCATAAGTACCTTAATGGCCGGGGTTGGTTCGTTTTCAAAAACGTCCAGAGCCGCGTAACGAATCTTTCCACTGTCGATGGCCGCTAATAATGCTTCTTCGTCAACGATGCCTCCACGACTGGTATTGATGATGGCAGCGCCGTCTTTCATTTTCTCGATTGATTTGGCGTCGAGAATGGCCTTGGGTTGTTTGGGGACGTGTAAACTAACAAAATCCGAGGTTTTGAGTAGTTCACCCATAGGTACATTTTCAATGGTTACCTCAATGGTTTGCCCGTCAAAAAACGACAGCGAAACGGATTTATTTTGACCGGAGGGTGAGTGGGCGATGACTTTCATGCCTACACCTACGGCGCGTTCGGCCATGGCCAAAGCAATGCGTCCGGTGCCGATAAGTCCAAGAGTTTTGCCTTTGAGCTCTTGACCTTTGGCGTAGTGTTTTTTCAGATCGGCAAACTTGCTGTCGCCATCCAGGGGCATATTGCGATTACTGTCGTGTAAAAAACGCACCATGCCATACAAGTGCGCCATGGCCAATTCAGCCACGGAATCACTGGAAGCCGCGGGGGTGTTCACCACGTGGATGCCTTTATTGCGTGCATAGTCAACGTCGATGTTGTCCATGCCTACGCCACCACGACCGATGAGTTTAAGTCCGGGACAAGCATCGATGATGTCTTGACGAACTTTGGTTGCTGAGCGCACCAATACAACAGACACATCATTGTCGTTAATATATTCAATGAGTTGAGACTGGGTTACTTTGTTGAGAATAACGTTGTAACCGGCTTTTTCCAGCATGTCTACGCCGGCGGGGTGAAGGCCGTCATTGGCCAAGATGTTAATTGCCATTTATCCGTGTTTTTGTGTGAATGATTTCATAACGTCGATCAAGATTTTTACGCTTTCTACAGGCATCGCGTTGTATATACTGGCGCGATAACCACCTACATCGCGGTGACCGTTAATTCCGCTGATTCCGGCCTCCTTCCACATGGCGTCGAAGGTTTCTTTTTTAGATTCGTCGTTTAAGAGGAAGGTGACGTTCATCAAAGAGCGGTCTTCTTTAGCTGCAGTGCCTACAAACATTGGGTTATTGTCGATTTCATTGTACAGCATATCGGCCTTTTCTCGGTTGCGTTTTTCAATCCAAGACAAACCACCATTTTTATCGAGCCAGCGGAGGGTGAGCATAGACACATACACTGCAAATACCGGCGGCGTGTTAAACATCGACTCTTTTTTGATGTGGGTGCTATAGTCGAGCATGGTAGGAATGGTTCGCCCGGATTTACCTAAGATCTCGTCTTTAACAATGACCAGAGTGGCGCCTGCAGGGCCCATGTTTTTCTGAGCGCCGGCATAAATGAGGTCAAACTTACTGTAGTCCATATTGCGACAAAAGATATCCGATGACATATCGCATACCACAGGCACATCACAATCGGGAAACTCGTGCATTTGTGTGCCGAAAATGGTATTGTTTGATGTACAGTGAAAGTAGTCAACATCCGAAGGAATGGTGTATCCTTTAGGGATATAATTGAAATTTTTATCTTTAGATGAACCAAGTACGTTGACATCACCGAAGAGTTTGGCTTCTTTTATGGCTTTGGATGCCCACGTTCCGGTCTCGGTGTAAGCGGCTTTCCCGTTTTGAGCTTTTAAAAGGTTCTGCGCTACCATGGTAAACTGCATGCTTGCGCCGCCTTGAAGAAAAAGAACAGAATATCCTTCGGGTAGATTGAGGAGTTTTTTGACCAAAGCGGTGGCTTCGTCCATTACCGCTACAAAGTTTTTGCTGCGGTGCGATATTTCAATCAGTGATAAATTGAGGTTGTCAAAGTTTTTTACCGCATCAGATGCTTGTTTAAGCACTTCATCAGGAAGGATGCTTGGACCTGCAGAAAAGTTGTGTACTTTCATGTTTGTTTGGTTATACGTATTACGTTTTTTGCGATTCACAAAACATGTGAACCCTCTGACCGCGAAAATAGCAAATCAAATGATACTTTAGAGATAATTACGGTACTTTTTATGTGATTTGATGATTTGTTAAAGATATATACTTTGAAGATAAACGTGGTTTAAATCAATGCCAGTAATAACAACGATTTATTAGTTAATAGTTAAAAACTAAAAGTTATAAGTAGAAATTCAAATACAGCACACTAAACACTAAACACTAAACACTGAATACTAAATACTAAATACTAAACACTAAACACTGAATACTAAACACTAACTCCTCAACCCTCTAAGCTTCTTAATGTTAATCAATCCAAATGCAAATGGGGCCACCATAGCGATGAGTGCGCTGCAAATCAATGCTGCTGGCCACGCCATGAACATAAGAAGCAGCTTAAAACTGATGAATTGCATTAATGCCATAGTCAACAGTGCTATCCACTGCATTTTGTGAATGTGTACCCGGTAAATTTTACGGGCAAAATACATCTGCATCAATGCGGCAGTCCACTGAGTTAAAAAAGTTGCCAAGGCTGCGCCTACTTCGGCGTAATGCCATATCAGTACAATGTTAAGAGAAAAATTAACCCCCAGTCCACCCAAAGCGATGCGGTTTAAAATTTTGGTTTTTCCTCCCGCAGTAAGTGCACTGCCGTATAAATACCCCATATAAAATGCCGGCAAACTCATCATCAATATAGCCAATGTGTAACCCATTGACGCTGTGGCGTGGTCGTAAAACCAATGGACCAATGACTGATGAAACACCAAGACCAGCATGGCAACACTTAGAGAAATCGATAGCAAAAGGTTGTGTGAGGTGCGCATCAGTGTACCGTAATAGTGCTGATTGTTCAGTTTTCGGGTAAAAACGGGGATTAACACGAAACTGTACAGTACACCTATCTGTATGGCTATGTCTAACAGCCTAAAAGCTCCCGCATACATTCCTCCGGATTCACTGCCTTTCATGCGTTCCACCATTACGCCGTCGAGTCGTGTGTAAAGGCCCATCACAAGAATAAGTGAAGCGAAAGGCAGTGCTTGTTGCAACGCTTTTTTTATTCGCTTGCGGTCAAATTGCCAAGCCATTTGGGTGAGCTTACTACGTATTACGCTCGAGCCAATGCTCAGTGCCAGTAGGTAGGCCAGCGTTTGTCCACCAATAAAGTATTCAATGTGAAACGATTCGTCTTTTCCGTAAAGCATGAACCCAATAATTACCACCATTAGGAACTTATCAGCGACGGACAAAAAGGCATCCCATTTAAAGAGTTGTAAGCCTCCTACGTACGAACGAATAAAGAGTACGGAAGATAGTAAAAACTGATTGACAACCATCCAGCCCAGTAATTTAAGCATATAGGCATCGTACCCGAGTATGATGCCGGTGGCACCAACCACCAAGGCAAAAAAGAAAAACAGTAAGATTCTCAGGAAAAATAAGGAAGGGAAGTAAGCCTTAATCGACGACGAGTCACCGGCCACGTTTCGCGTGTTTGACATATTGATGCCCATATCGAGCAAAATGGCAAACATGAGCGTGATGTTTAGTAGAGCAAAATACCCCCCGTAAACATCAGCTCCTACGCGGTTTTGCACGACCATGTCAATGCCAAAAACCCAAATGGGCTTGATGAGCACATTCAGGACAAAGAAGAAGGTGATGCCACTGAGAAATTTTCCGCGCATATGATGATGTCGAATAATTGGCAAATGTAGGGAGTAACAAATGTTTTTGGCATGGCGTTGGCAAACATTCGCGTTATCGTCTATATTTGTCGAACTTAATTTAAACATTATGACTTCTACAGCAAACAAGCTTTTATCTTCTTTAACGGTGCTTTTTATGCTGATTGGTACAGCTGCTGTTACCACCTCTTGCAAAAGTTTTAAAGCACCCGGAGAAGAAGTGACCGGTCCCTTTGATGGAAGAAAGTACCAGTCCAATAACAGATATTTTCGCGCTACCGGCCAAGCCATTTCTCAAGATGCCAATACCTCTAAAACCCGTGCAATGACCAACGCAAAAGCCAGGTTGGCCGGTACCGTATCTTCGACGATGAGAACGGTGGCGGATGAATACACCCAAGAAAAGGGGATGGCCAATGCCGGAGAGTTTATGGAGCGCTACGAAATATTGTCAAGAGAAGTGGTCAACCAAACCATAGCCGATATCAGAACCATTGGAGAGCGAACATTTAGATTAGAGAACGGCCGTTTTCAAACCTACACCGCTTTAGAAATTCGAAAAAGACATATGTATCGCCATATGCGTCGATTGGCAGAAGCCCGCCGTGACTGGAATGACGCAGACCGCGATGCCTTTCTTGAATTGATGGATTATTTAGAAGCCGAAGCCGAGTAGGGGTAAGCCTCGAGCTTACCAAACTAGTTAAACGCGGTTATCATTTTTTTCGTCACTTAGACCTATACCAAAAACATGAGTCAACCAAAAAAAAGCATAGCCCTACATTGGAAAATTCTCATGGGATTGGTGGCGGGTATTATCTGGGCACTTGTGTCTGGAATGCTCGGTTGGTCTTCATTTACACTTGATTGGATTGCTCCTTTTGGGGATATCTTTCTCAGATTATTAAAGCTCATTGCCGTGCCGTTGGTGTTGTTCAGCATCATTAGCGGTATTGGTGGTTTGGGGAGTCCGGAATCGCTCGGAAGGCTGGGAACCAAAACATTATTTGCTTATCTGGTTACGACTGTCATTTCCGTGGGGATGGGGTTGATGCTGGTCAATACAATTGCACCGGGTAAATTGGTCGACAAAGATTCGAGAGAAGACAATCGTTTGGCATATGAAGTATGGGCCAAAAGTGAGGGAATTGAGCTTTTAGACGAGGACTGCTTGAGCTGTAAGCCCGAGTTTGCAGAACGTTATGAACGTGTGGCGCAGCGCATGGGCGAAACAACTTTAGATGTCGATATTTCTGCAAAAAAGGAAAAAGTGGACGACAGACCGCTGGCCTTTTTCATCAACATGGTACCGGATAATTTATTTTTGGCACTGGGAGACAATCGCTTAATGTTGCAAATCATTTTCTTCGGAATCTTTTTTGGTGTGTCCCTCTTGTTTATTTCCGATGAAAAGTCCAAGTCCGTAAAAGACTTTGTTGAATCTATTAATCTGGTGTTTTTGAAAATGGTAGACCTCGTTATGAAGGCATCACCCTTTTTGGTTTTTGCACTTATGGCGGGTGTGATTGCCGAAATGGCCGGCGATGACCTCAGTAAAATGGTTGATATTTTTGCTGGGCTGACATACTACGCCATTGTAGTGGTGTTCGGCTTGGCCTTACTTGGTTTTGGCTTATATCCACTGATTGTACATCTGTTTGTACGCAAGTTGAATTACCGCAAGTTTATGAAGGCGCTCAGTCCGGCGCAATTATTGGCATTTTCTACCTCAAGCAGTGCGGCTACATTGCCCGTCACTTTAGAATGTGTTGAGAAAGGCGTCGGGGTGGACCGAAAAATCACCGGTTTTGTTCTGCCTATTGGCGCAACCGTCAACATGGACGGAACCAGTATGTATCAAGCCATAGCCGTTATTTTTCTCGCGCAAATGCACATGGTTGACTTGACGCTGGCGCAGCAGCTGACCATCGTATTAACCGCAACATTGGCCAGTATAGGTAGTGCCGCTGTGCCTAGTGCCGGTATCATTATGCTCATCATTGTCATGGAAGCTGTTTCGTTAAATCCAGCTTGGATTGCGCTGATCTTACCCATCGATAGAATTCTCGACATGTGTAGAACCGTGGTCAACGTTACCGGCGATGCAACAGTCGCCACTGTAATCGCTCATTCGGAAGGCAGTCTGAACGACCCCGTTGACGTCGCTGATTGACGCATTTGTGTTTGTAAGGCATAGTTGCTATTTTTACGCACCCATACATAGGCTGAATCCAACGTTTTTCAGCAGTGAAAGTGCACACAAATCATCATAACCAAGACTTTCTATGAAAAAAATTATCAAATACATTGCCGTCATCTTTATTCTTTTGATGGGGTTGCTGTTATCCGCACCGTTTTTATTTAAAAACCAAATCATGGACTTGGTTCGCAGTACGGCCAATAAACACCTTACAGCTGATGTGGATTTTAGAGATGTGGGGCTCAGTTTGATTAGAAACTTTCCCGATCTTACGCTGGACGTATACGATTTTTCTATTACCGGAAGGGATACATTTGCCGATGTGACACTGCTTCACGTTGAGGATTTTCGCCTTACGCTAAATTTAATGAGCGTTGTTAGAGGAGATCAAATCGATATCAAAACCATTGCTTTGATTCGACCATACATTCATATTGTGGCCCATGATTCGGTTTTGGTCAACTACGACATTATGGTTCCAGACGCAGCTACAGATGCCGAGTATGCCGATGAAGCTACGGTGGAAGAAACTGCTTTTTCTCTGGCTCTGCGTCGCTTTAGTATTCAAGACATGGCATTTAAGTATGAAGACCACGAAAGCAATATGTACGTTGAGATGGAGGGGCTAAATCACTTGCTAAGTGGTAATTTCACCCAAGATGACGTGGATATTTCAACCAACACAACCATTGATCGATTGCGCTTTATCTTAGACGGCATCACCATGTTGGCTGATGTAGAGGCCAAAGCCGATGTCGATTTGAAATTTAATCAACCCGCTTTTTCCATTGACATCGAAGAAGGGAGTTATGCCATGCTGAATGCCATGCGACTCGATTTGTTTGGAAATGTCACCATGCCCGATGATGTCATTGATATGGATTTGACCTTTGAAACTCCCTCTTCCGAGCTAAAACCACTGATATCACTAATTCCTGCGTATTATATGTCTGACTTTGAAGGCCTTGATGTGTCCGGTGTATTTGATTTTAGCGGCCACATCAATGGAACATATGATGGTGACAATGAGCTCTATCCCGCTATGGACATTAAAATGAAAACAAAGAATGGACGCATTAAGTATCCCGATTTACCTTCTGAAATCAATAACCTGGCAATCAATGCATCCATTCAGCATCCGGGTGGTGATTTGGATAAGTTAAAACTCGATGTGTATCAGTTTGCCATGAATATGGCCGGACAAACCTTTAATGCCTCGTTTGCTCTAGCCACGCCATTGAGTGATCCGGCTGTATCTCTCAATGCCAAGGGAAAACTGGTTTTAGAGGATTTAATGAAGGTTGTTCCGCTGGAAGACGCCTTAGATATAAAAGGTCTGGCTAATATTGATGTCAAATTCTCTGCAAGAATGTCTGATGTGGAAAATGAAGCATTTGAAAACATCATTGCCTACGGGGAAGGTGAGTTGAGCGATTTTAGATATGCCGACCCTGACATGCCTCATCCAGTGGAGATTCCCCATGCCTACATGGTACTGAAACCGGAAAAGGTGACTGTAGAAACATTTAAATTGATATTGGGTTCAACGGATTTACAAGCCACCGGTCAGCTGGACAATCTGATTCACTACGTTATGTCGGATGTTGAATTACACGGCCGATTTAACGTCGCATCCAATACGCTGAATGTGGATGAGCTCATGTCGTTCATGCAGGAAGAGGACCCCGAAAACGCCAAAGTGATCGCTACCGAAGATGGTGAAGTGGAGGTGCTGACAGTAGAGGATATTCGATTGCCGGAGAATATTGATTTTGCCCTAACTGCCAGGTTAGATAATATTGTTTACGACAATATGGACATTAAAAACCTTCAGGGTGAGATTCATTTAAAAGATCAAACCTTAAGCATGAATCAAACCCGGATGGATTTGATGGGCGGTAGATTGGTGATGGATGGTTCGTTGGATACGAAAGAAGAAAAACCCCGAGCGTCTTTTGCGATGGACCTTTCAAACATTCCATTCGTAGAAGCATACAATACGTTGGATATGGTCAAAGAATTGGCGCCAATCATGGAAAAGGCCGAAGGTGTTTTTTCAACGCGTTTTTCCATGAACACCTTGCTCAACCCAGATTTATCGGTAGATTTGAATAGTCTATCTGCAGAAGGAATGCTGCGTACGGCAGGCGTGGTATTGAGAACAGATGTATTGGATAAAATTGCCGATTTTTTGAGGAACGATGAATATCGCAAATTGGCGCTATCAAATACATTGGCTGAATTTGAAATCAATAATGGTCGACTGTTTCTCAAACCTACGGAATTGCGCGCAAAGCAACTCAAAGGTACGGTAGAAGGCAGCTCGGGCTTAGATCAAACGCTGGACTTTACCATGGCTTTAGAGGTGCCGTTTAAAAGTGTTCGTGCCGATAGACTTCTTTCACAGATTGGATCCAAAACACCTGCAAATGTTGAAGTAGAAGTGTTAATTGGGGGAACATACAACTCCCCTACGGTGAAAACATCCTTGGGAAGTTTAGGAAAAGGCATTATTGACGATGTTAAAAGTCAGGTAAAAGATCGTGTAAAAGAAGAGGTGGATGATGCTGTTGAGAAGAGCAAGCAGCGCGCTCGCGAAGAAGCCGATAAACTTTTAAAAGAAGCACAAGAACGAGCAGACCGAATGGTGGCTGAAGCAGAGCGTCAAGCAGAACGCATAAGGAAAGGCGGTAAGGATACGGGGAATCGACTACGTCAAGAGGCCAAAGATCAGGGAGATCGACTGATTGCCGAGGCAGGCAGTAACTTATTGAAGAAACGAGCCGCCGAAGAAGCCGCCGGTAGATTAAAACGCGAAGCCGATAGAAATGCCTCGCGTGTAGAAAAAGAAGCCGATGATCGCGCTAGACAGATCGTAGAAAAAGCGCAGAGAGAAGCGGATGGTTTAATGAACGAAGCACAAAGTAATCGTGATAAATTGGATTAGTGTATTTCTGGTTTTTATAAGTGCTTCCCTCGTTGCTCAACCGGAATTGGGCGAGTGTGACAGAGAGGTTGCGGAAGTGTCCGAGAACCAGTTTAAACGGGCGCAAAAAGCGTGGGAGCAAAAAAATCAAAGAGAGTTGCAGAGAAATCTGGAATTGGCTCTTCGTTCCGACGAAAACAATCCCCATGCGCTTTACTATTATGGAGAGTTTAATGCGCGTAGCGGCAATCTTCGCGTAACAGAGGCTGTCTGGAGTCGTTTGCTAGATATTTGTCCGGATTACAAAGCCGAAGTTATTTTTAAATTAGGGGTAATCCTATTGGAAAACGGACAACAAGCGCGTGCTTTTGACCTACTCAATCGTTACATGCAGCATCCCGAACGAGATAAACGCTTGGTTAAACAAGCAGAGCGTATCATGTCTGAGGTGAGTTTGATTGAACAATTAAAGTCCAACCCCATACCCTTTGACCCCAAGCCTTTGGAATACATTTGTACAGATGACGATGAGTACCTTGCCGTGGTGAGTCCCGACGGTGCGATGGTTTTCTTTACCAGAAGAAGTGAAAAACGAGATAAATACGGCGGACCTGCCATTGACAAGAAGGTGGTGAAAGAAATGTTTTCCCGTGCTGAACGTCGTGCCGATGGTAAGTTTGAGAAGGGTTCCCCTATGCCGCCGCCTTTTAATGAAGGGCTAAATGAAGGAGGACCAACCATTGACGCAGCCAATCGTGAGTTGTATTTTACCGTCTGCGAAAGAGATAAGGAGGGGTATCAAAATTGCGATATTTATATGTCTAAGCGAACCGGATCATATTGGTCTGTGCCTGAAAGTGTTGGAGACTTGATCAATCGTCCGGACAGCTGGGAGTCACAACCTTCTATCAGTCCCAATGCGGATATGCTTTACTTTGCCAGTAATAGAAAAGGAGGCAGAGGCGGTATTGATTTGTATGTTTCGCACCGAAACAGCGATGGAAGCTGGGGAGCGCCGAAAAACTTAGGACCAGACATCAACACCCCTAAAGACGAAAAGTCACCATTCATCCATTCCGATGGCAAGACCCTGTATTTCTCTAGTAATGGCCATCCCGGGCTGGGAGGTTTTGACGTGTTCTTTAGTGTGTATGAAAACGGCGAGTGGGAAACCCCTAAAAATATTGGTTACCCCATCAATACAGAAGAAGACGACTTGGGACTTTCCGTAAATTTAGAAGGAACAAAGGGCTTTTTTTCCAGCAATACACTCAAAGGTAAAGGCGGATGGGACGTGTTTTTCTTTGAATTACCCGAAGTCATTCGTCCAAGTGAAGTAACCTTGGTTAAGGGACGATTGCTTGATGAGCACAATCAACCGGAGCTGGATGCTTCATTGGAGATTAAGAACATCAATACCAAGGAGAAGCAGCAAATCAACATAGACGAAACCACAGGAGAATACGCGGCTGTTGTTGCCAAGAGCCCCGAAGTGGACCACATAGTTACGGTAAAGAAAAAAGGAGCAGCCTTTAGCAGTAAGTTTTTGGCAGGAGACGAAAAAAATGCGCTTATAGAAGCCGATTTACAAGTAAAGGAAATTCAAAAAGGGGAGGAGTATCGCCTTAATGACATCACCTTTGCGACCAATAGCTTTGAATTAAATAAAGTAGCCCGCGCAGTTATCGAAGAGTTTATCATCTTTCTGGAAAACACTCCTGATGTAAAGGTGGAGATTCAAGGACATACAGATAATGTTGGTAGTGATGCCGATAACTTAACGCTGAGTAAGAATCGTGCACGGGTGGTGTATGAGTATTTGGTAGGCAATGGAATTAGTAAGAGTAGATTGCAGCACAATGGTTATGGTCCGCAAAAACCTGTGGCTGACAATAGCACCGAAGAAGGAAGGGCACAAAATAGACGTACGGTATTCGTTATTCGCTAAGGCTGATGGATGACAGAGTATTCACTTCTGTCTTTGTGGTACTCGGCAAGGTATTCCTGCTCCGATTGTCCCGGTGTGGGAATTAACGTTACATCGATGTCATACGGATGAATGTCCATGATGGTCGAGTAGCCGCTGCGACAATAGAGGCGTTTGCTTTCAGAGAGAAGTTGTGCAATTTCTTCCGGCTGTGCAAAGGGGATAAGCCTGACTTGATTGGTTGTTTTAATGGGGGCGGCATGACGACCTCTAATACAAACAATGTTTTCGAACTCTTTACAGAGTTTATCTAAAAGCCATTTTTCCAAAATGCTTCGCTGAGGTTCCGGACCGCTGAGTAATATCATGGCATCATACTTTTTGCTTAGGCCAGGTATTGGGTCGGGAACGCGAGACAGCCTTCCCAACCATTTGGTAGGCAAGGGGTTTTTTTTCCAGGAGCTCAGCGCACCACTAAGTCTTAAGTTTTCATCGTCGGGTATCCAAAGTGCTTGGTGTTTCTTTATGATTTGACGGTGTATACATGTTGCCGCATAACCGATGAGTCCGCCTTTAATGGTTAGTTGATGGGAGATGAAAATATTATGCGCTTTGGCGTGCCTACACCCTAAGCGGTTATCGGAGATTATCCAGTCAAAACCTTCTTTTTGTTGCCAAGGCTTTAGAGCATTTTTTTCCCTAATCATCACCAGTGTCATTTTGGGAATTTGTAGCAAAAGTGCCCACCAGAATACACCGTGCTTGGCATATTTGATGTTATAAGCCGGAAGTTCATAGGCGGTAAGCTGCGGAAACGCCTTTTTTAAAATATCGAGGGCTTCTCCATCGGAGGCTATATGAAGTTGATGGCCTTCGTCAATGAGTTTTTCTATGACGGGTATGCTTCTGGTTGCGTGTCCCAATCCCCAATTGAGTACACAAAATAAAATTTTCTTTGACATGACAAGAGCAAATATACGGTTGTACTTTTGCGCCCATGGCAAGAAAAAAATTAAAAAGGTTCGAAGACAACGCGCAGTATAAGCACGTCATTGAGCCTACAAGAGATGAGGCCGCCAATGGCATAGAGCTTCGAGGAAAATGGCGTGAATGGTTTGGTAGAGATGGTCACCTGGTCGTTGAATTGGGATGTGGAAAAGGTGAGTATACGGTGGCATTGGCACGAGCCAGCTCGGAATCCCTGCACGTTGGTGTTGATATCAAAGGTGCAAGGTTGTGGTACGGTGCAACTGATATTATCAATGAAGGATTAGACAATGCAGCTTTTTTGCGCACGGAGATTAACCTCATCGACGGCTGTTTTGATGAAGGGGAAGTTGACGAAATTTGGATAACCTTTCCCGATCCACAAATCAAACACAAACGAACCAAGCATCGTTTGACCCATCCAGACCGTTTAAATCAGTATTCTAAGTTGCTCAAACCCGGAGGTGTGATGCATTTAAAGACCGATAGTGCCTTTTTACACGGTTACACCTTGGGTGTTTTGCAAAACAGAAAGGATTTTATCGTGGAAGCAGCTTATTTTGACATTGACCTTCAGTTAACAAAAAAAGACAGCGTACTTCATTCTGTTAGAACTTATTATGAGGAAATGTTTAGAAGTAAAGGGAAAGAAATAACGTACTTAAAGGCAAAGAAAATATAATTTAAAAAAATATAAACATTTTTTTGTTAGTATTTAATTTTTTTTTATACCTTGGTCCCATGAAAAAATCCCCGGAGCTACTACCCACCGGGATTACTTGCAAAAGCTTAACTATAAAAACTCTACTACTATTGTTTTTTTAATGACAATTTTTGTGCCAAGTGGATAAAAATAAAACAAGTCGCTAAAAAACAACGTTATAAGCTTTAAGCTTTGTACTTATTTTTCTATTTATTGGAAAAAGTTCTCTTTCTTAAACAGCCTACGGGCTGTTTTTTTTATTCTATTTTGTCAAGGGTAATTCAGGTTTGTGGATTAAGCGTCATGCTTATTTGTAGAATGCTTTGATTGGGGTAAAAAAAAATCCCGGAGCTACTACCCACCGGGATTTCACCTAACTAAAGGCTTAACTATGAAAAACTCTACTACTACTGCTCTATGTATTGCAATGACTGTGCCGCCTTGTCTTGTGAATTTTAAGTTAAACAAAATCAAGTGGTTCCGTTTTTTGGCCCAGCGGCTTTTGTTTCATTATTGGAAAAAGTGTATAAATATGACACAAATTAAAGAGTGTTTCTTCCTGTGTTTTTGTTTATACTTTATTTGCGTGTGGTCGTGTCAGGCTATTGAAAAGTTTAATGGCGATGAAGATATAGTTCATCGGTTGTATTTGTAGAATGAAGTTTATTATTGTTAACTTGCATGTATTTATGACATGTACCTGCATTTATTAAATTTGAATAATAATTGGAATAGATTTGGTACTGATTAATTATGCTTTTTTGCTTCATATGTTTGCAAAAAAAATCCCGGAGCTACTACCCACCGGGATTACCTAAAAAGGCTTAACTATGAAAAACTCTACTACTACTGAAGAGATTAGTTCAAACTATGTGCCATTCACTTTAAATAATTGTAATGAATTGTAATTCAATAACTAAGAAATTTAGCGACACAGGCAATGTGTTCAAAATGGGAATTTTTGTCCCAATAATGTCTTTTTTTCTGTTTTTTCTAGTTTCACCTACTTTTTTAACAAATAAGCTGCAGGCTCAACAAGAAAAAATCACCAAATTAGAACAGGATGTTAATGCGTACGTATCAGAAAATGAGGATATGTACGAAGTAAAGCGTCTAAATTTACGGCCACGTGACGTTGGTTCTATTTTTGAGACTGAGCATATGTACACCGATTTTTTTATGCTTCGCAGTTTAGAGAAAATACCCAATAAGATCGGGCAAAAAAAGAAACTTAAACTTTACGTGCATGCCTTTTCATTTGAAAGTCCATATGTGCTGGAAAATTCCTTGAGGTTTTGGTTTGATAATTTTATTGAAGGAGAACAAGTGCGTCCCGGGCGAAAGCTTCGTGGCTATGATAATGCCAGACCTATGTATATCATTATACGTTCTACGGACATCGTCATTATTGATATAGATTGTTTGGCATTCAATGAAGACGTATGGAAAGATCTTACCAAGCAGTTAAATGCGCACTTTGATCCCGATAAAGAGGCGACGATTATTGAAATTTTCTGTGATGGACCTCTTGAATGGCGTCAAAATCCCCCGGATTTTAGAAGAAGATAAATGTCTTACAGGCTTCATTTTTTGTTTTTTTACGTTATTTTACATCGATGACGTATTTTTGAGGATTAAACATTGGTTCATAATGCGCACCTGATGGCTGTCGTTGTTAATTGTATACGACAGCATTTATTAGCTGAATGTCTTTGGGCCAGACAATTGCAAAGAGAGTAAATATGAAGTATTTTAATGCCGGGGTATTAGCAATTATTTTTCAATTGACTAATATCAATGTGTATGCACAATCATCATGGGTTGATATGATGCATGATTCGCGTTACACCGTGGAAGAGGTAAAGGAGGCTTATGACAGAGAATGGAGTCATTTCCCTTATGAAAGGGGGCAAGGACATAAGCAATTCCAGCGTTGGTTCTACCATATGGAGGAGCGTATCGGTCTAAACGGTCAACGTCCGGATCCAGCCATTGCCTGGAAAGAAATGATAAGTATTTACCAAAATCAATCAAGGAGTGGTTTTCAAGGCAACTGGTCTTCGATGGGACCAAGTGACTGGGAGAATCACGAAAGTGGTTACAACCCCGGACTGGGTCGTGTCAACTGGATTGAGCTTGATCCCATAAATCCACAAACCATATACCTATCCACACCAAGTGGAGGTTTTTGGCGTTCACCCAACCTTGGTGGTGATTGGGAAAACTTAACTGATTATTTACCGGTTATAGGCGCAACCGGCTTTGCTATTAATCCACAGAACAACCAAACCATTTTGTTAGGTACGGGAGACGGCTATGGTGCATCTACATACAGCATTGGTTTGCTGGTGAGTTATGATGCTGGTTATACATGGGACACCACAGGTTTGCAGTGGAATGTGAGTTCGTTTGTTCGCATTTCTGATGTTCAGTACGCGCCTAATGATACCAATGTTATTATGGTTGGTACATCCAACGGCGTTTATCGGTCAGAAGATGGAGGGGCAAGTTGGACACATGTGATTCAGGGCGGTAACTTCAGATCAATGGCATATCATCCATTAAACCCGGATGTTTTATTTGTTGCATCCAATCGCTTTTACAAATCGGAAGACGGAGGGGCTACTTTTACAGAAATAACCGATGGTTTACCCAATCCTTCTGGTGTGTCGAGAATCGCCTTAGGTGTTAGTCCTGCCGATTCCTCCAGAGTTTATGCCTTGCTGGCGTCGTCGGCAACGCAGGGTTTGCATGGATTTTATCGCTCGGATGATGTAGGTGAGTCATTTGTTTTAAAGTTAGATACTCCCAACATTCTGGCCGGAGATGTGAATGGGTTTAATGAACGAGGACAAGGATGGTATGATCTCTGTATTGCTGTTTCCCCCATCAATGCCGATCATGTCTTTACCGGAGGTATAAATATATGGCGAACCTTTAATGGCGGAGACTCCTTTAGTTTGATGTCTCACTGGAGATACGACAACAACAATCATCCTTACGTACATGCAGATATACATTATCTGGGGTATCACGGAAATACGCTCTACGTAGGCTGTGACGGGGGAATCTTCAGAACTGTCACCGGAGGTTTGTCGTGGCAAGATTTGTCAAAAGGCTTGGAAATTACCCAAATTTACGGCATTGGCTTAAGTCCAAATTTCAACAATATCATGCAGTTTGGCAGTCAAGACAACGGCACAAATCGATTGGAGGGCGGTAAATGGAAACATATTTTCGGCGCAGACGGCATGCATACCATCATTCATCCATCAAATCCAGATACCGTTTATATAACAACACAATTTGGAAACCTTAGAAAATCCGTGGATGGAGGAACAACATTCACCAGACTGATGACGGAAATTGATGAGTCTGGTAATTGGGTAACGCCATATGTCATGCATCCCAACGATCCCAATACACTTTATGTAGGCAAAGACAATATTTGGAAATCAATCGATGGAGGTGATTCTTGGACAAAGTTCAGAGACAACGCCAGTGGTAAAATTAGGCAAATGGCCATCAGTAAAAGTAACCCCGATGTACTTTTCTATTCTACGGGAACACGTCCGTGGAAAACCGAAGACGGTGGAGATACATGGCGTATGGTTGGTCCGGGCTTACCTAATCGATTGGTGGTTTCCCATATTGAGATAAATCCAAACGACGAGAATACCGTGTACGTGACAATGTCGGGCTACACCG
>PXCF01000131.1 GCA_003566715.1 Cryomorphaceae bacterium | reverse complement strand
CAACAACTTCGACGATGTGTATCACGCGGTGAAAACGGGAAGAAGACTCCTCAACCAGTTGCTTCGTGATAATTACTGGTTGGCCTCAATGGAAGTGGATTCGTCCTTTTTGCCAGATACGCTTGTTATTTCGATTACTGCCGGTCCGTATTTTCAGTGGAAGGCTTTGCAATTGGACGCGCAGTCGAGGTTTGTATTGGAAAAGACCAAAAAAGATCCACTTAATGAATCATCGCCGATGACTTGGGTGGAAGACGTTTTACTATACTACGAAAACTATGGTTATCCATTTGCCGCACTATCATTTGATTCCGTCAATTTAGAAGGAGGAGATATGTCGGCCAATGTGCAAATAGACCCCGGACCGTACATCACCATCGACAGCATCACCATTAAAGGGTACAGCTCTATCAAGCGTCCCATGTTGAAGTATCAACTGGGGGTAACCAAGGGGATGCGCTACAGCGAAAAAAAAATTAGAGAATCAGAAAAGCGCATTGATAGAGTTGAGCATCTCACCTTTGCGCGTCCGCCTCAAGTACTGTTTTCCGAAGAAAAAACCACCCTTTATTTATATTTGGAGGAGGAGAAAAACAACTCATTTAGCGGTATTGCGGGTTTAAATAACTTACCAGAAGGTGGTGTAACCATTACCGGTGAGGCCGATATTCGATTGCTCAACAGCATCAATCAAGGAGAGGATTTCCGCTTGCAGTGGCGCCGGCCGGGGGTGGAAATGCAAATGCTCGACGTGAATCTTTCCGTGCCTTTTCCCCTTCACTTGCCCATTGGTTTAGATGCAAAGCTCAACTTGCTTAGGCAAGACTCCAGTTTTTTCTCTTTGGAGGCTGAGATTGGTGCACAACTCTACATCAACCAAGATTGGCGGGTGAGATTGTTTTATGAGTCGCGTTCGTCCAGTGTGCTCAGTCAAGGAGAATTGCCGATAACCGGTGTGGCCGGGTTTTCTTCTCGCTTCTTGCAATTGGGTGTACTTTGGGACAATACCAATCACTTTATGGCGCCTACCAAGGGGATTAAATTTTCTGCAAACGCCGGTAACGGTCTGCGTTCTTCTTCCGAAGAATCCGTCAACCAATGGATTGCCGAAGCCATTAATAAGGTGTATTTGCCGATTTATGGACAGTTTGGTTTTTACGCACAAACGCATTTTGCCACCATCTATGGCGGAGAATTGTTGTCCAACGAAGTGTATCGACTGGGGGGCATCAATACCATGCGCGGATTCAACGAGCAGAGTTTATTTGCCAGTACCTACTTTGTACAAAACCTCGAGCTTCGATACGCGCTCGATCGCTTTAGCTTTTTTCAAGTGCTGGGGGATTTTGGATTTGTAGAGAATACCAGTCAGCACCTAAGCGGACAGAACTTCCTTTACGCCATCGGTGCGGGGATGAGTTTTCAAACCGAAGTGGGGGTGTTAAATTTGATTTACGCCGTGGGCAAGGTCGACGATCAGCCGTTTGATTTCCCGGCGGCGAAGATTCATATTGGGTATATCAATCGGTTTTAAACTTTGTGTGGCTGTCTAGAAAATCCGATGGCTTCGTTTTGTTCAATATTAAAAGATAAGTTGACTATTATATTGTAAATTAAGAAACCACCTTCTTTTACTAAAGAAGGTGGTTTTTATATATTTTACCAAAAACCTTCAGAAGTTGCTGTTGATGATTTTGTGCAAGTATTATCACATGATGAGCATTCACAACTTCCGTTTGTAATACTTGCATTACAGTCAAAAGCATATCTACAATCAGTGCTAGTACAAGTACATGTAATATTTTGCAAAATTGCATATGCAGGATAATTATCTTGATAAACTACATGAGTAGCATAATTTGAAGTTGCACTATTTGAAAATACATAATTGTAGATTTGATCATCGACTCCTTCGGTTTGCCTAAGTTCATGAAAGTCAAAAATAATATCATCAAAATCATAGAAGTGATTTAAAAAGCTTTCAAACTCAATAACGTCAATAGTTACAAAAGATGAATCAGAATCAAAATAACCAATAAGTCCTTCATTAAAGATGTCTGACACTTGCATTTTTGACTCATTAGACGTTTGGGGCTTATTATTGTCAATAGTTTGTTCTTTTGAACATGATAAAACAATAAGAAAAGTCAACAAGAATAACGTTAGTTTTTTCATGATTAAAAAATTTAAGTTTTATCAACTTTCAGCACCATGCCCGACCGTTGACAAATATAAGTCGGCTAAAGACCAATGTGACCACATTGTGATTTTCAATCACGTCAAATTAAAAAAAAAAACGACATGACAAAATTTATTTGACAGAAATACTAAAAAGTCGCCCCTTAAAAAAACCATTTAAACATCTGATTGTTAATTATTTGTTTGTTAAACTGGGTTGGCATATTTGCAAGTTTTTGTATTTTTAAAGTGTAAACCTTGCAGTATTTTGTCATGATACCACCAAAGAAGTCTCAAAACCAGTCCAGTTTATTTTTATCATTTTCATATACTTTAAACCAAAATCACCCGTTGTGCATTTTATCCAATAGAATACGTTGGGAAATTTTTGAAGAAGCTTTTGAGCCTTTGTACTGCAAAGACAATGGTCGTCCCGGCAAACCCATTCGCTTAATGGTAGGCTTGCTTATGGTAAAGCATATTCGTAACATTTCAGATGAGAGCGTTGTAGAATAATGGAGCGAGAATATTTATTACCAATTTTTTTGTGGTGAATCATCATTTGTTCCAGGCGCCCCATGTGAAGCTTCTGAATTGGTGCATTTCAGAAAACGAATAGGTGAAAGTGGCGTAGAGTTAATTTTAAAAGTAAGCATCCGGGTAAATGGTAAAGATGGAGATGACGACAATGTAAATGTTGGCACAACCGTACAAGAGAAAAACATCACCTTTCCTACAGATGCGAAAATGCATAAAAAGATCATTGATAAATGTAAATCAATAGCAGATCAGGAGGGGCTTCCCATGAGTCAGACCTATACAATAACATTAAAAAAATTATCCAGAGAACAACGTTTTAGAAATCATCCCAAAAACAGAACAAAAGCATCAAGAGCCGATAATAAGATAAAAACCATAGCTGGAAGATTGGTAAGAGAGTTAGAGCGCAACTTACCACCTATGTTAAAATATCAAACCACACTAGAATTATTCAAGCAAGTATTAGCACAAACAAGGTATTCAAAGAACAAAATTTATTCATTACATGAGCCAGAGGTGTGCTGCATATCGAAAGGCAAAGAACACAAAAAATACGAAATGCTTTAGCATTCGCGAATACCGATAAAATCAATAAAAATAACATGAGCAACTTGGCAACAAAGCCTCATTTGTAAAAACAGACACAGGTGTTATTATCGGAGCAATGGGCTTTAGAAATGAGTATGATGGACACACGCTTGAACCGGCCTTAGAACAAGTAAAAAGGTTATTAGGCAAAATGCCAAAACTAGCAAAAGTGGATAGAGGTTGCAGAGGTAGAAAACAATTAGGGGAAACAGAAATATTGATACCATCACCTCCAAAAAAGAAAATGACTTATTACCAAAGGAAAAAGCTAAGTAACGCTCACAAAAAACGAGCAGGGATAGAGCCAGTAATAGGGCATATTAAAGCAAACCACAGACTAAATCGCAATTTTTACAAAGGAATAACGGGAGACAATATAAATATCATGCTTGCTGCAGCTGGTTTTAACTTTAGGAGGATGATGAATAAATGGAAATCATCTTTTTGTCAATTTTTAGAAAACACTATCATAGTTATTGTTTTGCTGATGCAACAAGACATTTCCGCGAAGGTCATATAATTTTACCGACTTGAAGGGGTGTGATTTTGAACGAATAACAACGTGGTCTACTGCCGGATTGGGGAATACGTTATAAGAGGTGTTTTCAAGTGATTCTGCGCCAATGGTTGAACCAAACCAACACGTATCGCCATATGCAATGCCTTGGTATAGTTGGGTGCTTGTCTTCCAAATACATAGTGTGTTTGAAAGGACGCCTTGTCTTGCAATCATGTTTATTCCATGCTTCGACCCTAAACCTTCTATCCAAACAATAGGCATATAATTGATGCATGCCCAATTAACACCCTGTGTAATATGTTGCAAGTGTATTTCTTTTCTCGGGCTTCCTTCTAAATCTATAAAGGTATCAACTTGAGTAACGATATAACTTAGAAGCGAATCACGCACTGTAGACGTTTCTTTATTATTTGCAAAAACAGTCACCGTATCACCGGTCATTACTGAATAATCATACCACAGGTATTCTATAGAGTCAACAAAAATCCAGACCTTGCCATTAATGGTGTCTTCACGAGCCAGTATGGGGTTGCCAACCACATCGCTACCAGGCCAATTTCCCGGTAAAAGTATCCCCTCAAGCTTATAGTAAGTCGTGCCGTTTATGAGCGAATCTGCTCCGGACATAGAGATGGAATCTGAAAATCCGCCGGCAGTAGAGTAATCAAAATGTTGTGTCCAAACTTTACCCGGCTCCAGCATGGGTTTGTATTGGCCTTGTAGAACAAATTGAGAAAATAGGATACTGAGGAGAATAATAGCTTTTTTCAAGTGCTGGGGGATTTTGGATTTGTAGAGAATATCAGTCAGCACCTAAGCGGACAAAACCTCATCTACGCCATCGGTGCGGGTATGAGTTTTCGAACCGAAGTGGGGGTGTTAAATTTGATTTACGCCGTGGGCAAGGTCGACGATCAGCCTTTTGATTTTCCGGCGGCGAAGATTCATATAGGGTATATCAATCGGTTTTAAATTTTTTGCGGCTGTCTAGAAAATATGATGGTTTCGTTTTGCTCAATATAAAATAGATAAGCTGATTTTTATATTGTAAATTAAGAACGACTAAACGTCTCAACCCCTCAACAGCGGAACATCATAATAATGTCACCCCTACGGGGTTTTGGGTGAGGTGTTTGAACCGATTTTTTCTATAAAAATGCCCGCCTTCGGGGTTTATTAATGACCCGTCGCAAATACCGTCATTAATCGTTTTACCCCCTGGTTCCGTCCCCAACTCATTACCCATAATTCAAAACCCATAACCTATGCGTGTGGCATTCGATTCGTTATTGGTCATGGGTTAAAGATTGACTCTACGTCTAAGCATATTAACTCCCTCACTCTCTCACCTTTAAATGCGTTCTAAAACACTGTAATTCAGTGTTCATCAGCCCATTTTCGTGTCTAGGCAAAAAAAACGTAAAAATTACTCTGTTCTATCAATAAGTTGTCTATTTTTGCAGCCAAATTAAACAGGCGTTTTAACACCCTAAAAGTTTCCTAACATGTCTGATATCAAAGGGAAAATTTCCCAAATCATCGGTCCGGTCGTGGATGTAATGTTCGACACTACCGACATTGAGCTTCCAAAAATCTATGAAGCACTAGAAATTGATCACAATGGTCAAAAATTAGTGCTTGAAACACAGCAGCACATCGGTGAAGATACCGTGCGTGCCGTTGCCATGGATTCAACCGACGGATTGAAACGCGGACAAGAAGTTCGCGCTGTAGGTTCACCCATCGGGATGCCTATTGGAGAAAACATCAAAGGTCGCTTGTTTAACGTAACAGGTACCGCCATTGATGGGATGAAACAACTCGACAGCAACGAGAGACGCCCCATCCACATGGCGCCGCCTAGGTATGAAGATCTTTCTACTTCAGAAGAAATATTATATACCGGTATCAAAGTTATCGACTTGATCGAACCATACGCCAAAGGAGGTAAAATTGGTTTGTTTGGTGGTGCCGGTGTTGGTAAAACCGTATTGATTCAGGAATTGATCAACAACATCGCCAAAGGCCACGGTGGTCTTTCGGTTTTTGCCGGTGTAGGGGAGCGTACCCGTGAGGGTAACGACCTTCTTCGCGAAATGATCGAAGCAAACATCATCAAGTACGGCGATAAGTTCAAAGAATCTATGGAAGAAGGTGGCTGGGATTTATCAGTCATAGACGAGAAAGAATTGGAAGAGTCAAAAGCGACATTCGTTTTTGGTCAGATGAACGAGCCCCCAGGAGCACGTGCCCGTGTAGCACTGTCCGGACTGTCATTAGCGGAGTACTTCCGCGATGGTGACGGTGAAGGTCAGGGTCGCGACATCCTTTTCTTTATCGACAATATTTTCCGCTTTACCCAAGCAGGTTCAGAGGTGTCGGCTCTTCTTGGTCGTATGCCATCGGCGGTAGGTTATCAGCCTACACTCGCCACAGAGATGGGTGCCATGCAAGAGCGTATTACGTCAACCAAGCGCGGTTCGATTACCTCCGTACAGGCGGTTTACGTCCCTGCGGATGACTTGACCGACCCGGCGCCGGCAACTACGTTTGCCCACCTTGATGCCACTACGGTATTGAGCCGCAAGATCGCAGAGCTCGGTATTTACCCCGCGGTAGACCCATTAGATTCCACGTCACGTATTCTCAACCCTACCATCGTAGGTGAGGCACACTACAAATGTGCTCAGCGTGTGAAAGAAACCCTTCAGCGCTACAAGGAACTTCAAGACATCATTGCCATTCTCGGTATGGATGAATTGAGTGAAGAAGATAAGTTGATCGTAAGCCGTGCACGTCGTGTTCAGCGTTTCCTTTCTCAACCTTTCCACGTGGCCGAGCAGTTTACCGGACTGAAAGGAGTGCTCGTAAACATCGAAGACACCATCAAAGGGTTCAATATGATCCTTGACGGAGAAGTAGATCAGTATCCTGAAGCTGCTTTTAACCTCAAAGGAACCATCGAAGAAGCCATTGAAGCCGGTGAGAAGATGCTCGCTGAAAACAAATAAGAAACCGATTAAGCGCAACGCTCATGCAAGTAGATATCATTTCACCAGAAAAGCTGCTTTTTTCAGGAGAGGCAACTTCCATTAAAATGCCCGGTGTAAACGGTGCCTTTCAGGTGTTGGAAAATCACGCGCCAATGATTTCCACCCTCACTGCAGGTGTTGTAGAAATGGAACTGGCCAAAAACAACGAGCGCAAAACCTTCGATATTAACGGAGGGGTTGTCGAGATTAGAAGCAATAAAGTTTCCTTATTGGCCGATTAATAACCAACCATTAAAATATGTAGACGAAATGTTGAGTCAGCCTCGTGCTGACCCTTTCAAAATCGTTTCTACAACCATTTTTTTTCGCCCGAATGTTCACTTATTGAATGTTCGGGCGTTTTTTATTTTCAAAAATGTAAATCTCCTACACCTCCCGTCAACGCTTAATCTAAAATCTTAAATCACCCATCAAAAATTATGTTGGTGGGAAAAGTTATCAACAAAGTGGTGTAAAGTGGAACAAAGTGGTATATTTGTTCCATTAAATCATTGCCGCTTTGTCACAAGTTAATCTCATAGGAGTTCATGAATGCAAGCCCGACGCTAAGTCGCGCATTGCCTTGCCAGCTGCGCTAAAGCGCCAGTTGCAGCCAGTCGTGGCCGAAGGATTTGTGATAAAACGCAGTGTTTTTCAATCATGCTTAGAACTCTATCCCATGAGCGAATGGAATGCTGTTATGGGAAAATTGAATCGTCTCAATCGTTTTGTAAAGAAGAATTCCGATTTCATCAGAATGTACACGGCCGGTGTTCGCGTCGTAGAAGTTGATGGTAGCGGCCGGATTCTCATCCCTAAAGATTTAGCGGCTTATGCCGAAATAGATAAGGAAATCATTCTCAGTGCATCAGGTGCGGTGATAGAGGTTTGGAATAAAGATAAGTACGAACAAGTCATCAATGATGCGTCGGTTGATTTTGGCGCGTTGGCAGAAGATGTGATGGGACAAATTGGGAACGATGAGCAAACCAGTATATCATAAAGCGGTATTGCTGCATGAAGCCGTCGACGGATTAAATATCGACCCGGATGGTGTCTACGTCGACGTGACTTTCGGCGGTGGAGGCCACAGTCGTGAGATTCTCAACCGATTGGGCCCCAATGGTCGCTTGTACGCCTTTGACCAAGATCCCGATGCCGCAGCCAATGTTCCCGATGATCGCCGTTTTACGTTGGTTCCACAAAATTTTCGTCACCTCCGCAGAGCGTTGCGTTTGTTTTCGGTAAAAAAGGTCAATGGTATTCTAGCTGATTTCGGGGTGTCATCACACCAGTTTGACGTGCCCGAACGCGGCTTCTCTTTTAGATACGACGCCCCACTTGATATGCGGATGAATCCTGATGCGCCTTTGCACGCAGCTGCGGTACTCAATGATTACGACGAAAGCGAATTGCAACGCGTTTTTTCCCGCTATGGCGAACTGCCGCGCTCGGCGCAATTGGCCCGAACCATTGGGGAAAAACGGGTCGTTTCACCACTTGCGACTACCGGACAACTCGTGGATATCATTGAGGGGGTGTACGGCTTCAAACAACGCCAATCGGCCAAAGCACAGGTATTTCAGGCTTTACGAATAGAGGTCAACGACGAGATGGGGGCGCTGGCAGATTTCCTTGATCAGCTAGCAGAGGTGCTTTTGCCGGAGGGCAGAGTCGTTTGTATCACTTACCACTCGCTGGAAGATAGAATGGTTAAACACCTCATTCGCAGTGGTAATTTAGACGACGAACCGGTGCGCGACGAATTTGGAAAACGCTTACTGCCTTTTAAGGCGGTCAACCGCAAACCCATCATTCCCAGTGAAGAAGAAATAAAAGAAAACCCGCGGGCTAGAAGCGCGAAAATGAGAATAGCCAATCGGTTATGAGTGAAAAAAGCAAACATACCGCCGGCTCGATATTGTCGGGAGAGTTTTTCCTCGACCCCAAATTCATTCGCTATTGGCCGATGATTATTTATGCGGCCTTTCTCGCGGGTATATCCATTTACAGTGGCCACCGCGTGGAGGTTAAAGTACACGAAATGGAAAGCATGCGGGCGGAAATGAAAGAGCTAAACAGTCAGTACATCGACACCCGTAGCCGATTGATGAAAGAAAGTGCCCGATCCAAAGTGGTCTTTAGAGCCTCCGCTTTGGGGCTGATAGAAAGTTCAACCCCACCGAAAATTATTGTCAAAAAGGATGAGTGACCCGCGTTCACATATGAACAAACGCATTTTGCTGTTGGCTTTGCTGCCGGCCCTTATGGGCCTGGCAGTATTGCTGCGCTTACTGCTGTTGGTCTTTGTGGACGGACCGGAACTGCGCGAGCAATCGGAGCAGTTGGCCATTAAAGAAATGCGCATTCCCGCCGGTAGGGGCAATATTTACAGCAGTGATCAAAAGTTGCTTGCCACCAGTATGCCGGTATTCGATATTTTCATCGACCCGTTGAGTGTTACCGACGGAGATTGGAAAGAGGGGATGAGTGGACTGGCCGACGGACTGCACACATTCTTTCCGAAAAAGTCGGCGTCTGAATGGGCGTCGTTTTTACAAAGCTCGCGAAAAAATGGCAACCGCTACGTGCCCATCGCGAAGAACGTCAGTTACAACACGCTGATTGGCCTTAAAGAATTGCCGGTGTTTAAGTTGGGACGCTACCGCGGCGGAATGATTTCCGAGCAAAAAAATTTCCGTAAAATGCCGTTGGACAAAATTGCGGAGCGCACCATTGGCTACGACAAGCACGCGTCCACTGCCGGATTGGAAGGGGCGTTTTCTCATTTATTGTCTGGACAAGACGGACGAAAAATGATGCAGCGCATCGCCAAGGGTAACTACAAGCCCATGCATGATGGTTATCTGGTAGAACCCCGCGACGGCTTCGACATTGTAACGACCATCGATACCCGTGTACAAGACATCACTCACCATGCCTTACTTGGTGCCGTGGAGCGCTACGAGGCCGATCACGGTACAGCGGTGGTAATGGAAGTGGCTACGGGAGAGATCAAGGCCATCGCCAATTTGGGGAGAAACAAACAAGGTCTATACTACGAAAAACGCAATTACGCCGTGTGGGAAAGCACCGAGCCGGGCTCGACCTTTAAGTTGGCAACGTTATTGGCGGTGCTGGAAGACGGCAAGGCCGATACCAATACACTCGTAGATACGAAGGATGGAATTTGGAAAATTTACGGACAAACCGTGCGCGATGCTAATGTGGCCTACGGAAGAGCCGGATACGGAAAGATACCATTAAGCGAGGTATTTGCCCGTTCATCCAACGTGGGTTTTGCCAAACTCGTACACGATTTATATGGCGACAATCCCCGTGCATTCGTCGACCGAATCTATAAATTTGGTCTTCACAAACCCATTGAGCCGGAAATCAAAGGCGAAGGCAAGCCCTTTATTCCCCATCCCGATGACCCGAAGTGGTCCGGAATCACCTTGCCTTGGATGGCATTTGGTTACGAAACGAGTTTGACGCCGCTGCAAATTCTCTCCTTTTACAACGGCATCGCTAATAACGGTGTGGTGGTTAAGCCCTACCTGGTAAAAGAAGTGCGTGCCCACGGTCGCGTGGTCAACAAAATTGAGCCTACGATTCTGAATCCTTCGTTGTGTTCCGAAGAAACCCTTGGTAAGGCAAGGGCCTTGCTCGAACGCGTCGTGACACACGGAACTGGGTCCAACATCAAAAGCAAGGATTATCGTTTGGCAGGAAAAACAGGTACCTGTCGCTTGGAGTACTGGAAACAAGACGAAGCACCCAAATATCAAGCGTCTTTTGCCGGGTATTTTCCTGCAGACAACCCCATATACTCGGTCATTGTGGTGGTGAATAGTCCGAATCCCGACATTGGCTATTACGGCAATAAAGTAGCTGCGCCGGTGGTGAAGCAAATTGCCGACAATCTATTTGCCGAGATGCCCATGCCGGCAACACCGCCTAAAGCCATTGCTCAGCCAAAGATGATTAAAGACCTTGAAGCGATTTTTCAATCGTTGGAACGCAACAAACTGCCCGATTTTAAAGGGATGCCCGGTTTTCAAGCCATTGCGCTTTTGGAAAACGCCGGTTACAAAACCAGCATCAATGGCAATGGCAACGTACACGCACAATACCCTCCAGCGGGCACACAAATAAGTAAACACGCATTGGTTCAACTACAACTAAAATGAGCACCGATTCATGAAAACACTGGCCGATATACTATACCGAGCAGGCATCACTGAGGTGGTAGGGAGTACGCATATTGATGTGACATCCATTACGTCAGATTCACGTGAAGTACGCCGTGGGGCGTGCTTTGTGGCGGTACGAGGCACGCAGGTGGACGGCCATAAGTTTATCAATAAAGCCATTGAAAATGGTGCCGGAAGCATCATTTGTGAGGAAATACCAAGCATGCGCGTCGCGGAGGTGACCTACGTGAAAGTGAGCTCTACGGAAAAGGCTTTGGGTATTTGTGCCGACAACTTTTACGATAATCCATCCAGTAAACTTCACTTGGTGGCCATTACCGGTACCAACGGGAAAACCACCGTGACCTCACTGCTTTACCAGTTATTTGAAGATATGGGTTATCCGTGTGGACTGATTTCCACCATCGATGTACGCATCAATGGCGTTACCGAAGCCGCGACCCACACGACGCCCAATGCCGTGCATTTGCAACAGCACCTCGCCCGCATGGTGGATGCCGGTGTGGAATACTGCTTTATGGAAGCCAGCAGCCACGGCATTGTACAAGAGCGAATGGCAGGAGTGAAACCGGCCGGGGCGTTGTTTACCAACCTTAGTCACGATCACCTAGACTATCATAAAACCGTTAAAAACTACATAGCGGCCAAGAAAAAATTATTTGATGATTTGCCTTCCTCGGCCTTTGCTATTTACAATGCAGACGATAAAAATGGCCCCATCATGGTGCAAAGCACCAAGGCCAAAGTGAAGAGCTTTTCCATTCAACGACCGGCCGATTTTCACGTCAAAATACTGGAGAACGACATCAATGGCCTGTTACTTAAAACCGAGGACACCGAGTTTTTCAGTACCCTAAACGGTCGATTTAACGCCAGTAATATTACCGCAGTTATTTCCGTGGCGCAAATGCTCGACAAGCCCTTGCATACGGTTTTATTGCACGTAAGTAAGTTGAAGCCTGCCGTGGGGCGATTTGAAAAAATTTCACTTCCCAATGGGGCCATTGCCATTGTAGATTACGCACACACCCCTGATGCTCTTGAAAAGATAACCAGTAGTATAGTGGAGCTCAAAACACCTGATCAAATATTGACTGTGGTAATGGGATGTGGGGGCAACCGCGACAAAGACAAGCGTCCGCTGATGGGAAACATCGCCGGGGCTTTGGCGGAGAAGGTGATTTTTACTTCCGATAACCCCAGAGATGAAGATCCCGATGCCATTCTCGATGACATTGAAGCGGGGGTCGAAATCGTTCACCGCAAGAAATGCCTGCGTATTACCGACCGCAAACAGGCCATCTTCGCTGCGTTGTCGCAAACAAATAGCGGAGACATTGTGCTGATTGCCGGTAAGGGCCACGAGTCTTATCAAGAAATCAACGGTGTTCGTCACGAATTTGACGACCGTCAAGTCATACAAACCTTCATCCAACAACTGAGCTGATGTTATACTATCTATTTGAATATCTCGATGCAGAATTTCAACTGACCGGTGCAGGTGTGTTTAAGTACATCACCTTTCGCACGGCCATGGCGGTGATTACGTCATTGGTCATTTCTCTGCTTTTTGGAAAGCGTATCATAAACTTTATTCGCGCCAAACAGGTAGGTGAGGAAGTGAGGAACCTCGGTCTTAAAGGAGAAAATCAAAAGGCCGGAACGCCTACCATGGGCGGTCTTATCATATTAGGCTCCATCATCATTCCGACGTTGCTCTTTGCGCGTCTCGACAACATTTATATCATTCTCTTGCTCGTTACCACCATTTGGACCGGTCTGATTGGCTTTTTAGACGATTATATCAAGGTGTTTAAAAAGGACAAGAAAGGCTTAAAGGGCAAGTTTAAAGTGATTGGTCAGGTTGGACTTGGCGCCATTGTAGGTAGTATGCTGTACTTTCATCCGGACGTAACCATCAGACAAAAGGCAACGCCTGCACCTTCGGCAACAATTGAAGAATTGGCTCAGAGAATGCCGGTATTTAACGACGAAGAAAAGTCGACCAAAACCACCATTCCCTTTGTAAAAAACAATGAACTTGACTACAGTGCCCCTCTGCGTTGGATCAATCCTTCGTGGGGGCATTTGGGTTGGGTTATTTTCATTCCTCTGGTGATTTTTATTGTTACTGCCGTGTCGAATGGCGCCAATCTCACCGATGGTTTGGATGGACTGGCAACTGGGGTGTCGGCAGTCAGCGCGCTCACCTTAGGGATATTTGCCTATGTATCGGGGTCGGTCATTTTCGCCGATTATCTCAACATCATGTACATCCCTCGAGCCGGTGAAATCACCATATTCGTGGGCGCCATGGTGGGCGCTTGTGTTGGTTTTCTGTGGTATAATGCCTACCCCGCACAAGTATTCATGGGCGATACGGGCAGTTTGGCCCTTGGAGGCATCATTGCAGTTTTAGCATTGGCTACGCGTAAAGAACTTTTGATTCCCATTCTTTGCGGGGTCTTTTTGGTGGAAAATCTATCGGTCATATTGCAGGTGTCTTACTTCAAGTATACCAAGAAAAAATACGGTGAAGGTCGGCGGGTGTTCCTCATGGCGCCTCTCCATCATCACTATCAGAAAAAAGGCTACCACGAAGCCAAGATTGTTACCCGTATGTGGATTGTCGCCATCATGCTGGCCATATTAACCTTTGTTACCCTCAAGTTGCGTTGATGCCTCACTGGAAACATATCGCCATTTTGGGCGCCGGCGAAAGCGGCGTAGGAGCGGCATTGCTCGCGCACAAGTACCGGATGCAGGTGTACTTGTCGGATGCGGGTGCGGTGAAAGACAAATTTGCCCGTGAATTGAACGAGGCCGGAATCGACTACCAAAGCGGTAGTCACGACGAAACCCGTATCATGAACGCCGATGTGGTGGTCAAGAGCCCGGGTATTCCCAATCACGTGCCGCTCATTCAGAAAATTGAAGAAGCAGGTATTCCCTTGGTCTCGGAAATTGAATTTGCTTCGCGATTTACCGAGGCAAAGATTGTGGCCATAACCGGCAGCAATGGCAAAACCACTACAACGGCGCTTACCGGACACCTGCTGAAGCAAGGCGGTATTAATGTGCAGGTAGGCGGTAATATCGGAAAGAGTTTTGCCAGACTATTGGCTCAGGAGCCACCGGCAGACGTTTATGTGCTGGAAATAAGCAGTTTTCAATGCGATCACCTGATCGAATTCAAGCCGTATATCGCCATCATAACCAATTTCAGTCCCGATCATCTCGACCGCTACAATTACCGCATGGAAGACTATGTAGCCGCTAAGTTTTCCTTACTTAAAAACATGGACGAGAACGACATCTTCATTTTCAATGCGGAAGATGAGTGGACACAAATCATGAGAAAAAACAATCGTTGGCCGTGCCGTCAAATGGGCTTTGGTGCCAAAAAAACGGAGGAGACGATTGCTTGGATAGACGAACATCAATACATCAACATCAACATAGAAAAACCAATGAACATCAAAGATCTATCACTTAAAGGCCAACACAACGCCCAAAACAGCATGGCATCATCGATGGCAGCGCGCCTGCTCCATGTACGCAAGGAAAGCATCCGCGAGTCGCTGACCAATTTCGACGCCATTGAGCACCGCTTGGAATCGCTGGGTTCCATTCGCGGGGTCACCTTTATCAACGATTCTAAAGCAACCAACGTTAATGCCACTTGGTACGCGCTAGAAAGCGTGAGCAAGCCGGTCATTTGGATTGCCGGTGGCGTGGATAAAGGAAACGACTATACAGAATTAATGAATCTGGTCGAGAGTAAGGTCAAGGCTGTGGTGTGTTTGGGTGAAGACAACCAAAAGTTGCTCGATGAATTTACCGGTCATGTCAAAGTCATCACGGAAACCAGATCCATGGAGAAAGCGGTAAAAATGGCGTTTTCTTTGGCCGATAAAGGCGACACGATTTTGCTGTCACCCGCCTGCGCAAGTTTTGATTTGTTTGATAATTATGAACACCGAGGGGAACAATTTAAATACTGGGTTCGCCAACTGTAGGGGCGTATCGCATACGCAAAACAAAAACGATAGATTAACATGTCATCATTCCGTTTAAAAATCGAAGGCGACCGCGTTATATGGGTCATGCTGGGCATCATCATGCTGGGGTCCTTCCTCAGTGTGTATAGCGCCAGTGCCAACCTCGCCTTCGTGTACGGAAAGGTTTCAACCACCTATTTGCTGACCAAGCACGCCATGCATATTTTCATTGGTTTGGGTATTTTGTATCTCATGCACCGCGTGCCATACCGCTTTTTCGGCCCCTTGTCTATTTTGGGCGTTGGGGTGTCAATTGTTCTTCTCCTGGTAACCTTGAAGTCGGGACAAGAAATAGGTGGTGCCAATGCCAGTCGCTGGTTGCGTGTGCCGATTCTGGGGGTTAGTTTGCAAACGTCTGCCTTCGCAGCTTTGGCTTTGTTGCTGTACCTGTCGCGCAGTTTGAGCAAGCGACAATCGCACGACTGGACATTGAAAAACAGCTGGGTCATTTACGTCCCTATGGGCATCATTTTGATGTTGATTTTTCCGGCCAACTTTTCTACCGCGGCGCTCTTGTTCTTGTCGTGCATGCTGGTGTTGTTTGTGGGTAAATACCCAGTTAAATACATCGGCGCGATGGTAGGGGCGGGTATGTTGGCGGCACTGCTCTTTATCATGACGGTCATGTTGATGCCCAACATGAGCAACCGCGTGGATACCTGGAAAGCCCGTATCAGCAATTTCACCTCCGGAGAGCCATCCGATAATTACCAAGTGCAAAAGGCCAAATTGGCTATCAGCAGCGGCGGGGTGTTCGGACAAGGTCCGGGAAAGAGCATACAAAAAAACTTTCTGCCACAGTCGTCGTCGGATTTCATTTATGCCATCATCGTGGAAGAGTATGGCTTGATAGGGGGTATATCTGTTATTGCCTTCTATCTTTTACTGTGGATTAGAATCATTCGCATATCGCTGCGAACGAGCAGTTACTTCGGCAGTCTCACCGTCTTTGCCGCTGGTTTTGCACTGATATTCCAAGCCTTTGTCAATATGTCGGTGGCGGTAAATATTTTCCCGGTAACCGGACAAACCCTGCCCTTACTTTCAGCCGGAGGTTCGAGTATTTGGGTGAGCTGCATGGCTTTGGGTATTATATTAAGCATTTCGAGAGATAACCGAATAGACAGTGAAGAAACAGAGGGAGGCCCCATTCCGGAAGTCGTTGCATCATAAACAAAACACCATGGCCAAGAACGTCATTTTAAGTGGAGGAGGAACGGGCGGACACATATTTCCAGCCATTGCCATTGCCGATGCGTTGAAAGAAGCGCGTCCGGATACGGCCATCTCTTTCGTGGGGGCTTCTGATAGAATGGAAATGCAACGCGTCCCTGCCGCCGGTTATCCCATTACCGGATTGTGGATCAGTGGTATCCAACGTAAATTGACGCTAAAAAACCTGATGTTTCCTTTCAAACTCATCAGCAGTTTGTGGAAATCCCACCGCATCATAAAGAAGAATAAGCCGGCGGTGGTTATTGGCACTGGAGGTTTTGCCAGTGGACCATTGCTCTATGCAGCTTCCAGAGCGGGTATCCCCATTGTCATTCAGGAACAAAATTCATTTCCAGGCATTACCAATAAGATTTTAGCCAAGCGTGCAGCTGTTATTTGCGTCGCATTTGAGGGGCTGGAGCGTTGGTTTCCAAAGGACCGCATTGTGCTCACGGGTAATCCCATCCGGTCGAGTTTACTCAACAATCAGCCAGCAAAAACAGAGGCGTGTCAGAGCTTTGGTCTCGACCCCGAACGTCCGGTTATATTGGTTACCGGCGGCAGTTTGGGCGCGGCGTCCATCAACAAGGCGACCAAGCAATGGGTGGAGACATTTGGCAATTCGGCGCAGCTCATTTGGCAAACGGGAAAAGTCTATGCGGATAGTTACGTGCCAACTTACAGCGGTCGCGATGGCATCTGGATCAACGCCTTTATTGACGATATGGACAAAGCGTACGCCGCCGCGGATTTGGTGGTGGCCAGAGCCGGTGCCAGTACGCTGTCGGAGCTATGTGCTTTGGGGAAAGCCTCGGTGTTGATTCCCTCACCTTGGGTTGCCGAAGATCACCAGCGAAAAAATGCCGACAGTTTGAAGATAAACGACGCCGCTGCGGTGGTGGACGAAAATGAGATAGACACCTTCCCTCGGGTTGTCAACGACTTGATTGGGGATGCCGATAAGCGTCAGCGCATTGCAGCAAAAGCAAAAGCCATGGGGAAACCCAACGCCACGCAGGATATTCTTCACGAGGTATTAAAGTTAATCGACCGATGAGTAGTTTTCCAACCAACATATACTTTCTTGGTATTGGCGGCATTGGAATGAGTGCCTTGGCCAGGTATTTCTTGGCCCGCGGTCATCGCGTGTATGGCTTTGATCGCACACAAACCGATTTGTGTCGGACATTGGAGAAGGAAGGCGCCAACATCACCTACGATGAAAGTGTACTTCAAGAGGAATGGCGTGGAGATTGCCAAGGCGATGCATTGGTGGTGCGAACGCCTGCAGTGAGAGAAAACAACCTCATCTACAAACACTTTGTTGATGCCGGCTTTCCTATGAAGAAGCGCTCGGAAGTGTTGGGGAGAATTACATCGGGAATGACCTGTTTGGCGGTGGCCGGTACCCACGGGAAAACAACAACCACCGCCATGTTAGCACATTTGTTTCACGCGGCTAATAGACAAGTATATGCCTTTTTGGGCGGCGTGGCCGTCAACTACAAAAGCAATTTTCTAGAGGGCAACGAGCCCATCGTCGTGGTTGAGGCCGATGAATTTGATCGCTCGTTTTTGCACCTTGAACCCAATTGGGCGGTGATTACCAATACCGACAGCGACCACTTAGACATTTACCAAAGCAAGGACAAGTTGGAGGAGAGTTTCCGGTTGTTTGCCAACAAAGCAAAGGCCAATGGCGCCTTAATTGTGCAAAGCGAAGTCGATATTCCTGCGAAATTCACCTACACCTCCGGCGATGCAATCGCGGATTTTAAAGCCGTTGACATACGCATCGACAATGGCGTGTATGTCTTTCGACTGTGTACACCAGAGGGAGATATTGATCATGTGACTTTAACGCTGCCAGGTAAACACAACGTAGAAAATGCCGTCGCGGCCTCGGCTTTGGCCTTGATGAATGGATTGACATTAGAACAGGTGCGTAGTGGACTCAATACGTTTCTCGGCGTTAATCGCCGTTTTGTATGGCACCATCGCCATGCCGACTTTGCAGTAATCGATGACTACGCCCATCATCCATCGGAATTAAGGGCGTTGATTAACACCGTATTGGAGCTGTATCCGCAGAAAAAAATTGCCTTGGTATTTCAACCGCATTTGTATAGCCGTACCCGTGATTTTGTCGACGAATTTGCCGCAGAACTTGATCGGGTGGACGCCCCGGCTTTGTTACCCGTTTATGCCGCTCGCGAAAATCCCGACGAGGGTATGGACAGTAGCGAGATAATAAAACGGATGAAAAATGTCTCCGCCGTAGAAGTTGATTTTCCGTTTATTGGCGAATGGTTAGAAAAAGAAAATCCCGATGTTGTGGTGTCTGCCGGTGCCGGAGATGTTGACCAATGTATGTCGGACTTGCTGTCGTTTATTCAAAAAAAATCTGTCCGATGAGCAAGAAAAGATTTGTACTGGAAACCATTGTTGGTATAATAATGTTGGTAGCGCTGATAGTCAGTGGGATATACGCGAGTAATCAGTATCGAGATATGCTGTCGGAGGAAGTGGTTTTTATGATTGAAAATCAGGGAGATATGTCTTTGCTCCACGAAGACGATGTACGAGAAACCATCGCCGTATTACCGGGTTGCTGCGAAGGAAATAAGCGCCGGGAAATCAACATTGCCATGTTGGAAGAAAGTGTTGATGCGCATCCTATGGTGAAAAAAAGTGAGGTATTTTCATCGCTTAAAGGGACTTTATATATCAAGACGAAGGTTAAACGTCCCTTTGCAAGAGTTTTTGATGGCAAACGTTCTTTTTACTTAGACGAATACGGAGAGCCTTTTCCCTTGAGCAGTCGCTACGCCAAGCCGGTTTTGTTGTTGACCGGAGAAGTAGATGCATGGGAGCGTCCGGCGTTGATGACTCTGGTTCGCTTCATTCGCGAAGATGCTTTTTTTAGCGATCGTATTGGAGGGATTCATTTTGAAGACAACGGACAAGCGATAATGCACCCGGTTGGACTAAGTTTTAAGATTAGATTGGGCGTTCAGCAAGACATGGTAAGGCGATTAGAGAAATTGCGCACCTTTTGGCTGAACGCATTAGACGAAGAAAAAGCAAGCAAGTTGAATTACGTTGATTTGCGATTTAATCGACAGGTAGTCTGTCAATATTGAACCCCATTATGGAACACTCAGAAAACAAAAATCAAGCAGCAAAGCCCGGCGATTACGCTGTTGGCTTGGATTTGGGAACCACCAAAATTGTCGCCATCATTGGTCGGTACAATGAGTATGGGAAACTGGAAATTCTCGGACACGGAAAAGCCCGCTCTTTGGGCATTCATCGCGGCGTAGTCAACAACATCTTGCAGACGGTTAGATCCATTGAGTCGGCGGTTCAACAAGCCGAGGCAACCAGTGGATTGAAAGTGTCGTCGGTGGTGGCCGGTATTGCCGGACAGCACATTCGCAGTTTGCAGCACAGCGATTACATCACCCGTGAGAATCCCGATTCGGTGATTGAGGAAAACGACATCAAGTTGCTCACGGAAAACGTAGAGAAGCTAACCATGCTTCCCGGTGAAAAAATCATTCACGTACTTCCGCAGGAATACAAAATCGACGGACAAGCAGAGATCAAGGAGCCAATTGGGATGTATGGTGCCAGACTGGAAGCCAACTTCCACATTGTGGTCGGACAAGTGGCGTCCATCCGTAACATCGGTCGATGCATTGAAACGGCCGGGTTGATCGATAGCACCATCACTTTAGAACCTTTAGCATCCGCCGAAGCCGTATTGAGTCATGAAGAAAAAGAGGCGGGCGTGGTATTGGTAGATATTGGCGGTGGAACCACCGATGTGGCCATTTTCAAAGACAACATCATTCGTCATACTGCAGTCATTCCCTTTGGTGGAAATGTGATTACCAACGACATCAAAGAGGGCTGTTCCATCATTGAAAAGCAAGCCGAGCAATTGAAAGTGCGCTTTGGTAGCGCTTGGCCGGGGGAGAATAAAGAAAACGAAATTGTTTCCATTCCTGGTATCAAAGGTCGCGAAGGCAAAGAAATTAGCCTAAAGCGCCTCTCGCAGATCATCCATTCGCGCGTGGTGGAAATCATCGAACAGGTGTATATGGAGATTAAGAACTACGGACATACCGAGCCGAGCAAGAAATTGATCGCCGGTATTGTGCTAACCGGAGGTGGTGCGCAGTTGAAGCATATCCGTCAACTGGTGGAATACGTTACCGGTATGGATACCAGAATTGGTTTTTCCGACGAAAATTTGGCCAGTGGCGCCCCGGAAGAATTGAGTACGCCTATGTACGCAACAGGGATTGGTTTGCTTATGGAAGGTATCAGAATGAATAAAAGTCAAGGTACAGTCTTGCCGGTTGAGCCACCGGTGGACAATCAGCAAGAAGCGGCAGCAGCCGAAGGAGACTTATCGGTAGAAGACGCCAAGAATCTTGAGCAATCAAACGAAAGACCAAGCGAAGAGGAAAGCCGCCCGGCCAAACTGATGGACAAGTTCATCAATGGCTTGAAAAAATTTATCAACGACGACGTAAAATAAGCACAGCATGACAGATTTTAACGAACCCAACGACGCATTGGAATTTGACTTACCCAAAAATCCGCCTGCCGTTATCAAGGTGATCGGTGTTGGTGGTGGCGGTGGAAACGCCGTTAATCATATGTCGACGCTTGGTATTCGTGGCGTGGATTTCTTTGTGTGTAACACCGACAACCAAGCGCTGTTAAGCAGTCCGGTGCCCAATAAGATTCAACTTGGTAGAAGTTTGACCGAAGGCTTGGGTGCAGGCGCCAACCCCGAAGTGGGTCGTCAAGCAGCGGAGGAATCTGCTGAGGAAGTCATGGAGCTCTTGGGGAACAATACCAAGATGGTATTTATTACTGCGGGAATGGGTGGTGGTACCGGAACCGGCGCTGCACCCGTCATAGCTCGCTTAGCCAAAGAGGCTGGGATATTGACCGTTGGCATTCTTACCACGCCGTTTCAATTTGAAGGCAGTTCGCGTTTAAAGCAAGCGGAAGAGGGTATTGAGCAGATGCGTAAAAACGTTGACTCGCTTATTGTCATCAACAACAACAAGCTTCGAGAAGTGTACGGAAACCTCGGTTTCAAAGCGGGCTTTTCCAAGGCTGACGAGGTGGTGGCCATTGCCGTGCGCGGTATTGCCGAAGTCATTACCCACCAGTACAACATCAACATCGACCTGCGTGATGCCAATACCGTACTCAACAACAGCGGTACCGCCATTATGGGAAGTGCCCGTGCTACGGGTGAGAACCGTGCGAAAGAGGCCATCGTAAAAGCCCTTGATTCGCCCTTGTTGAACGACAATCACATACGTGGCGCTAAGAACGTGTTGCTATTGATTGTGTCCGGACAAGAGGAAATTACCATCGACGAGATTGGGGAAATCAACGACCACATTCAGCAGCAAGCGGGTGGTGGAGCCAACATCATTATGGGTGTGGGCGAAGAAGAAGACTTGGGCAACGATGTTTCCGTAACCGTTATTGCCACCGGATTCAGTACCGATAAACAAGAAACGGTTAGCGTTCACAAGACCCGTCGCATCGTACATACCTTGGAAGAAGACCAAGAGGTGAGTCAGAACGTCTTCGAAAAGCCGCTCAAAAGCAATGAGCCTGAAGAGCCAATACACAAAGAAGAACCTGATTTATTCTCTACGTCTGATGAGCCGCGCGTAACAAACCAGACTGAGGAGGCTTCGGAGAACAAGGTAGAAGAGGAGGAGATGGCTTTTGAAGCACCAACCAACAGCATTGTAGAAGAGCAAAAAGAACAAGAGGAAGAAGATACGTTGATGCACTTCCACTTAGACGATGAGGACACGGCCGTTCCTTTTACCATTGAAGACGAGTCGGAGGAAGCCGTTTATGAAGAGAAAGATGAGCCGGTCATGGAAGTGAGCGAGGCTCAGGAAGAAGAGATAAAGGCCCCGGAAGCAGACGTGTATGAAGAAGAGAAGGAAGAGGTTATTCCTGGATTTACCGTAGAAGCGCTAGAGCAGCAATTTGACGAGGAGGTTTTTAAAGACCATAAGGCAGTTGAAGAACCCGGAAATTGTGAGCCAGCGCAGGAAGATGAGCAAGTGATTCGTCATACCCTTGATGACTACATGGCGTTGGAAGCGTCACTAAGAGATGCTAAGCCCGAACCGAAGCAAGAAAAAAAGCCTGAGGAACCGAAAATAGAGGATAAAACATTAGCGTTTGAGGTACGAGAAGAAGCGCCTAAGCAGGCGAAAAAAGAAACCCCTGCTGCTTCTTCGAATCCCTTTGATCAACCCATCTCCAGAAGTTTGTCTCAGCGCAATGCAGAACGCAAGGCGCAGTTGCAATCGTTCAATCACCGTTTTAGCAATAATGCCAATCAATACGTCGATGAGTTATCGTCCGTGCCGGCGTACAAGCGTCAAGGGCTAAACCTCCCAGACGAAAAGCCGAGCAAAACCGAATCCATTGGTCGTTTGAGCATTTCCGACGATGAAAATGGGCCGAGTTTGCGGGGGAATAATGCGTTCTTGCATGATAATGTAGATTAGTATTTGAGCACAATTTTAAGCTAGATTCCCATCATTTTGAGGCATTCATAGTGATGGGAATCTTTATGATAAAAGAGGTTCCTGCACCAGGGCTTGATATTACTTCTATGGTACCATTGTGCCTTTTCACGGTTTTAAACGCAACCGATAATCCTAGGCCGGTTCCTTTTCCCACCGGGCGCGTTGTATAGAATGGATCAAATATTTTTGATTGTATACGCTTGGGGATGCCGATGCCGGTATCAGATATCGAAATATGTGCGTCTAGATTCACTATTTTCGTGCGAACGGTAATGCGTTCATCTTCACCAGGCACGTCTTTTTCCTCAATCGCTTGGACTGCATTGTTGATGATGTTCATCAATGCTTGGTTCAGAAAACTCGGATAACACTCGATAAGTGGTAAATCCTCGTCGTAGTCTTCAATTATGTCTATGTTGCTATTGATGTTGCTGCGGATCAAGGTGATGGTGCTTTTTAGGGCAAGGTTTAAATTGATGCGCTTAATTTCTGACTCATCTAATGAAGAAAAAGTTCGTAGACTATTGACGATATCAATAACGCGAGACGTTCCGTATTTAAGGCTGCCAAATATTTCCTCTATTTCGGTAATTAAATAATCATAGTCTAGATCGTTTTTCAATGCATCTATTTTGTTCAATATGACTTCTGCATTTTCACCTTTGCCAATTTTGTCGTAACAATTGATGATTTCAATCAGATCCTGAAAGTTGTTTTTTAGAGGGGAGATATTAGAGCTGATAAAGTTGATGGGGTTATTAATTTCGTGAGCAATACCAGCAGTCAGTTGACCAAGAGAGGCCATTTTTTCTGCTTCTACGAGGGTTGATTGTGTGGCCTTTAAATGCTTAATAGCAATGCGTAGGTCCTTCGTCTTCTTGTCTACGGTTTTTTTGAGTTTTGCTTTCTGCTCTTCAATAATTTGGGCTTTTTCATTGGAAGATTGAAGTGCAGCTTTTTGGGAGGCATCTTTTTCTTTTTTTAGGATATTGATGCGATCGGCCAGCGCAAATGAGAGCAATATGACCTCAACAGCGGAGCCAATAGGCATGGTGTAAGCGGTAACAAAGTTGGTAGGGAGAACATTAAAATCTTTTAGCACATATATGATGATGCCTATGAGCAGCATAGACCAGCCAATAAGGAAGTATTTAGCCGGTCTATAACCCTTCATGTAGACCACAATACCGGTATAAAGCATGTAAAAAGAAATGCTTCCGGCTAATGCAAGAACCATTAAATACCCAAAATTGAAGAAGCCAAGTAGCGGGATGAGTATTGTGCCCCAGTAAGCATATTCAAAAAAGTAGGATGCTTTATGTAGGTTTGGAACGCGGTTTTTAGATTCGAGAAAATCGCGCATAAAGTATATGGCAGATAGGCCTACAAAGCAGGAAAATAAATAGGGCAGTAAGTTGGCCAACTCTGAATTGCCAGGCGCCAAAAATTTAAAGGAATACCCTTGAAGAGAGAGCTGCGTGAGGCCAATAAAGAGAATGTACACAACATATTTAATGTATACCATCTCTCTTACCGTGAAAAAAATAAAAAGGTTATAGAGCAGTAAGGCCAAGATTATGCCTGCATAAAGACCAAATAGGGTGTCTGTTAACCCTATATAGCTCATGGCGCTTTTTTGGTCTGCCAGCATAAAGTGACCAAGGATTTGTTCTCCGCTTTTTACCCCTACCAAAAACTCTTTGGTCTCATTAGGCCGTACTGGAAGTGAGAAAAAGTAATTGGGGTGAATTAATTCTCTCTCGTGAAAAGGATATAGGTCGCCGCCAGTTCCAATTAATCGAATATTTTTTGGTTTATTTATCTCGTATACAGCTATATAGTCTATGAGTGGCTGGCGAAACTCAAGATAGATGTAGTCATCGTTCGTTTTGTTTTTTACTTTAAATTTAAACCAGTGAGAAGCATTTGAAATACCGAGATTGGGTATGGCTTCGTTGCTAGCGACAAAGGTTTGCTTAAGGATTTTTTCGGGATCTAAAACACCAGCTTCACTATTGTGGTAACGTAATTGTTTTCCGATGACCATACTGCCCTTTGATGCATCAAATAGAATCGTGTCTGATTTTCCACTGACCAATATCGCATGGAAAATAAGTACGATAATCAAAATTGAGGATTTTTTTAATCGATTAATTTCCATGTTTGTCGAAAATTAAGTTGTAGTTAACCTCAATGTCTGAGTTTTTTCCGCGTTCCATTTTTATTTGCACAGGGTTTTCACGCAAGTTGAAAATACATTTTCGATCATAAGCGTCTGCGTGCTCAAGTGTATTGACATCAATGCGGTGAAGGACTCTCGCAATGTAATTTTCGTTGGGGTAATGAAAATCTCCATCGTCACCCAATGACTTCTCTACCATAAAACCAACGCGTTTTACCATCCACATGGTGTAGTCTGCGCAAATGGTTACCAATGACTTGATGTGAAGTTGATTAACCGAAGAAATGCCGGCGCGAATTAGCAATAGGCTGATGCCTTGTCCGGAAACTTTTTTAGCATTCCACAGCGCACATAGTTCTCCTACGCCGCCATTTTCGCGAAACATGCGAATCCAATCTATTACTTTTCGATCCATATTGCCCACAGCTTTTTCAACGGGAAGAGGTACGTCTTTGTGAGATATTTGTATGCGTATGCCTCCTACAATTTCCCGGGTTTCCTCTATCTCTGCGATGATGCAGTACATATACGGATTGCACATCCAATCATCCGTATTCGTTGTGATGTTTGAAATACCGTAATCGATAAGTACCTGACGATGACCGTCACGGAATTTCTCACAACTAACGGTATCGCAAATCGCTTGAAATGCACGAAACTTAAACATGACTAAAGGCTAATTTTAAAGACCTCGTCAAGCGGTTTTCTAATCGAACGTTGTGTTTCTCTATCGGCGATATTCAATCTAAAAACAAAAATGTCACTTCTGTGGTAATCGCCTTTTTTAAATGCGTTGTTATACGCAGGCAGCACATTTTCAATCAATTGCCGCGATTTGTTCGAAAAGCCACCGGCATCTCCGGCTGCATAGCGAAATCGCATAAATACAGATGCTGCAGTGGGTTGAAATGACAGGCCTTTTTGGTTTGCCTTGAGCCATATGCGCTCCAATATTTGACCGCCGTAAAAAAAGCTCTTTTCAGACCAGTCATCCATGCGAAGTACGCCAATAACAGAGGCCGATTCAACAGTCTTGCGTGTCAGTTTGCTAAATGCACCTCCGAGGTTCCATTCGCGAAGCAAGCCAACCACTTCGGGGTCTTTGGCTACAAAAAGTCCGGCTCGCTCTGAAATGCTGAGGTCGATGCTCCCCAGCTCTATGCCATCTTTTTTGTTTTGCGCTTCTTTGTCGCTCCAACGAATTTCATTGACAAAGTCTTGGTGGCCAATTTTTTCTAAGATTCGAATTCGCTCCATTTCACCGAGCACATTTTCCAGTCTTTCAAGCTCTTCCTGCTCGCTAAAAAACGTAATTGAACTTCCGTAATCCCCCACCACTTCGCGGATAGATGTCAAGTCATTCTCATCAATAGGTATTCGTTTGTCGTTGGCGCGGTTGGTGAGTCTCAAGCCTATTGCTTCAGCCAATGAGTCATTACTAGCTGCTTCCTTGTTTGGCGTGAATTTTATTCTTGCGACTACATGAGGGTCATTTATTTCTCCGGGTTTGAAGTCAACATCAACGTCGTATCCCAATGAGGCCGCTTTCCATCGGAGGTTCTCTACCGAGGCACCTTGAGCTACATAGTTTGCTCTATTTCCAAAACCCAATATGTTTCTATCGGTGTTAAAAGGATTTATTAAGTAAAGAGCACCGCCCTTAGCATACCATCTCCAAGGCTGTGCATTGCCTCCCGAAGGGGCCATGCATGCGGCTTCTACGATGGATTTAAGATGTTCGTTTGGTATGTTTTCTCCTGTAGAAACCAATGTTTTATCTATGGCGCTAATTCCTTTGCTAAAAAAGTCTGTAGACTCATGATTGGTAATAAGAACTTCTGATTTTTCTCTTTCTAAATCTTTTTTATCAGCAATAAGTTCTTCTATGTCTACGTGATACCTGCCTGAATCATTAAATTGCCCAAGCAATATGCGTCTGGAAACATCAGCAGTTATACCCCCTCCCATTATAACGGCCGACGCCAATTGTGGCCAGGTAGTTATGGTTTGCTCGATTTCTAACATCGAGGCTTTCAATCTGTTTGAGCATGTTTCTATACCTAAAATATCAAGCATATAAGGAATCTTTTCCTCATTGGTTTTTAGTGATTTTAGTTTTTTCGGTTCTAGGTGATCAATCAGGCCGTGCAAAATGGGCCGCTTAGGCTCAAGATCAAAACGCTCAACGTCAACCATGCATCGGTCACTGGCTTCCATGAGCACAGGAATGCCTAGCGCGCGTGCTTTATGCCTGCTTAGTATTTTTATGTCTAGTCCATCTGATTCCTCTATGAGTAAGTCAAGTTTTCCGTTTTCTGTAAAAAACGAATCCATGTTTTCGTCGTTCAGCCCGTTTGGATAGCAGACAACTTTTATGTACGGATCTATCTCAGCAATTTCTCTGGCAACCGCATAAACTTTCTTTAATCCAAGTGTGTGGATTCCCGTGCGTATGCGATTTAAGTTGCTTAGTTCAAGAATATCAAAATCAGTTAAGCGAATTTCACCACATATGCGTTCCATGGCTAAAGTGAGCGAAACCGACTGACCTACACTCAGTCCAACAACACCTATTTTTTTGTGAGAAAGCTTTTCTTGTTCTTCAGGGGTGATCTTATACATGTTCCTGCTGGTGCGGGCTCTTATGTACTCATCTTTTCCTAAAATGTGAACGAGACGCTTGGACCAAGGGTAATAAACCCACATGCCATATAACATCAATGGTGTTTGCCCAACATGTTTGTCTATGGCTTCTTGTAGGTCTTTGCCCTTTAATTTTCTGGTCGGGTGTAACGTTTTTACCAGCTCCCCTAATTGATTGTTAATCTCGTCGTGAATCTCAACGGATTGCTCTTTAGTAAGGGTTTTTTGTAAAAGCGCTAAATCTTTTTGGTTTTTAGGATCAAAAAAAATTGGTTCCCAGCTGGATTGATCAACTTTTGTAAAATGTTGATTGATAATGTCATCAATTTGTAAGGACATTTCATGTAGATTTGTAGTTAGTAGTTTTTAATAGCAGGGCACAAAAATACAATAAAATGAATTATTAAAGATTCTAAATAGTTAACATTTAGATTTCTAATATTTTTAATTTTTTTTATTGGTTACAAACAAATTGTAATTTTATGGATGCAAAAATCTTTGAGGATTATTTATGCTGTTGTCTTTTTGGATGAAGATGTCAGTTGCGAAAGGGTATGAAGTTCTACATCGGTTAAGTCTCGCCACTTTCCTACGGGCAAATCCAGCGCAATGTTCATAATGCGAATGCGTTTGAGTCGAGTTACTTTATAACCCAAGAACTCACACATGCGCCTGATTTGACGATTTAAGCCTTGGGTGAGGACTATGCGGAAGCGCTTGGGGCCGAGTTGCTCCACCACGCATTTCCGTGTAACCGTGCCCAAGACGGGGATGCCGTTGCTCATACGCTTGACAAATCGGGCGTCGATGGGTTTATTTACTTCTACGATATATTCTTTCTCGTGGTTGTTTCTAGCGCGTAAAATTTTGTTGACTATATCTCCATCGCTTGTAAGTAAGATTAACCCCTCGCTGGGCTTGTCCAGTCGGCCGATGGGAAAAATTCTTTTGGGGTGATTGATGAAGTCAACGATGTTGTTCTTTTCTCGCTTTTGATCGGTGGTACACACGATACCCACGGGTTTGTTCAGGGCAATGTACACGTGCTCCTCTTTGGGTTCGCTCACGGGTTTGCCGTCTACCTTCACCACGTCATTGGGTAAGATTTTGGTGCCTACCTGTGGTACGTCACCATTGATGGTGACTCGTCCAGCCTCGATGAGCTTATCGGCTGCACGACGCGAGCAATAGCCAATTTCGCTTAAATATTTGTTGATGCGTTTCCCTTCTGTCATTTGGCAAAATTAAGGCGAAAGCGCTATTCTGCCTCTAAGTGGTTTTATTTCCCTTGACAATCCCTTTGGCCATGCCCTGGAAAACGAACAGGTGCAGCACCGAAACGGCATACCAATACAGTCTGCCACCCACGCCCAACGGACGAAAGGTAGCCGTTTGGTGGAGAGTGCAATCCGCTTCATTTTCTTCTATTTTGAACTCCAGCCAAGCTTCGCCGGGAAGTTTCATCTCTGCGTAAAGCAATAATCGACCACGCGCTTTATCAGCGTCCAATACACGCCAAAAGTCCAAAGCATCACCGGCGTTGATTTGTGAGGGATGGGTTCTTCCGCGTCTGAGACCAACCCCGCCGACCAGTTTGTCTAAGTAGCCGCGTATTTTCCATAGTGCATTTCCGTAGTAGTAACCATTATCACCGCCGAGCGCCCAGATGTTGTTGATGACTTCCGCCTTTTTACTCTTCGGAAAGTGCACCAGCTTTTTGTCCTGAAAACAACCGCGCTCCGGAACCTCAGCGCGATTGATGAAATCGCTTTCGATGTCGCTGGAAGCAGAGGCGTCTTTCCAACTCGAAAGCACACTTTGCTGATTGATGCGTGAGAAGGCGCGTTGCACGGAAGTTTTATACGAAGCCGGCTCAATATTCAATAATTCACTCAAACGGTGGTCCTCGGTGGTAACGTCCACTTTCATGCTGTTGACCAAGTTTACGGCTAACGTATAAGACGTGGAGGTTACGAAATACAGCCAATAGGACGATAGTCGGGGCGTCATGACCGGTACCGTTTGAATATAGCGTTTGAGTCCGCGCACCTCGGCAAATTGCAGCAGCATTTCCCGGTAGGTAAGAGGCGTTTTGGTGCCAATGTCAAAGGTTTGGTTCAAACAGTCTTCACGGTCAATAACGCCCATGAGAAACCTGAGTACATCCCGTATGCCAATGGGCTGAGAACGGGTGTTGAGCCATTTGGGCGCAACCATTACCGGGAGTTTTTCCACTAAGTCGCGCATGATTTCAAAACTGGCACTGCCCGAACCAATAATGATCCCCGCTCTCAAAGTGGTGGTTGGAATCTTTGACTGGGCGAGAATGCTTCCTACCTGTTTTCGGCTTTCGAGGTGTTTCGACAGCCTACTGGCGTTAACGATGCCGCCCAAGTAGATGATTTGCTTGGCGCGGGTGTGTTCCATCAACTGTAAAAAGGTCTTGGCGGAGGTTTCTTCTTGGGTTGTGAAGTCACCCTCGCTGCTGCTCATGGAGTGAATCAGGTAAAAGGCCACGTCAATTTGACCAATGAACTCGGGGAGCTCTTCCGGCAAAGGCTTCAAGAAGTCTATTTCCAGGACATCGGGCGTGCCATCGTTTTCGTTGTATGTAAACCGCCGGGCATCGCGTACGCAGCACACTACGTGGTGCCCTTCTTTCAGCAACAGTGGCAAGAGTCGCTTTCCGATATAGCCGGTAGCGCCGGTAAGTAGAATGTTGGCCATATATGTTTAACCCTAATGGTGTCTGAAGGTTTTACCCAATCGCCTGTGCCAGGTCAGCAATGAGGTCTTCCGAGCTTTCAATCCCTACACTCAAGCGAATCATCGACTCGGTAAGGTTGAGGGCTTCTTTTACATCATCAGGTACGTCGGCGTGGGTCATGGAATATGGATGCTGAGCCAAGCTTTCGTTGCTGCCCAAACTCACGGCCAGTTTGATGAGCTTGAGGCTGTTGAGGATTCTAAAGGCTTCGCTCTCGCCTCCTTCGACGTCAAAACTGATCATTGCGCCGGGGTGAAGGCATTGTTCCCGGAAAATGCGCACTTGCTCCTCGCCTTGCGTAGCCAATCCGGGGTAGTAAACACGCGTTACTTTGGGGTGATTAAGTAGCCATTCAACTACTTTTTGGGCATTGCTACCCTGACGATCCATACGAAGTTTTAGCGTTTCTATGGAACGAGTGAGGAGCCAACTGGTATGCGGACCGGCCATGTTTCCAATAAATGTGCGCATGGTTTTGATGGCAATCATGGAATCTTTGTCGCCGCAAACCACCCCGGCGATGAGGTCGGAATGACCGTTTAAAAACTTGGTGGCTGAGTAGCAAATGACATCGGCACCGAGTTCGACCGGTTTTTGCCAGATGGGGCCTAAATAGGTGTTGTCCACTACCAGTCGAACGTCCTGTTGTTGCGCGCGGAGTTCGTCTCTAAAATTCGCCCATGACGTAATGTCGATGAGTTCATTGGTGGGATTGGCCGGTGTTTCAAGGTAAATCAATCGCAAACGATCCAAAACGCCGTCTTCTTTGAGTGTTTTTTTGATGTCGTCGGGGTGTACCGTTGAGTGAAACGGATAGACCTTAATGCCAAAATCGGTGAGCACGTGCTGAATAAAATGGTGGGTGCCGCCGTAAGTGGGATTGCTAAAAACCAGCACATCACCGGGGCGCAAGAAGGAGAGCATTACCGTAGAAATACCACTCATTCCGCTTTCAAATATCGCGGCATCGTCGCTGCCCTCGTACAAGGCCATGCGCTCCTCGAGGATTTGCATGTTGGGGTTGTTGATGCGGCTGTATATGAGTCCCATTGGTTCGTCGAGAGGCTTTTCTAACTTTCCGTAGGCCATGGCAAAAAAGCGCTTGCCTTCCTCGGCGGTTTTAAAGACGAACGTTGATGTTTGAAAAATGGGCGCTTTGATGGCGCCTTCACTCCATTCGGGGTTGTACCCGTGGGTCATCATAAGGGACTCCGGTTTCATATAGGTTTGCTTTGGTTATGCTGCGAAGGTAGGCAATTCTTTGATGGGCGGAAAATGCGCTTGGTCATCTTATTGCGATTTATACGAAAATTGGGTTTTGGCCCGAGAATGTTGCCACTGAATTTTTTGAACACGCCCAGTTCGCCACGAATGCACGCATTTGTTTTGCTCCGCAAAAGGTTTTTAACCACGAATGTTTTGGCTTCGCAAAATTCATTTCACCATAAATAATAAAACAATCATTTGAGGGAATTAGAAGATGTTGTGGGTAAAGCACAGCAATTGTATTAATCATGCATTCGTGGTGAAATCATACGTGGTGTTGTTGCGCTGGTGCAGCTCTTTTTTTACCACGAATACACGAATACAAAAAACACGTTGTTTTTTAATGTGAAAGAATCGAAAATTTGCTTCGCAAAAAAAATCGCCACGAGTAACACGAATCGCTCACTTTCTCACCGCACCCTAGTAAATGAGTTTATTTTAGACTGAGCGTAACGCAGCTATCGGACTTTATAAACACCCAGATTCTATCCCGGCCGTTTCGGCTCCTTCACCGTAAACACCCGCGAAATATTAAACCCAAAGT
>PXCF01000037.1 GCA_003566715.1 Cryomorphaceae bacterium | reverse complement strand
GTCTCTATCTACCCCGTGCATGTTCATGTTGCCCTTCACCGTGATGGTCTGTTTATCGCTGCTGTTGAGGTCGACGTCCTCGGTAAATTGTCCCCGAAACACCGCCTTGGGGTAAGTCTCCGACTCCACGTAGTTTTCGTTGAAATGCTCTTCCATCAAGGCCTTGCGAAAGCGGAAGGACTTCATTTGTACCTGATATGCCAAGGCTTTCTTTTCAAGGTCAATCACACTGGAGCCTTGATTGGATACCGGATCGATGGTTTCTACGGCTGTTTCACCGTAAAAGGAAATCATGGCCTCGCGGGTAATGTATTTTTGGGCAAATAACGTTCCTGCGCCAATGAAGAGGGACAGCACGAGGGTCAATAAAAATGAACGGGTCATCATAGAATATAATTTTTTTGGTTATTCCTCATTCACAGCCTCAATCCAATCTCTGAATTTTTCCTTGTCGCATGTGCTTAACTCTGTTCCCGGCGGCATTTTTCTTGGGTCAGAAGCAGGTAAATCAAATAACACCTCTTCCAATATGCCACTGCGGGCATATACAGCGAGATCTTCTTCCCTTTCGATGATTACACCACCCAATCCTTGATTTGGGGCATGACAAAGCAAACACTGGGCGTCGAGTATGGGTTGAATGTGTTTGTCGAAATCAATATTGCCTTCGTAGCACAACTCATCACCGTTTTCACCTGGAGGGAAACGATCCTCTTCGTTCTCGGCCGTGCAAGCGGTATTCAATAGCAGCAGACCAACCATACCAACCGTCCAGTAAAATAGCAAATGACGCATCTTTTTGTTTATTACATTTGTTGAATCAGAACTTACGTCTTTATATACGAGAATTACAGGTAAAAAGTTTACCGATGTTGAACGGTAAGATCACATTCTGTCAAAGTTATGAAATATGAAAAAAACAACCATCATTTTACTCGCCATCATCATCGGATTGTTGGCCTTGGTATACGTGTGGTTTTTTGTTTACAACAAAGCCCACGTCGACTATTTCCAGCAAGACGCAGCCTTTGAAGGCGCAGCCGCTGAATTCTACGAATTGGCCATAGCCGACCCGTCTGCATGGAACGAAAAATCGGTCGATCTGCAGGGGGCGGTGTTGTCGGTCGAAGGTCGAACGGCCATATTGGAACCCAATGTGCAATTGCGTTTAGATGAAGACATCGACCTACCCGACGGCTGGACCACCGCCGAAACGCTGCGATTGAAGTGCCGTTTTGTGGGCACGGAAGAAGATATTTTGACGGATGAGATGTTAATACGCTGCGACCAATGCAAACCCATGTAACGGGCTGCCTTGTGTATGTACGGGTCAACCTACGTGTATGTACGGGTCAACCTACGTGTATGTACGGGTCAACCTACGTGTTGACCCATATTATAAAAAAATCAAATGAACCACCCTCCACGCCTATTTATCCTCTTTTTCCTGCTGTCAGGAATGGCGATAATGGCGCAATTTCCCCAAGGGCATTACGTGGTGCCGTCGTTTATTGGACAATTTGAACGCGTGCTCGACCAATCGCAATCGCCACGGCACTATACCGGTTACGCGGTGGGTGGAGGTATGGGCTATACCTGGCACGCCAAGCGATTTGTCTTGGAATTTGATGCGCGGGCGAGTTATGCGTCTTTGTCGCCCGCAGCAGACCTCAACCCACTTAATGTCAGCATACCTTCTTTCGTCGGACAAGCGCATACGCGTTTTTTATGGGAGGTCAAGGCGATGGCGCAAACACGCTTGCTTGCAGGAGTGGTGCTGCCATTTATGCTGCGTTACCGGGAGCATTCGTCGTTTTCCAACAGCAGAGAAACTTGGAATGCGGCCTTGATGATTGGGCCGGAAGTGGGCGTTCAACATCCATTTAATTGGTGGCGCAAGGGATTCATTGCGGAGTCGTTTCTGTCGGTGCCGGCCTGGGGTTACGCGTCCAAACCGGCCTACGCGCAATTTTTTGGGGTGTTTTGGGATCAGGCGTCGCCGAGGGCGTGGAACAATGCGCTGTGGGTGCAGGCGGAGACCCGTCTCAGGCTGCTGACCATCAACGGCAATCAAGTGGGATTGGGGTATGCATGGCAGTATTTCAGCGACTCGGTTGACAACCGCGCGCAGTTGGCCGATCATCAGTTGAGGATATTTATTATGGCTAAGTTTTAATTATGAAACAACTTGCGATAATAGCCAGTTTGCTAATTTTCTGGAGTTGTGAAAAGGTACTCTTTGAATCCGACGCGTCTGCAAACCGTGAGGCGGTGTTTGATCAATTGTGGCAAACGATGGACGAAAAGTACACGTTTTTCGACCTCAAAGGCATCGATTGGGATCAGGTTGGCGAGAGATATCGCCAACAGATTGAAGACGGCATGAGCGATGAAGCCTTTTTTGACCTGTTGGCAGACATGCTCTTTGAACTTCGCGATGGCCACACCAATCTTGTATCGCCGTTTGATTTGGGACGCAATTGGAAGTGGTATCTCGACCACCCGGATAATTTCGATGCCAACACGGTGGAGCGGCATTATCTCGGAGATGATCACCGCATTACCGGTCCTATGCGCCACCAAATGCTCAGCGATTCCATCTTGTATATTCGTTACGCGAGTTTTGGCGTGGGACTCTCGGGTGAGCACTTAAATTTTGTGCTTCAACGCGCAGCCGGTGCCAAGGGCGTTATCATAGACGTACGTAGCAATGGCGGCGGCACCACCAATCATGCATTGGCGCTGGCGTCGAGTTTTATTAAAGAGCCGATTGACGCATATACACGGGAGTATAAGACGGGGCCTGGCAGGGACGACTTCAGCACACCGGAGGTCATTCGTTTAGAGCCGCGTGACAATGCCTTTACCGGTAAAGTAATCGTATTGATCAACCGCCGGAGTTACAGCGCCACCAGCTTTTTTGCCAGCAGTATGAAGTACCACGACCACATCACGTTGATGGGCGATAGCACTGGAGGCGGTGGTGGTACCCCGCAAGACGGAGAGTTGGGCAACGGATGGCGTTTTCGCTACAGTGCTACGCGTACCTTCGACCGCGAGGGTTTCCCCATTGAACCCGGTGTTGCCCCGGATGTATTCGTCAACCTCGACCCTAACGTACCCGACGTAGACGAGATCATTGAAGAGGCGGTGCGTTTGATTCAGTGACAATAACGCAGCTGTTTAATATTATATGCGCCCACTAATCACATTTTACTCAACTCATCTTTTAAGAAATCAATTACTTTGATGTCGTAAATGTCAACACCGTGAGCTTCCGAAAGGTGGTAAGACAAGAGATCCGTGATGTGGATGATGTGGAAGGCCGCGTCGATGATGGTTTCACCTTCGCCTTTTACTTCCACCACGTGAGGTGTTTTCTTGCGTAAGATGTCTTTGTTGAGTTCTGCACGAATGGCATTTCGGGGGTGTTCAAAATCTGAGCGCAGCATCAGAACGGCAATTTCCGGATGTTCAAAGTGCCAGCCCACGAGTTCGTTGTGATTCATTTCTGGGATGGTGCCATTCCACCCCACCATTTTACCGTTTTCGTTGAGTTGTTGGCGCACGCGTTCCGCAATGGCACCCATACCATCGCAGGCATAAACGGCAACCACCTTGTTTTTTAGAACCTCCGTTAATTTTCGTGCTGATTGATCACAAGTTTCATGAGATGCCTCTAAGTTGGCTCTTACGCGTTTGGTCCAAGTACGAACGTCGGTATTGGCAATTTTATAAAATTCAAATAGAGCAAAAAGCAGCGTCAAGCTGTATCCCAACATAGAGCGAGGCGGATTGCCTCCGGGAACCACCAAATGGTTAAATCCTTTTTCTTTGGCTAATTCGATGAGTGTGCCTCCCGAACTAATGGCAGCCAACATGCACCCGCGCTCCAACCCAACCCTTGTAGCAGCAATGGTTTCTTCCGTGTTGCCGGAATAACTGCAAGCAATCACCAACGTGTGTTTATTGGCAAAACCGGGCAACGTGTAGTTTTTATTGATAACCACAGGAATGCTCACTTGGCTTTTTAGCATCTCCGCAACAATGGATGCGCCAATGCCCGAGCCGCCCAGTCCGGTGATGACAATATGGTCAATACGTTCGCTGGCCACTTTTAACGTCGTCTGCTCAAAAATGGCAACGGCATCAGTTAAGTGCTGGGGTAGTGCGTCGATGAGGTGCTTCATGTTGATGGATAGTGAAGTGTTTATATTTAGGCTTTTAAAGGCTGACAAATGTATCAAATAAAGTTGAATGAATCTTGATGGGGTGGCAGGTTTGACAGATTCACATTTCCTCCGGTAATGATGATGGCCACGGGTTGTCCTTGCCAGCGATGTAATTGCGATTTCCAAACGGCAAAGGGCACAGCACAACTGGGTTCAATAACCAACTTCAAATGGTGAATGACAAAGGCCCAAGCTTGATAAATCTCTTCCTCGGAAACGGTGTAGATGTCGTGAACCAATGATTTAATGTATCCAAAGGTGATGTCGCCCAGACCTGTTCGCAATCCATCAGCCATGGTGTTTGGGTTGCCGGGGTGTTCCAGATTTCCACTGTGAAAACTGCGATAAGCGTCATCGGCCTCGGTGGGCTCGCAGCCAATGACGTTGGTTTTTGGTGAATCGTCACGCGCTGCAATGGCACTGCCGCTAAGCAGTCCGCCGCCACCAACGGGTACCAGTAAGGCTTGGATGTCTTTCACCTCCGAAAAAATCTCTCGCGCACAGGTACTTTGTCCGGCAATAACATCCTCGTGATTGTATGGCGGAATGAAAACTTGATTCCCTTGCGCTTGAATGTCTTTCATTTTTTCCTCTCGGGCGTCTAGTCCGGCGGCGCAAAAGTGCACGATGCCACCATATCGTTTGATGTTGTCAATCTTGGATGGCGGGGCATTCTCAGGCACCACAATATGAGCGTCTATGCCCTTTGCTTTGGCTGCCCATGACAGCGCCGCTCCGTGATTGCCAGAGCTGTGTGTAATTACCCCGTTGCTTCTGTTTTTTAGCGCATGGATGGCTTGCCAAGCGCCCCGGGCCTTGAAGGAATTGGTCTGCTGCATGTTTTCACACTTCAAGTAAACAGGGGCTTTGTTTAACTTGCTGAGGAGTGGGCTTTTGAGGAGTGGGGTGTGGTGTGGAGACATTGAGAATGTAGAATGTAAAATTGAGAATGTAGAATGGAGGAAAAACAAAGATAAGGCTGTGAACGAAATATGGGTTAAGTAGGTTCTATTGTTATGATTTAAATTTGCCGTTATAAAACGATTGATAAAAATTACATGAGTACGATTTCTGCTGTAGCATTTGCCGACGCCATCAAACGAGGAATCCCCACAGAGCTTCCCGAGCCCCAAGCCTATGACCCCCATGTCAATCACGCGCCCAAGAGAAAAGACATTTTAAGCGTGGAGGAAAAGCGCTTGGCACTTCGCAATGCGCTGCGTTATTTTACACCGGATCAACAAGCCATACTAGCGCCGGAGTTTGCGCAAGAATTGGAGCAGTACGGACGTGTTTACATGTATCGCTTGCGCCCGGATTACCCTATGTATGCGCGTTCAATTGACGAGTATCCGCATAAGTCCAAACAAGCAGCGGCCATTATGCTGATGATTCAAAACAACTTGGATCCCAAGGTGGCGCAGCATCCGCATGAATTAATTACTTACGGTGGAAATGGTGGGGTGTTTCAAAATTGGGCGCAGTATCTGCTCACCATGAAATACCTATCGGAAATGACTGATGAGCAAACGCTGCATATGTACTCCGGTCACCCCATGGGGCTATTTCCCTCGCACCCGGAAGCGCCACGTGTGGTGGTAACCAACGGCATGATGATTCCCAATTATTCCCAACCCGATGATTGGGAGCGCTTCAATGCCTTGGGGGTTACACAGTATGGCCAAATGACGGCCGGGTCGTATATGTATATTGGTCCGCAAGGCATCGTACACGGCACCACCATCACGGTGATGAATGCCGGTAGAAAAATTAGCAAGGGAGGAGAAGACCTGCGTGGAAAACTATTTGTAACCGCCGGATTGGGCGGTATGAGTGGGGCGCAACCCAAAGCGGCAAAAATCGCGGGCTGTGTGTCCGTTACCGCCGAGGTTAACCCCAAGGCGGCACAAACACGCTTTGAACAAGGCTGGGTTGATCGCCTGATTGATGACATCGACGTATTGGTTGATGAAGTGAAAACGGCCAAGGCCACTAAAGCCAATACCAGTTTTGCCTACATTGGCAATGTGGTTGATGTGTGGGAGCGATTTTTAAAAGAAGACATCGATATAGAGTTGGGCTCCGACCAGACGTCTTTACATAACCCATGGGCGGGTGGGTATTATCCGGCCGGCTTATCATTTGCCGAAGCCAATGAAATGATGGCTTCTTCACCCAAAACCTTTAAAGAACACGTGCAAGAATCGTTGCGTAGACACGCGGCGGCGGTTAATGCACATACCGCGAGAGGCACTTACTTCTTCGATTATGGCAACGCCTTTTTGCTGGAAGCTTCACGTGCCGGAGCAGAAGTGATGGCGGAGAACGGCATTGATTTCCGCTATCCGTCGTACGTACAAGACATTCTCGGCCCCATGTGCTTTGACTACGGATTTGGTCCGTTTCGTTGGGTCTGCGCCTCGGGTAAGCCGGAGGATTTGGCTGCAACCGACCGCATCGCGGCCAAGGTGCTCCGCAAGATGGCCGAAACTGCACCCGACGAAATCCGTCAGCAAATGAGCGATAACATTCAGTGGATTGAAGCCGCGGAAGAAAACCAAATGGTTGTTGGTTCACAAGCGCGTATTCTCTATGCCGATGCCGAAGGCCGCATCAAAATCGCGCGTGCTTTCAACGAGGCCATTGCCCGTGGCGAAATCGGACCGGTTGTTTTAGGTCGTGACCATCACGACGTAAGCGGTACCGATTCGCCTTATCGCGAAACCTCCAATATTTATGACGGCTCAAAATTCACGGCCGATATGGCCATTCACAATGTCATTGGCGACAGCTTCCGCGGTGCTACTTGGGTGAGCATCCACAACGGCGGTGGTGTAGGCTGGGGTGAGGTCATGAACGGCGGCTTTGGCATGCTGCTCGATGGCAGCCATGAAGCCGATGTTCGCTTAGAGCGCATGCTGTTTTACGACGTAAATAACGGCATCGCGCGCAGAAGTTGGGCCCGCAACGAAGAAGCCATATTCGCCATCAAACGTGAAATGGCCAGAACACCTAGTTTGGTGGTCACCCTGCCCAATATGGCGGATGATGATATGATTAATCGACTGGTTTGAGGTAGCTGATTTGCGTTTTTTTTATGCAATAACCATCCACCTTGGTTGACTTGAAAAAAACACAGTTGAGTTGGCTGATAGTCATCCCCATGCATTCATTTTCAAACCCAAATTCTATGTGTATATTGCACCGTTAATTTGAGCCTCTAAATTTATGGCTCGGTTTTTGGCTTTTAGCAGTCAAATTAAACTAAATCAATAACTTAAACACTTATGGAAAAACGATGGATGTTGTTCCTGTCAATCATTTTTAGCATGACGGTTCACGCACAAAACACCAAAATTGAATTTACCGAGTACACACTCGACAATGGCATGCACGTCATTTTACATCAAGATAATGCCACGCCCATTGTCGCCGTATCGGTATTGTACCACGTTGGTGCCAAAGACGAAGAAGAAGGTCGCACGGGTTTTGCCCACTTTTTCGAACACTTGATGTTTGAAGGCACCGAAAATATTCCCCGCGGAGAATACATGAACATCATTCAAGCGAATGGTGGTGTACTCAACGCCAACACCAGTCACGACCGCACGTATTATTATCAGGTGCTCCCCTCCAACCAACTCGAATTGGGTCTTTGGATGGAGTCCGACCGCTTGTTGCAAGCCAAAATCGATACCATCGGTTTGGAAACCCAGCGCGAAGTGGTTAAGGAAGAAAAGCGCAGCCGCATCGATAACCAACCTTACGCTTCTTTTCAGGAGGAAATTTTTAAGCGCGCCTACCGCAAACACCCTTACATGAACGTACCCATCGGTACCATGGAAGACCTCAATGCGGCCAGCTTGGAAGAGTTTATCGAGTTCTACAAAAAGTATTATGTGCCCAACAACGCCACGTTATCCATCGCCGGTGACATCGACATCGCCGAAACCAAAAAGTTGATCGAAAAGTACTTTGGCGAAATCCCTCGTGGAAACGTAGACATCAAGCGCAACGATATTGTTGAACCACCTTTGGGCGGTGAAGTGCGCGATACAATTTTCGACAACATTCAATTGCCCGGTATTTTTACCGCTTACCGTATGCCTCCCCAAACCGATGCAGATGCCTACGCTTTAAGCATGCTTACGCAGCTCTTGTCCAGCGGTCGTTCCAGTCGCCTCTACAAAAAAGTGGTTGACGAGCTCGAACTCGGGTTGCAGGTATTTGCCTTCCCGTACAACTTGGAAGACGGCGGACTGTTCATCACCTTAGCCTTGGCTAATATGGGTAAAGACATCGCCGAGCTTGAAGCCGCAGTTGATGCCGAAGTAAAGCGCGTACAAGATGAACTGATCACTGAGCGCGAATACCAACGCGTACTTAACCAATTGGAAAATGCGTTCTTGTCGCAAAATGGTTCTATGGCCGGTATCGCCGAGCGTTTGGCCGATTACCACGTCTATTATGGCGATGCCAATCTCATCAATACCGAGATTGAGCGCTATCGTGCCATCACCCGCGAAGATCTTCAGCGTGTGGCGCAGAAGTATCTCAATAAAGACAACCGCGTGGTTCTTTACTATCTGCCCAAACAAGGTTAATCAACAAAACAACATTTATTATGAATAAATTCATTGCCATTGCATTGGGTGTTTTTTTCACCATTTCTATGAATGCACAACTCGATCGATCTCAGATGCCCGAACCGGGCCCTGCACGAGAAATTAAACTCGGAAAATACAAGACGTTTACCCTGAAAAATGGTCTCACCGTGATTGTGGTGGAGGACAATAAACTTCCCCGTGTTACCATGAACCTCTTGGTTGACCGTCAGCCCATCTTTGAAGGTGACAAGGCGGGATACGTCGAAATTGCTGGTGAACTGATGCGTCGCGGAACCACCAACCGCCCCAAAGAAGAGCTCGACGAAGAAATCGACTTTATGGGCGCCAATATTTCGACCAGTTCGACCAGCGTTTCTGCCAGCGGTCTTAGCAAATACGCCGAAACCTTGATGGAAATCATGGCCGATATTACCATCAATCCGGCCTTGCCACAAGAAGATTTTGATAAAATCCTCACGAATACCCGCTCCGGTATCGCCGCGGAAAAGGATGATCCCGATGCCATCATGCGTCGCGTGCGTTATGCCGTTATGTACGGATTGGAGCATCCTTACGGGGAGTCGGTTTCGGAAAGAACGCTCGATAACATTACCTTGGATGACTGCAAGGAATATTACGAAACGTATTTCCGTCCGAATATTTCTTACTTGGCCGTTGTGGGTAATGTAAAGCCCAAGCAAGTGAAAAAGTGGGCCAAGAAGTACTTTAAAGAATGGGAGAAAAATGACGT
>PXCF01000144.1 GCA_003566715.1 Cryomorphaceae bacterium | reverse complement strand
CGTATCTGGCAAAAAGGACGAATCCACTTCCATTGAGGCCAACCAGTAATTATCACGAAGCAACTGGTTGAGGAGTCTTCTTCCCGTTTTCACCGCGTGATACACATCGTCGAAGTTGTTGCCTCTAAACTGCTCAACCACTTGCTCCGTTACTGAGTCCATGGGATGAAATTTTACAAACTGTGCGTTTGTATTTGCAACCACTATCATTGTGCAGAAGAAAAATAATAAACGTGTTAAAAAGGACAAAGACGGCAATTTTTATATTTTTGGCAACGTTAATGTTACAAATGATGATTACATAAACAAAGAAACGAATTTTTTAGTATATTTGTAGATTCAATGAACTGCTATAAATCATTGAGAAAACGAATTATTAACCTCGTTATTATTTAAAGCATCACAAAGATTTGGCGTGCTTCTATGTAAGGGTGAGTGGTTTTAACTTTGATTAAATCCACGCATTTCATCAGAACAAGAGAAGATAAAAACGTTTAGATTAGATGCATACGCGACAGAACAGATGAAGAAGTTAAACGTTATCAAAGTGTTTTTATGCTTTTTGGTTTTAGGCATAGCAACCGCATCGTGCGGCTCTAAAGAAAAATGCCCTGCCTTTACCGAAATGGACGTATCTCAAGAAGTCAGGATTTAAAATTACAGATATGCTGAAGGGCAATGATGTATGGAAATATCTGCTCTCACTGACCATTGCATGCGTTGCATCAATTCAAGTAAATGGGCAATTGACCACCGATGCCGACTTCAAACGTCAGGTTTACGACCGTGACTTTACTTTTGGCATCATGCTGAATACCCAAGGGTATGGAATAAATGGACGATACGGATTTCTCACTTCAGGCTACACCAAAGACGCCATTGAACTAGACATTGTCAACATTCGCCACCCCAAAGAAAACAAAACTTATCCAGATTTCTTAAGCAACTCCGCAGGTTTTGTTTTCGGCAGAGTCAATTCACTTTATGTCGTAAGAACGGGATACTATCGCGAACGCATTTTACACGACAAAACAGATAGAGGCACGGTTTCTGTGAATTTCCACTACGCTACGGGCGTTTCATGGGGCTTTTTAAAACCTATTTTTGTTCAGGTGCAATCACAAGAAGGGAATAATTTTATTTTAGAAGAACGTTATGACCCATCGGCCCCGGATCGCATTATTCGCGGACAAGCCGGATTTTTTCGCGGCATTAACGAAACAACCATCGTACCCGGATTGTATTTTAAAGGCGGGTTTAGTTTTGACAATCACGAGAAAGATGAACGGGTAAGAAGTTTGGAAGTCGGTGTGATCATCGATACATTTTTAAAAGAAATGACCATCATGCACGAGGTCAACAACCACTCAGTTTTTATTCAGCTGTATTTGGCTATTAATTTTGGTAAGAAATGGACATTGTAGAAGATACCATTGCGAAAACGCAAGAAAACAAGAAGGAAAGAATCAACAAAGGCAAGCCAAAATGGCTAAGAGTTAAATTGCCCGTAGGCAAAAACTACAAGGCTGTTAGAAAATTGGTTGACGATTATAAATTACACACCATTTGTGAAAGTGGCAACTGTCCAAACATGGGCGAATGTTGGGGAGCAGGAACAGCTACCTTTATGATATTGGGTAACACTTGTACGCGTTCGTGCGGGTTTTGCGCCGTCAACACTGGTCGACCGGACACTGTAGAATGGGATGAGCCCGAAAAAGTGGCCCTCTCGGTGAAGCGTATGCAAATCAAGCACGCCGTCATCACGTCTGTTGATCGCGATGATTTGGCCGATGGTGGCAGCATCATTTGGGCAGAAACTGTAAGAGCCATTCGAAGAATCAGTCCCGGCACAACGCTTGAAACGCTTATTCCTGATTTTAAAGGAGAAACGCATAATATCGATCGCATAGTAGACGTGCATCCTGAGATTGTCTCGCACAATATGGAAACCGTTCGACGATTGACCAGACAAGTGCGCATTCAAGCACAATACGACAGAAGTCTTGACGTATTGGCTTACCTCAAATCCCAAGGCATCAAGCGAACCAAAAGCGGAATCATGTTGGGATTGGGAGAAACGGAAGAAGAAGTGATTGAAGCCTTGAAAGATTTGCGCAACAACGATGTGGATATTATCACGCTCGGACAATACCTTCAACCAACCACCAAGCACTTGCCTGTAGTGGCGTACATTGAACCAAGTCAATTTGATTACTACAAGACTGTAGGTATGGAATTAGGCTTTAAATATGTAGAGAGTGGACCATTGGTTCGGTCTTCATACCACGCAGAAAAACATTTGTTTTAAAACATTTTATTAACCCAAATTTTTGTAGTTATTTAGCAGTTGGTTTTTGAAGTTTGATACCACACACACTGCAAATACCTTAAAATTAATTTCAACGTAATGAAAAAGAGAAACTTACTTATCGGCTCAGTTGGTGCAACACTGATGATTTTTAGTGTTGCGATATTCACCAATGGGTTGTTTACAAGTGTTAACGAACCAATTTATTCTCCAAGAAAAGCGTCTGTGAGTAATGACGACGCTAAGGGCTCTGCCCAGTGGCTTCACGAAATGCGTATGGACCCCCGTACAGGAGAGGTGGACCCCCACGCTTATTTGCAGGCTAAAAATGCAGTGAATACAATGCGTAAGCAAGAGGCCATTGGGTCATTGGAATGGGAAGAACTGGGACCAGATAACATAGGTGGTAGAACCAGAGCATTTCTTATCGATAGAGATGATCCCAACATTTTATACTCCGGTGCTGTAAGTGGTGGTTTATTTATTTCTACGACCAGAGGTTCGTCTTGGCAAAAAATCAACGACTTTCAGGAAAACTTGGCAATCGTTTCTATTTCCCAAGCCGTTAATGGAGACATATACTATGGAACGGGCGAGGGTATGTATTATAATGCCGGTGGAACGGGAACAGGTGGTATTGTTGGTGCTGGTATCTTTAAAAAAGGTGCCAACGAAACAGAGTTTACACAGCTAGCCAGCACCATTCCTACCCCCAATAACAATAGTACTGATTGGGCCTCAGTAGGCGTTGTACTAACGGATTTGTCTAACGCCAACCGTGTATGGGCCGGAACCAATAACGGCATATACATTTCTAACAATGGTGGTGACACATGGGAGCGTATTGAACTGCGAACCAGAGACAACGCCAATAGATCCTTTGAATGGATTACCGATGGAGTTATGGATAAAAATGGTGGCATTTGGATTTCAGCAGGAATATACGGTTTCTACTCTCCCACCGGACTTCCCGGAACATTTACCGAGGTAACCGTGAATCGCAATACGGCCGCCAACAATGAACTACCAAGATCTGTTGGGCGTATGGTTTTTGCAGTATCGCCTCAAGACGAAAATTATGTATATAGTGTACAAACCACAGGATTTTCAAACGCACCTTCCGAATTTCTTGCCGCTTTCAGAACCACTGACGGTGGTGATAATTGGCAACGTATTGGACAGCGAACGGCTTCACTAAATCCTCATGGCCGACAAGGTGGATTTGATCATGCAGTTACGGTAGACGCTTTTAACAAAGATAGGATTCTCGTTGGTGGGGTTAATTTTTGGCAGTGGTCACTTCAAGGCGGCTGGAGCCAAGTTGCCAGTGGATCTCGTGCATTGCGCCCGGCCGGTTTATACGTGCATGTCGACCACCACAGATTTGTTTATGATACCACAAGTCCCGGTAGAATCTATGCCGTGAACGATGGGGGTATTTTCCGTAGTGTTGACAACGGGCAAACATGGGCTGAAATCAACAATGGATACAATACTACACAGTTTTACGGAATTGGATTTAGTCGTGATGGCGTAGTCATGGGCGGAACCCAAGATAACGGTACCATCCTGGTTGACGGTCAAGGCAACACCCCCATGACCGGCGTTCGTACCGTTGGAATTGACTTCCGTAGTGCTATCAGAGACGGGGATGGTGGATACGCAGAAATTAGCTCTTTTGACAAAAACATCATGGTAAAAGCCATGCAGTACGGAATTTTGGGAAGAACCAACAACTTTGGTGAGTCTTTTACTGAGTTCTATAATTTTGGGCGTATGGATAGAGCTGGTGAGCCTAATAGAGCTCAAGATTTGTCTCCGAATTTTGCCCCCTTCGTTACGCCTTTCTTACTGTGGGAAAATCAATTTGATGACAAATCACAAGACACCTTAAACTTTGGAGCCAACCCTGTTGAACAGAGCTTAGGTTTTGGTCAAGGTGCTAGAACGTTTACAGGAACTGTTCTTCGTCCACAACAATCCGCTAAGTTTGTTCCTGGATCATTTGTTATTGCAGGTGGAGTCGATACACTTACTACGGATGCGCAAGGAAATATTCAGGGCAATGGTTCAGGAACGTTTAACGATGCAACCGGTGAATTTAATGTAACATTTAATAACCCCGACGGAATCTTTACACTTGTTTCCGTAAGATGTCAAGTGTTTTATACAGAGGGTGACACTGTTATCGTTCCTAGTAGAACCTTAGATATTCCTATAACCCATGTTCTCAATAACAATTTGGGGCCAGGAGACCAAGAACCCATTGTAGATAAAGTACAATCCATGTTCTTTGTGGGGCTAACTTCAAGAGTGAGTAATCAAGGCATCAACCTTGGTGGTATCTGGATGACCAGAAAACTGCATGATTTCACAACAGTTGCCCCAGAATGGATACACGTTGCCCACTTTGGCGGCTCTCCCGGAGGACCAAATACAACCCCATCTGCATTGGCTGTAACCTCTGATGGTGATAAATTATTTGTCGGAACAACAGCCGGTAGACTTTTCCGTATCTCTGGCCTTTCCGATCACCGCGATATTATGGATTCAGACATTTCACTGTTTGGTGCAGACTCCAAACTAGAAATGGATGAAATTGCCACCTTTGGCAGGTTTATAACCTCCATTGCAATTGATCCCAATAACGATGATCGGGTGATTGTAACACTAGGAGGATATGGAGGTGCAAATAATGTGAGATTTTCAACTAATGCAACTGCTGCTTCACCTTCATTTAATTCAAGACAAGGTAATTTACCGGCCATGCCTGTTTATGCGGCTGTCATCAATAGCAACAATCCATCAGAAGTAGTTGTTGGAACAGATTTCGGAATCTTCTCTACAGAAAACATCACTTCTGGAAATACTAATTGGGTTGCTGATAAAGGCGGGTTTGCCAATGTCCCTGTATTTATGCTGCGCCAAGAAATCAATCCTTTTGGAAGTCCTAATACGACGGACACAACGTTTAGCGGTTTAATCTACGCCGCTTCACATGGACGTGGTATGTGGAAAACTGGCTCACTAGCTACGGCTAATGCGCTTACCGCTAAAAACTTTGGTGATGAAGTCTCAGCAGAGATAGATAACTTTAAAATCTATCCTAATCCTGCCGGATCGTATACCAACGTCAGAGTAGAGTTGGATAACTATTCCGATGTACAGATATCCGTCAGAGACTTGAGTGGACGTGTCGTTAGACATGCTAAATATCCCGGAATAGCGCCCGGTATTCAAGATTTAGAATTAAATCTTGAAGGCATTGCCAACGGAACACTGATTATTCATGTACACGGAAATGGCATTGATAAAACGCAAAAAGTGATTAAAGTTCAATAAGCTTATTTATCAAGTGTAAAAAAAGGCCGAGCAATGCTCGGCCTTTTTTATTGATTTTCAATTAATATTGTCGCTGAACGACAATCAATACCAAACGGCTGTCAACATTAGAAAAAATTTTAATGATTTTTTTAATGTTTATCTATCTACCGACACCAAAAATAACAGGACAAATGAAATATTTGCAGGGTTAATAAACCATTAATTCTTATTTGTTATGAAAAAGTTCGTATGTACAGAAGATGTGAGAAATGAGAATCAAACGTTTCTCAAGATTATTCATTCGATGTGGAAAAAAACAGATTTACTTCGCCAGATTACGTTGGAGTGCACCAGTATCTTTCCAGCTAAAAGTAATCCACACTTTAGCAAACGTGCACAAATTAAAGTTTGTAATCTTGGTTATGAACTTGCAGAGAACTACAAGCAATTAATTGGCTCTGACGCACTTTGGATAAAACTTAATGGCTACACCACTGATCTAACTAAAATGTGGAAAGACGCAAATGTTAGAGGGTTTGCACCCTTGATTGAAACAGAACTCATATTGTTTATCATAAAGGATTTAAAAGCCGATCTCAGAAAAGTTAAGCAGTTAAAAAGAGCTAAGTATCTTGAAAACGCTGTTTGAGTTGGTTAAAAAACAACACCCTGCTTTTACGCGATGCCACCAATGAGGTGGCATTCGCTTTTTGTTTGATAAAAGACGATTCCAAATCTTTACAAAATTCATTTTGCTCTACGCGCAAGTAATTAATCCCAGCGTACGAAATATACGCAACCGATTTCTTGGGCGTTAATACCAACCCGTTACTCGCCATCATAAGAAAGTCGGCCTCATAAATCTCCCAAGGTTTTCCATCTTCTTCTGACTGCTTCATGTTTAACATGACAAAATCGAGCAATTTGATTATCTCCGTATTTAACTCATTTACCTCTCTATCCTTTAGTTGGCCGATCTCATTATAGTATTTTATCTGATGAGCAAGATTATCCATGGTGTTTTGAGACCATATCTCTGTGCGATTTAAAGCCTTATAGCCATTGTAAAAGGATTTACAGGCAGTCAATAAATCTCTGGAAATTATTCCATAGTAGTGAGAAAAGTCCTTTCCTTCGCTTAGCTCACTTAGCCACACGGCAATTTTAAAACGAATAAGTGGCTCACTGGTAAAGAATAGAAATACCGGTAAATCTCTAGCTGAATAGTAAAAATCGTGAGGCACAGAAGAAAGCCTCTTCAGTTCATTAGCTGTAGCGGACAGGTATTCAATAATATGTTTTTCCGATCTTATATAGTTTGGCCGACGTACCAAAAAATCGGTATCTGACGGCAAAACCAATGCATCCAAAGAAACACCAAAATGGCTTGAGAGCATCATATACTCTCTAGCCGTCAGCGGGGAATCACAGCGAATTTTTTTGTACGCCGTACTTTGTGACACCCCCGTTAAGTCAGCAACTTGCGTTGCCAAACGCTCTTCACCAAAGTTTTTGTTTCTTAATACACTAAAAAATTTAGCCTGAATAGTTCGTAGTTTCTCATTCTCACCCATGCCTTTAAAATTTAAAGTGCAATATAAGATACAAAAATCTATTTTTCCATTCCCCAGTCTGAAAGAGTATTTGCATTAGATGTGAAAGTCATCTGCTCGTTGGTTGTTGGGTGAACCATAGTTAAGGAATAAGCGTGCAAGCAAAAATTCTTGTGTTTGTTAGAACGCTTTGCCCCATATTTTACATCGCCTTTAATGGGGTGACCGATGGCCGATAACTGAGCACGTATTTGGTGATGTCTTCCTGTAAAAAGTTTAATTTCCAGCAAAGAATAATGGTTAAATTCTTTAATACATCTAAATGCTAAGTGCGCCAACTTAGCGTCTGATTGCTTGGAGACAAATGATTTATTTAACTTACCATCTTTTTTTAAATGGTGTTTTAACTCGCCTTCTTTTGACTGCATTTTCCCCTCGACCAAACAGTGGTAAGTCTTGTCAACCTCCCTCTCTCTAAACATCCCTGCCACTCGAGTCAAAGCCTTTGAGGTTCGGCACAACACGACCACCCCAGACGTTGGCCTGTCCAATCGATGTGGCAAACCAGTGAACACTTTACCGGGTTTGTTATATTTGGTACCAATATAGGCCTTTGCTAACATCAAGATATCGGCATCGCCTGTTGCATCTCCTTGCACCAATTCACCGGCCAACTTATCGACCACCAACAAATGGTTGTCTTCGTAAATGATGCGATTGCCTAGATCAGTACTGTTCATCCTTGTTGGGGAAGTTGAGGAGTTTCACATCTTCAATATAATGCGATACTGCCTTGGTGATGTCATCATACAAGTTCAAATACCTTCTAAGAAACCTGGGCGAAAACTCATGGGTCATGCCCAACATGTCGTGAAGCACCAACACCTGACCATCTACACCTGAACCAGCACCAATACCAATAACAGGGATGGTAAGCTCTTTGGCTACTCTTTCCGCCAATGCTGCCGGTACTTTTTCCAAAACCAAACTAAAACACCCGGCTGCTTCCAAAGCCTTGGCGTCTTCTAAAAGTTTTTCCGCCTCGGCTTCCTTTCTTGCTCTAACGGTATAGGTGCCAAACTTATAAATACTTTGTGGAGTAAGTCCTAAGTGCCCCATCACCGGAATACCGGCTGTTAAGATTCGCTTGATGGAGTCAATAACCTCTATACCTCCTTCGAGTTTCACACCATGCCCACCAGATTCTTTCATAATGCGGATGGCAGAATTCAGCGCTTGCTTCGAATCGCCCTGATATGATCCAAATGGCAAGTCTACAATAATAAGCGCGCGTTCCGCACCTCTGACCACGCTGCTGGCATGATAAATCATTTGATCAAGGGTAATGGGCAAGGTTGTCTCGTGACCCGCCATAACATTCGAAGCAGAATCACCAACCAAGATAACGTCTACCCCTGCAGCATCTACCATACGGGCCATTGTATAATCGTAGGCAGTAAGCATACTTATTTTCACCCCTTTTCGCTTCAGTTCTTGCACACCATGGGTCGTAATTCGTTTACTGTTGGGAACTATTGATGACATACTTTTAGATTTATTTAAACGACAAAGCTATGGATTTTTATCCATCAAAATAACTTTGCGTTGTTTCTTTGCTCCGCTGAAATAAAAAAAGGCTATCATGGTCTTATTGATATACTTAAAAAATTGCACACCTTAATATAAACTAAACCATTATGAAAAGAGTAACCATAGCCAAGGGCGACGGTATCGGACCCGAAATTATGGACGCCGTTCTGTCCATTCTTGAAGCCGCAAAAGCACCAATAGCTTACGATGAAATTACCGTAGGCAAAGAAGCTTATGAAGCTGGCCACACTTCGGGAATCGCCCCTGAAGACTGGGATATTATTGCCAAAAACAAAATATTTCTCAAGGCACCCATCACCACACCTCAAGGCGGCGGCTACAAAAGCTTGAATGTTACCTTGAGAAAAACACTCGGTTTGTTTTCTAATGTTCGTCCTTGCCGCGGATACCATCCGTTTGTAGAAACACTTCACCCGTCAATGGATTTGGTCATCATTCGAGAAAACGAAGAAGACCTCTACGCCGGTATTGAGCACCAACAAACCCCAGAGGTTACCCAGTGCCTTAAACTCATCTCTCGTCCGGGCTGCGAAAAAATCATTCGCTACGCATTTGAATATGCGCGTGCCAACAACCGCAAGCGTGTAACCTGTTTCTCAAAAGACAACATCATGAAACTGACCGATGGCATGTTTCACAAAATCTTTGACGAAATAGCACCTGAGTATCCGGACATCAAAAACGATCACTTTATTGTAGATATTGGGGCCGCCCGTATTGCTGACACCCCAGAAAACTTCGACGTAGTGGTTATGCCTAACCTTTACGGCGATATCATTTCCGATATCACCGGACAAATTTCCGGTTCGGTTGGCTTGGCCGGATCATCCAACATTGGCATGAACTACGCTATGTTTGAAGCCATTCACGGTTCTGCGCCGGATATTTCCGGAAAAAACATTGCTAACCCCAGTGGTTTGTTACAAGGAGCCTTGTTGATGCTTCAGCACATAGGCATGAGCGACATTGCCGAAACCATTCAAAACGCTTGGTTAACCACCATCGAAGAAGGTCTTCACACGGCAGACATCTATAATCCTCAAGTGAGTAAGCAAAAGGTAGGCACTAAAGAATTTGCTGAAGCGGTTGTCAACAATCTCGGCAAAAAACCCAACCACTTTGCTGAGGCAAGCTTCCCTAAAAACAGCGCCATCAGTGTGCCTGAACCCGTTCGCCCCAAAGCCAAAAAGCGCGAATTACTCGGTTCCGACATCTTCGTTTACTGGGAAGGTAAAAACCCCGATGAACTGGGAGATAAATTGGCAGAAATTGGCACCGACGAACTGCCACTTACCATGATTACCAACCGCGGCATCAAGGTATATCCCAACGGATTTGACGAAACATTTTGTACCGACCACTGGCGTTGCCGCTTCATGAGCGCCACACCCATCACGTATGAATTGATTCATAAAACACTGGAAATTTGCCACAAAAATGGCATCGACATCATCAAGACCGAACACCTCTATCAGTTTGACGGGGTCAAGGCCTTCTCAATGGGACAAGGACAATAATCTGTATGGGTCAGCTTTTGCTGACCCTTTTTTTTATTTGAATGCGGGGTGTTTTGCTGGGGGATAACACCAACAGCAGCCATCGGACATTATAGAAAGCCACAATCAATAATCAGACATGTACTCCTGCATCTCCCTATTATGCACATACTCTTTGTAACACACCAACAAGGAGATCAACAACTCATAATCCGTTGCCGAGGCGATAAAGTCGGGGCCCATCTGACAAAAAAACAAAAAGGGCTTTAACTCTTCTTGTGACATGCCTGTTACCCGCATCAAAATTGCGCGGTTGTTACCTTCTTCCAGTTTGTTTTGAAAGCGATCGCGTACTTTGTACTCTTCAAGAATTTTCAATTGCTTTATACGCTTGCTAAATGCCTGGTAAACGGCATCAATGGGATTGGCCAATCCGGCTGGAGATGGCAAACCAGGCTCTCGGATATCCTCATCTTCGGGCACAGCAGGCTTTCTCAGCTTCATCGCCTTGGGTTCATTACTGGTCAGCTTATAGGAAAAGATGCTAACCTCGTCCAATAAAAACTCTTCCTTTTTGAGGGTGATTTTCAAAGGATTGTCAAAATCTGACTGCTTAACGCGGTAATATAAATATTTGTGAGACAAGAGCGAAAACACTAGGGTATCATCAACTTGAGCACTGAGTCTAAAGCGACCATTGACATTGGTTATGGTCCCCTTCGTGGAGTGTTTATTTACCACGTGAACTTCCGAGAGAGTCGTGCCCTCCACATTAACGACAACACCCCACACAGTTCCGTTTTGACTGTAGAGCATAGAAGAAAACAGAAGGAAAATAAACAGCCACTTCATTAAAAATGTCTTCTAGTTAGACAAATTACGCAATAAGGGTAAAGGTACACAACAATTAAAGTAATCAACAAATAAGACCTGTTAATTTGCATCAAACTATAGAAATATCGTGCCATTAACACAAGCACCCACATCCATGTAAAATACAAAATTTAACTTAGGGGTAATTATTTGGTGTCTTTTAAATTTATGTAACAACCATGCGTCCACTATTTTTGCAGAAAGTCTTAACAACCATGAGAAAATATTTTACACTTTTCATCTTGACGTTCCTTGTATTGTCAATGAATGCACAAAACATCATTCACTATTGGCACTTCAACAATCTCAACGACAGTGTTGGTGCTGTGCCGGCAGATTACTCTTTGTCTAGCACTGCTCCGGAAATCACTTATCCCGGAACCGGCCCCGGCTATATGGATGATGTGAGTGACGGCGACGATCTGAACCTTCGCCAAGGACAGGTTCCAGGAAATGGACTGCGCGTGAGGAACCCATCCGATTTAAGAGAATTAATCATTCCCTTGCCAACCAATGATCACGAGGATATTGTTTTTAGTTATGCCGTAAAAAGAACCAATAATGGTGCGCAAACGCAGTTTTTATCTTTCTCTGTAGACGGGGGGAACAATTGGTCTAATGCCGCGCCTTTTGCCGACAGTATTACTGTAGGGACGGATTATGCCGTGGAGAGCTATGACTTTTCGGCCATTTCCGATGTCAACGACAATCCCGACTTTATGGTGCGCATTCAGTTTTTTAATGGTTCTTCAAACATATCCGGCAATAACCGCTTCGACAACATTGTTATTGAAGGTCAATCAACAACCGCACCCCCTCCTTCGGATGCTTTGGTGCACTATTGGCACTTTAACACGCTTAGCGGGAGAGAAGATAACCCCATCGCAGCCGACTACACACTGGTTCCCAATACCACTCCAGAAATCAGTTATGTGGGTGTAGGCGATGGTTATGTGGATGACTATACACCCGGTTCATCGCTAAACTTGCAGTTAAATGAACCTCCGGGCGCTGCGCTTCGCGTGAGAAACCCATCGTTTAATCGTGCCCTTATTATTGACCTTCCTACTGATCAGTCTTCCGATATCTATCTGGTTTATGACGTTAAACGTTCAGGAAGCGGCATGTTGTTCAACAACATTGCCTATAGCGTTGATGGTGTAAATTACGACACCACCGGTTTGGCCGTCAGACAAGTTTCCATTTCTGAAAACTACCAAACCTTTACCTTTGATTTTAGAGGCATTACTACCGTAAATAACAATCCAAACTTCAAGGTAAGAATTACTTGGGACGGCAACACCAATCAAATCAACGGCAATAACCGTTACGACAATGTGGCCATGTTTGCCGAACAAACCACACTTAGCAATCGCACTTTTACACAACAAGAATCATTGTCACCAAACGTCTATCCCAACCCGGCCAGTTCGGAGGTTTTCATTGAATGGAACACCCCCCAACGCGATATAACGTATCGTGTGATAGACATGCAAGGCCGCACCGTATTGATCAATAACATCAACGGAAACGACAAAACTGTGATTGACGTAACTCAACTATCGAGAGGGCTTTACACCATTATTTTTAATGACGGCAACCAGCAGTCGCATAAAAAGATTCTTCTCAAATAATCTATTGTAAATTCAAAATAAAAAGAGCCACTCGATGAGTGGCTCTTTTTATTTATTTTGAACGATAGTGCTTATTCTTCGTCGTTCATCATTTCCACATATTGCTCCATTTCTTCCAATTCCCAGTCTTCCATACCGTCAACTCTCGCTTGTGCATCGATGATGTACACGCGGTAATTAATAGGCCCCTCGGGAGGGGTAGATTTTAAATCACTGTCTTTGACAATAAACTCTACCACGCCTACAGCATGAATCATACTGAACTCTCTTGTAAAGACCTCAAAATTAATGGTATTAGGTAGTATAAATGCCACACCATTATCAATGAGATACCCAATAACTAAAGCTTCGTTAAATACTCTTTGTGAAATTTCCGGCGCATCAAAACCAGCAGTCCACTGAAAATCCGGTTCCTCTGCTTCGCCAAATGGCATCCAGTCTTGTGGCTGAACGGTGATATCAAGTATGGTAAACGATGCCGGTGCACCCGGAGGGCCTGGAGGGCCTTCCGGACCTTCTCTACGGCATCCCATAATGCCTAGTCCCACAACTAAAAATAGCAATGCTTTCTTCATGTTATTATTGTTTAATTAGGTTATGCCTTTTCAGACGATGAATATTTATTTTCAATCAATAAACATACCACCGAATATAAATGGACTTATAACTTTGAGGCGATCGTTTTGGCAAAATATGAAGCGATCAAATCTGCACCGGCACGCTTAATACTCAATACCGATTCCATCATGGCAGCCTCTTCATCCAACCACCCCTTCTCTCCGGCTGCTTTAATCATGGCGTACTCGCCACTAACTTGATAAGCCGAAATGGGATGTGTCATCTTCGTGCGCAATCGACGAATGATATCTAGGTACATCATGGCGGGTTTTACCATAATGATATCGGCGCCTTCGTTTACGTCCATCAATGCCTCGCGTTCGGCTTCTCTTCCGTTGGCAGGATCCATTTGATAGGTCTTTTTATCGCCAAAACCGGGTGCCGAATCCAAGGCATCTCTAAATGGCCCGTAACAACAAGAGGCGTACTTAGCACTATAGGCCATAATGCCCACGTTGTGAAAACGCTCGGCTTCTAGCGACTCGCGTATCATGGCGATTCGGCCATCCATCATATCTGAGGGCGCTACAAACTGTGCCCCTACTCTTGCATGACTGGCGGCCATTTCCCCCAACACCTCTGCAGTGGCGTCGTTGATAATTTTACCGTCTACCACGATGCCATCATGGCCATAGGAAGAATACGGATCTAGAGCCACGTCTGTCATCACCAACATATCGGGTACCGTCTGACGAATCACTCGGATGGCGCGCTGCATCAATCCATCGTCGTTGAGGGCTTCTGTACCGGCATTGTCTTTTAACGAATCCGGCACTTTTACAAACAACAATACCGATTTAAGTCCCATCTGCCACAACTCTTTTACCTCGGCTTCAATGAGGTCTAGCGTCATCCGATAGTAACCCGGCATGGAAGCAATTTCTTCGCGCTGACTGCTGCCCTCGATGATGAACAAAGGCACGATAAAATCAGAAGCGTGTAAGTGGGTTTCTCGTACCATCTCTCTAATGGCCGCCGATTGACGCAAAATTCGGTTTCTGGTATACGGGAATTCCATATGTGATTCGTTTATAATGGGTTATTAATCCAGTCGCGTGGCTTCAGTGCTTCCAACAAGAGCGCTTCTTCCGAACCAAGTTCTGGATGATGATCGTATTCCCAGCGTGCCAATGCCGGTAAACTCATCAAAATGGATTCTATGCGGCCGTTGGTCTTTAAGCCAAACAACGTGCCTCGGTCGTGAATGAGGTTAAACTCCACGTACCTTCCGCGACGTATTTGCTGCCATTCGCGCTGATCTTCGGTAAATTCATCTTCTTTTCTTCGCTCCACAATGGGAATATACGCCGGTAAAAACGCATTGCCCATGGCCTTGGTGAAGTCCAACCAAAAGTGATCATCACGCGATTCATCGGCCTTGAGATAATCAAAAAACACCCCACCTACCCCGCGATTTTCATTGCGATGGGTATTGAAAAAGTACTTGTCGCACTCGCGCTTATACATCGGGTAATATTCCGGTCCAAAAGCGTCTGCTGCCTGTTTTAAGGTACGGTGAAAGTGCACGACATCTTCTTTTTGGTAGTAATAGGGCGTCAAGTCCGAACCTCCGCCAAACCATCGATCTACAGGATTTCCCTTGTCGTCGTACAATTCGAAAAAACGAAAGTTGGCATGAACGGTCGGCACGTGCGGATTGGCCGGGTGAATGACCAATGATATGCCACAGGCAAAGAAATCTTCGTGCTTTACGCCCAACCGCTCTTGCATTACCGGTGGCAACTTGCCGTGTACCACCGAAGTATTCACGCCGCCTTTTTCAAAGACCGAGTCGCCTCTCATAATGCGGGTTTTGCCGCCACCGCCACCAGGCCTATCCCAAGCGTCTTCTCTAAACCTTGCGCCACCTCCTACCGACTCCAACTGTGCACAGATGTCGTCTTGCAATTGGTGGATGTACTCGGTAAAGGACTCGCGTATGCTCATGAACGGTAGTTTTTTACCGCATTAACAAAGGCTTTAGCGTGGTCCACCGGAATATTGGGTAAAATTCCATGTCCGAGATTGGCAATGTAATGCTGGGGGCCAAAGCCATCGATCATGGCTTTCACTTCCTTTTCAATGACGGGAATGGGCGACAATAGTTTTGATGGGTCAAAATTGCCCTGAAGGACGGTTTCGTTACCTACAATGGCTCTTGCTTTATCGGGTGACAAAGTCCAGTCAACTCCGATGGCAGAAGCGCCTGCTGCCTTGTAGTCGTTCAAGGCAAACCAACACCCTTTGCCAAATAAAATCACCGGAGCCAAAGGCTTAATGGCTTTGGCTATTTGGTTCATATAAGGCATGGACCAAACGTTGTAATCAGCCGGACTCAACAATCCACCCCATGAATCAAATACCTGGATGACATCGCATCCGGCAGCTACTTTGGCTTTGAGGTAATCGATGGTAATATCGGTTATTTTCTGCAAAAGTGCCTTGGCCGCTTCCGGTTGAGAGAAACAAAATCCTTTGGCCGTACTGAAGTCTTTGGACCCGTGACCTTCGACCATATAACACAAAATGGTCCAAGGAGAACCAGCAAATCCAATCAATGGCACGCGGTTGTCGAGCACCTGTTTGGTATGCTTGATGGCTTTCATTACGTAGTCAAGTGCATCGGCAGCTGGTGGCGTAATCAAGGCCTCCACATCGCTCATCTTGCGTATGGGATTTGGGATAACCGGCCCTCTACCGGGAACCATCTGTACTTCGCAGTTCATGGCTTGAGGAATCACCAAAATATCGGAAAACAAAATGGCGGTATCTACCCCCACTTGATCGATGGGCATGACCGTTATTTCCGTGGCCAATTCCGGATTTTGCACCCGCTCAAAAAAAGGATACTTTTCCTTGAGCTTCATAAAGTCCGGCAAATATCTCCCGGCTTGTCTCATCATCCAAACGGGTGGACGTTCTACTTTCTCTCCGCGCAATGTACGCAAAAACAAGTCATTTTTTATCTCTGAGGTAGGCATCGAATTCTGGTATTAAAAGATCTATATCTGGTTTAGAAGGGACAAAAATACGGGTAAAACCGTGATGTTTCAGTGCTTCTTCGGTGGTTGGTCCGATGGCAGCTACGGGCATTTCTCTCGGCGGGAGTTGGCATACAAAAGCCTCGATGGAACGTGGACTCAGCACCACCCAGGCGTCAAAATCCTTCCAAGTTATGCAGTGGTTTTCCGGAACAGTTTCATAAACAGGGATATTGCGGTAATCGATGCCATGTTCGCGAAGAATATCACCGGCTTCCGGTCGGCTATGCTTGGCGCACAAGTGAACCACACCGTGCGGTTTATGTACGGTCATGCGTTTGGCCAGATCGGCGGCGCTAAAGGCGGCAATTTTTGGCGTAATGCCCAGTTTCACTAAGCGCTCTCGAACGGCCGGAGCCGTACATGCAATATTTTTAATGGGCTTCATTTCGTGGTAATGCTGGAATGCTGGAATGGCCTTGGCCGAAGTAATCATCCACCACATATGATCCCAGGGCGTTTCGTAAGCCGGTAACGACATGGCTCTTGGTCTAAGTGCCGGTGTTTCATCCATCGACCAGCCCAAGGTTTTAGCCAATTGTCGTTGCTTATCCGTAGCTTCTTTACTGAAAAGTATGCTATAGGTTTTCACGAATGTCCTTCATTATAGCAATTCCACCCTTAGCCAACACTTCATTGGCCGCATCTTTACCCAATTTGGTAGGGTCGTCTCCGGTATAGTGACGTTCTATGACGACCGAATGTTTGCCATCAAGAGAAAACACACCGCCTCGAAAATCATAGCCACCGCTATTTTTAATTGCCAGAGCGCCAATGGGTGCAGAACACCCGCCTTCGAGGGTATTGAGAAAAGCACGTTCCATCATGCTGGTATCCCAACTTTTTTGGTGATTGATGGAATGGAGTGTATCTATCAAATCAAAGTCCATTGATTTACAAGTAATCCCAACTACCCCTTGCGCCGGTGCGGGTATCATCCAGTCCAGCTCCATCGCTGAATCAGGTATCATATCCATTCGCAGTAAACCAGCTTTAGCAAATACAGCGCCGTGCCAGGGATTGTCTTGTAACTTCTGCATGCGTGTTTGCACATTGCCGCGAAGATTGGTTAATTCGTGCGTGGGGTACTTATTGAGCCATTGCGCTCGGCGTCGGATACTTCCGGTGGCAATAACGGCCTCATCCAGAGATAAAAAATCGGTATTTTCTTTGTAAACCAGTAGATCACGGTGATCTTCTCTGGGTAATACCGCAGCCAAGGCGATGCCTTGTGGCGAAACGGTGGGGTAATCTTTAAGAGAATGAACGGCAATGTCGATATCTCCTTGAAGAAGAATGTCGTCCAAAACTTTGGTAAACAAACCGGTTCCTCCCATTTGGTGAAGCGGCGTTTTGAGATCGAGGTCGCCGCGACTTTTAACGGGAACAATTTGGGTTTGAACGCCAATATTATTCAGGTTTTTTGCCACAGCTTCTGCTTGCCAAAGGGCGAGTTTGCTATCGCGGGTTCCAATGCGTATGCTCATGATGCGATGGACATCAGGCTTTCCATTTTGCCCTGACGTACACCGTCTTCAATTCGGCGGAAGAGCTCTGCTTCATAACGCTTAGTCATGCGCTCAATAAACGCTTCTTGATTGCTGTAGTCGACCACGGGATTGGTATTGAGTTCCGATGACAAACTCTCCTTCAACTGTTGCGTCATATCGTGAATGATGGGCAAAAGTTCACGCTTGCGATACCAAATAAGAAAATCTTGAATATTTTCAGATACGAGGGACTCCACAATAGGCACCATTTCCAAGCGTGCTTCCAACGTGGCTTTGGTTATTTCTGAAAGCGCATCGACATTGACCAAATTGGCAATTTTACCAATGGCATGCTCGGTATTAGATGGCACACCCAAATCAATGATAACGCCGTTAAACGCCGGTGTAATATGCTCAAGTTTGATGATGGGCTCGGGAGCGCCCGTGGCCAACACAATAGCATCGTAGTTTTCCAAAGAATTGGTCAATTGCGAAAATGGCAAGGAGGCTACTCCGTACGTATCGGCAAAGTCAGCCAATTTTTCTTCACTGCGGTTGGAAATCGTAAGCGATTCCTGCGGGAAGTGCTTGAGTATGTTTTCTAGGGCAACGCGACCAATCTCACCCAGACCGACCAGTAGTATATTTGGCGTTGTATGTACGGAAAAGTAATCGCGCATATACCTAACGGTAGCGTAGGATACAGAAGAAGCTCCGGTACTGAAAGATGTTTGATTTTTCACCTGCTTACTGCTGTGAATGGCGGTGTTGAGCATGCGCTCAAACAAACCGTTGGCCATTTTCAAAGATTTGGCCTGTCGGAATGCTCGACGTACCTGCATCACGATTTCAAAATCGCCGGGAATCTGCGACTCCAATCCGCAACTCACACGAAGCAAGTGATTCAATGCCTCTTCGCCTCGGTGATGAAAATGCGCGTTCATCAATGTTTCGGTATCGCCGTTGGTAAACGATAGCCAGACATTAACGAGAGGGTGAATATTCTCTGAGAAAAAGTAAATTTCCGTACGATTACAGGTTGAAATAACCATAACATCGGTCATCCCAACTTCGCGAAGTGCATCGTAGAACGCCTCTTCCCTGTCGGTGGTTATACTGAACTGCTCACGTACGGATACGTCTGCAGACTGATAACTCACGCCTATCACATGAAAATGCTCTAGCTTATTCGGATCTTTCAATTTCATATTTATTGAATGCTGTGCAAAATTACAATGAGATAAAAACAAAAAATGCCGCTAAACGTATTTTTAATGTCGCTGGAATTTATATTTGCAAAAAAACATTCAGGCCAAAAACCCCTTTAAACACTACTGTTTTGAAAGATTCTAAATAAGAACCTCGGCATGATTAAACCCAATATCAGAGAAAAAAATAACGCCATTGGTAATGTATTGACATTCGACGATGACGGTCAAATAAAACTGAGTCTTTACGCCAAAAGTGAAGAAGAAACGGATTCCATATATATCAAAGCGAAAAAATTAGACGTCCATTTCTTCTTTTGTTTGCACGATGAAGCCATTTTCTCTTTTAGTCCGCAGTATGCAAAAACACTGGGGCCGGGAAAGAGTTTCCTCATATATGACCCAAGCCGTGACGTTCCAATCGAGCTCAGTGGCGAAGACGATTGTAAAGTAATCCACCTTCAAACCACCATTGATTATCTACATGAACTCTTTGTATCAGACGCACCGGAAATGGCCTTTTTATCTACGGAAAGCCGCGAAAGAAAGTATTACGAAGAGCGCGACATACCGGCCAACCTATTTGCACCGTTGCAACAACTCTACAGCACCCGTCTAAGCGCCCAAGCGCAACGGCTTTTTCTCAAGGGTAAACTTTACGAAATACTGGCGTGTTACTTTAGCTTTGAGAATTCCGTCGACACCGAATCTTGCCCGTTTTTAAAAGACGAAGACTCGGTGAAACGGGTAAAAAAAGCCAAGGAAATTTTGATCAATGCCTACACCAGTCCGCCCTCACTCAACGAGCTTTCACGTAAAGTAGGACTCAATGAGCTCAAACTGAAAACCGGATTTAAAGAGGTTTACGGCAACACCGTTTACGGATTTGTGCTTGATTACAAACTGGAAACGGCCAGAGCCATGTTGGAAAGTAGACAGCATAAAATCAACGAGATTGCCTTTCATATCGGCTACTCCAATCCCAGTCACTTCATTTCCGCCTTTAAGAAAAAATACGGAATCACACCCAAACAATACACCAAAGAGAACATATGAACCACAACGATGCCATTTTACTGATAAACTTGGGGTCTCCCGATTCCACCAACGTCAAGGATGTAAAAAAATACTTGGACGAATTCCTTATGGACGAACGAGTCATTGACCTTTCGTACTGGAAACGCAGTTTGCTCGTGCGTGGCATCATTCTCAACTTTCGCCCGAAAAAATCTGCCGCCGCTTACAAAAGTATCTGGTGGGAAGAAGGGAGCCCGCTGGTGGTACTCAACGAACGTCTGCGTGACAAGGTTGCGGAAAAAAGTCACATTCCCGTGGGCTTGGCCATGCGTTATGGTAACCCATCCATCGGCGATGCCATCAAAGAACTTTTGAAGGAGAACCCGGAATTGAAAAACCTCCACATCATACCGCTTTATCCGCAATACGCCATGTCTACTTACGAAACGGTGGTGGAAAAAGTGAAGTCGGTGATGGAGATACACCATTTCGACTTAAACTTGAGGTGGGTGCCGCCGTTTTACAACCACCAAGCGTATTTGGACCTACTCATTAAGAGCATTGAACCAGCTACAAAGGAGCCATTTGACAAAATTTTGTTCAGTTACCACGGTGTACCTGAGCGTCACATCTATCGTGGTGACATCACCAGCAAACACTGTTTGAAGTGCGAAGACTGCTGTCACCAACCCTCTGAGGCGCACGACTGGTGCTATCGCCATCAGTGCTATGCCGTAACCAAAGCAGTGACGGAAGCCCTAAACATCCCGGAAGAGAAAGTCGTACACACCTTTCAATCGCGCTTGGGCGCAGATCCTTGGTTACAGCCTTACACCGATAAAACACTCGAAAAATTGGGCAAGGCCGGAACCGAAAAACTACTGGTTGTCTGCCCAGCCTTCGTTACCGACTGCCTAGAAACCTTGGAGGAAATTGAGGAAGAAGGTAAGGAGATTTTCGAAGAAGCCGGCGGTGGCCATTTCCACTATATTCCCTGCTTAAACGACCGCGACGACTGGGCAGCGTTATTGTCTACATGGGGCAACGACGCCAGCAATCTCGTATCCACCGAAGCTGTGACCTTTCCAGTTGATGTGCCGGTGACGAAGAGGAGGAAGAAGTGAGGGAAGGAGCGGTGAGCGGTGAGCGGTGAGCGGTGAGCAATGAGCGGTGAGCTGGGAGCTGGTTTTATTTCTTTTCTAAGCGATAATAGAAGCCAATGTCTAGTGACCAAGTCATTAATCTTATGCCATACGGGTTGTTGGCTGATGTTTCACGGAGGTGATAGAGAAAATTCGGTCTGAGTTGAAAGATCAATTTTTCGGTGAGTTTTTGCGTCCACCCAATGCCAAAATTAATGCCTACAAAAAAGGGATCGAAGATTTCATTTTCCACGAACCTGCCTACCGATAAGGGATAGGTTTTCGTGGGATCCGGCTGCCAGTCTTCAGGATAAGCGGTGTTTTCTTGCTCTTGAGAATACATATAGCCCATATAAAGCCCCGTTCCGGCAAAAAAAGAATAGGATTCCCCTTGAAGTATGTTGTAATTGACCAATAATGGCAGCACGACGGATCGATTTCGATCAAACAAATCGTAAGTTTCAGATCCATTTCGATTCTCCTCAGAAGCATTATCGAGGTCAAACCTTACGCCTTGGGTTAGGTGCAAAACGCCTGTCGAAAAAGTAAATTTGTGGTAATTGTAATTGACGTTCAGTCCAAAATTAACGGGGTAAATAGAATTTTTTTGAGGGTTTATATTTTCATAATGAAAAGCAGAAGCCGTTGGCATACCAGTAATGCCCAGATCGAGTTGTGCTTTGAGGGATATTGAAAGTATGACTAAAAGTGATGAAATTAATGATTTTGTTTTCATGGTAAATTTTTAAGGCACTATACAAACGATAAAACTGTAAATGTATCCTCACTATTTATATCACCAAGGAAAAGATTACAAATTCTAAAGCTCATTTTATTCTTCAAAGGCAAACTACAACGGGTAAATGATATTGTTTGTCATCTTAACGATGATTTTATTCATTCAATATCTTATTAGATTTAGCACGATCATGCCTGTTGCGATGGCAATACCAAAACTCAACAATGTTCCAATCAAAATGTATTCGGTGAGTTTTCTGTCTTTCGACTCTTTTAAGTCGCCAAAGCGGAATACGGATTTAGCGGCCAACAAAAAGCCAATACCTTCCCAATTACCTGTAATCACAAAAATGAACACAAAAATGCGCTCCAACATGCCGATGTACTTGCCCGCATTGTTTAACGATTCTTCATCGTCGTCGTATAAGCCACTAGACCAACTAGACATAAGCTCTTTCATAACGATTCCCGAAACCACCGTTATGAAAAGTATGGCAACGAAATAGATCCAAACATTTGGGTTTTCTAATACTGCATGTAGATTAATCTCCGGCTCAAAGAACACCACCCACAATCCGAAAATGCTCAGTAAGTGAAGACCTTGATCTATTAAAAACCAAAGAGGTCTATTGCTGTCTCTTTGGGCGTATAATTTAATGGCATCGATTATTCCGTGAACCACTGTGATTGATAACGCCAAAAACCAATATTGTAAATCCCAAAACACCAACAGCACGAGCAGGCCGTGAATGACTATATGCACATATAACTTGAACGACTTCGCCTTGAATAGTTCTTTATCATAAACCCATGACTTCGGTTGCAATAGAAAATCTCCTACTAAATGAGCCAGCAAGAGTTTTATAAGCACCATCATTGCAACAGGGTTTTGATTTTTTTCTGAAACATTTTGTTGACTTCCATTATTTCATCTACGTTGGCTCTATTCCACCTACCACTTACAGAGTTTTGTTTGATTCCTAATAGACGTCCTATTTCTTCTTGAGTTAAGTTTGGATTATTAAGTACAATTTGCATTAATTCTGCGGACGAAACCGACCATTTGTCCATAAAGATTCCGGCTAACTTTAAGTACAAATTCATTTCTTCATCAAATGTAGGCCATGGGGTTTTTATACTCATGGTTACATTTTCTTTTTTCAGCGATTCAAATTTATCGCCCGAATAATGAAATGCAGGTCCATTACTCTCAGATACACCATTACCGGCATACGTTTTTTCACCAATCCCAATAGCCAGCCTAACATCTATGGCACCTATTTTTTTTCTTTCATCAAGTGGTTCTACTTTTTTGATGAGTGCTTTTATTTCTAAAGCCTTAATCAGCACATCTTGGGGGTTAGCAATCTCCAATTGAAAAAAATCGCCCGAGTGTATTTTCCAATTTTTAGGACTTATACCCCATGTAGCGAACAGGTTTTTCAATGGCGACAACCATATTTTCTGGTTTACCAATTTCCTTGATGAGATAATATCTCCATTAATGACTGCAATCATAATGCAAATATCGTACAAATAAACGATAATTCAAAATATCGCTTAAATAAACGATAATTTTAAGTATCGTTGGTTAAAATGATAATCTGCTCTGAACAACACCTATTCATGATAAAACCCAATCACCACATTCTTTTCCGGCTTATCAATGGCAAATTTAATCATCAATTTGTCGTCGATCCGCGGAGAAACGCTCAGCGAGTCTACCATTCACATTAAACAAGGAAAATAACGTTACTCCTCCTTCTTAATTTCCTTGGCATCACGCACACCCATTACCGATAAAAATCCGGTTTCCAGTGACTTCCACCAGTAGTTAAACATCGAGCGCTGAGTGTCTCGCTCAAAGTCTATAGCGCCAATGCGGTGCTGACCTTTTCTATTGGGATTAGATGTTGGGACAACCCAATTGGTTAATGTGTTTTTCACAAACCGCTTTATCATTTTACTGTCTTTCTCCCATTTCAACTTTAAGTCGTCGTAGCGAAATATCAAATCGCCATGTGCGCGTAAACGAGACCCTCCGAAAGTGAAATAAACCGCTTCTGAATGGCCAGTCTTAACTTCCAGTGTAGAAAGCGGCGTAAGAATATCATTGGCTGATTGTAAATCCATAGCCCTCAGGTGCCCCTGTGCCCAAAACCTCCCGTTTTCAGAAAGTAAGTCATAGTTTACTTCGACGGTTAGTCGCCCCTTTCCATACAAACGTGTTGTTGCCTCCAGTACCAACAACTTTTCCTCATCTTCTATTAAGTCCGGTAGATTCGTGACATTATATACACTGCCGTCAAAATCGCTAAACATCACTTTGCCGGCCTCCTCTTTTCCATCAGCTAGTTCCTCATATACTATGTTTCCATCCTTAAATGTTACCTGCTCAACAAAGAGAGGAACCGACCATTGAAGAAGATTATCCACCAGGATTGGTACAAAGCGATCTTCGGGCATTTGGTAGTTTTTGTCACGATGCGCCAGCAGTTCTGAACCATAGAAAGCGACCAATTCAATCATTAATGAATCGTTGTCGGCAAAATTTGTTCTAAGAACATCAATCGAATCTGCTGTAAATACAATGTGATCTGTTTCAACACCGCGCTTTTTGGCAAAGGTGGCACGGTCGAATTTAGGCTCAAAGACAAGCCCACTAACATGCACAACACCTTTCGCACCATCCAAGATGAATTTATCGAGCATAACTCGGTGAAACCCGTCACTCAGATCACTGTAAATATCGATTATACTAAGCTTAGACTTCCGCAAAAAATCATGGACCAAGTGGAAAGGTTGCTGAGCTATCCAGGAAAAGTTATGGGTGCTCACCGTTGCCTTGGCCGACAAATTTTGGGTTGATTCTGCAAAATCAATTTCAATCGCTGCACCTTGGAACGCCAGCAAGTCAACGTGAACATCAATGGGTTTTACTTGATCTCTCTTTTTAAGGTTAACGGACGTGGAATATTTAATTTCTGGCTCTTTGACAATCAAACTGCGGAAATGAATCTTTTCCTGTTTTATCAACCCCAATGTGCTTTTCCATTTGACCTCAATCGAAGGAAGCACAATGGAAGCCATGGTATCTCCATTGGCCAAAACATAAATCGAATAATTGCTAAGCACGGCTTTTCTTCTGGCAATGTCTATCACAATCGTTCCGGGATGATAGATGATTTCCTCTTGCCAAATATCGTTTACAGCCGTCTCCGCTTCTTTTTGCAAAGCCTCAACCACTATGTCCTCTGCGAAGTATTTCCAAAATACATAAGCCGAAATGCATATCAATAGCAAAACGACTCCCGTGATTTTTAAAAATAAACGCATAGGACTATAGTGAATTCAATATTTAGTCATTGGCTTTATTATTCTTAAAACACAACGACTTTTACTCTCTGTAAAAGTAAGTGAAAATGAATTTAAAAAAAAAGGCTGTTTCAAATAAATGAAACAGCCTTGCTTTCAGTGCGGGCGGGGAGACTCGAACTCCCACACCTCGCGGCGCTAGATCCTAAGTCTAGTGCGTCTACCAATTTCGCCACGCCCGCATGTAAGAAGGTGCAAAAGTAGAACGAAAAAATCAGATGTGAAAATGAAAAATGTACGATTGACAATTATTTTAATCGCTCGGCTAATTTTTTCATCACTTTCTTGGGGGATTTCTCTTCGTAGAGAATCTTATACACTGATTGACAAATAGGTATCTTAACATCGTATGACTTTTTTAGATTCTTAATCAACCCTGCGGCGTAATACCCTTCGGCAACCATGTTCATTTCGAGCATGGCTGAGCGTATGGTGTAGCCTTTTCCAATCATGTTACCAAAAGTGCGGTTGCGACTGAATTGCGAGTAACTGGTCACCAATAAATCACCCAGATACGCCGTGGCATTAATATCGCGCTTGATGGGATGAACGGCACGGATGAAGCGCTTCATTTCACGAACGCAGTTAGACACCAAAACCGCTTGAAAGTTATCACCATAACCCAATCCGTGAAAAATCCCGGCCGCCAATGCGTAGATGTTTTTGAGAATGGCCGCATACTCGGTTCCGTAAATGTCGTCGGAGAGACGGGTAATGATGTAATCGGCCTTCATGGCCTCCGATAGTTGACGAGCGTTTTCCATATCGGCACAAGCCAAGGTAAGGAACGACAAACGCTCTAAGGCGACCTCTTCGGCGTGACACGGCCCTGCTATTACGCCTATTTGCTCAAAAGGCACTTCGTGTCGCTGGTGCAGATATTCACCCACAATCATGTTGTCGCCGGGGACAATCCCTTTGATGGAGGAAAACACAATTTTCTCTTTCAATGGCACGGTCAAATCCACCAACGAGTCTTTCAAAAACGCCGAGGGGACGACCAAGACCACCACATCGGCATCTTCTACCACCGCATTGATGTCGGTGGAAACAAACAACTGATCGACGTTGAGTTCTACCGACGATAAGTAGCGGGGATTATTGCGGTGTACGCGGATGTGCTCCACCGATTCTTCGCTGCGCATCCACCAATTGACTTGGTTGTCGTTTTCGGTAAAAATCTTCACCAAGGCAGTGGCCATACTTCCACCTCCGATGACGGCAATATTATAGGGCTTTTCTGAATCTTCCATGTTGAACAGCTATAAATCAATAATGGCGTTACCGACTCGTCCGTCACGTAGATATCTAAAAACGATGCGGCTTCCCGGTTTTAAAAATGTAAAGTAGTCCATGTAGTGGTAAATGTGCTTAATTTCATAACCATCGATGTGGGTAATGATGTCGCCGGTGTGAAGTCCACCTTTAAATGCCGGCATATCTGGTTTAGCCAACTGCACTTTGATTCCTTTGCCTGTATGGCTGTAATCAACCACAATACCGGGGTTAATTCGCAAGTGATCGTTATCTGTATTAGGTGCGCCCTCAAAGGATTCGTCATAAACGACGTGTTCACCTTCGGGAAGATATTTGAGATAAGTCAACATCAATGAAGCAATATCCATCATTCCATTTATCTGTATGCGGCTGGCGTCATCTGTGGGCTTATAGCTGTCTTGATGCCGATTGGTAGTAACTCTCAATCCGGGGATTTTGGACTGGTACAAATCGGTATGAGCAGCTGCTTTGCTGTTGGTTGGTGTAACCATCGGCATGATGTTATTACACGCCATATCCTTTTGAAAATAAATCAAAAAGTCAGATGAACCGGTGCCTTCTATCAACAACTGTCGACCGTCACCCATGCGTCCCACCGCGTCAAAATTTATATGGAAGGCGTACTCCAAGCCAGATTCAATGATTTTTTCGGCAAAGTGTTGTACGCCGTATCTCTCTGGATAGGTACCGGTAAAAAAGACAAACTGGTAATTGAACTGCTTATAATCTTTGCTATTCACCAACTTTCTGGCTAACTCCAACACCATCAACACGCCACTGGCATTGTGGTCTGCACTGGGGTGTATCTGCGTGCTCCCCGGCGCATTAGACGCTCGATTCCCTTTGCCCATACCGTCGTAATTGGCTGATAAAATGATGGTGTATGGTGCACTATTATCAATGAACCCAATGATATTTTCTCCCATGGTTGAGGCTGGACTTTGCTCAATTTTCAAAGACACCTTCTTACCCCACCAACGCTTGAGTTTTTTGGTCATCTTGGGATTTCTCAGAAAGGCAACCGGCACGCCTAAGGTATCCAACGCATCGTATTCTTGTGCGGGTTCCGGCCCCATCAGAGAGGGGTTCATTAAAATAACGCCCTTTGCACCATGTTCAATCGCCTCTTGCACCCTTTCTTTAATATCGATGTGTTCTATAATGGGAATATACGGACTGGGCGCATCGGGATACGAAAGGTCAATAACAGCGATGCGTTTTTTAAGACGTTTTCTTCTCCAACTGTAATCAGAGTAATCCAATTCCGGCGCATGAATACCATTTCCAATGAAGCGCGTACGCATTTTCAATTCACCATTATTGCTGTATTCGGTTGCAAAAAAGGCCTTACCCAACTTGGGATTGAAATCGCTGAATAGCAAGTGAGATGACTCGCTTACATCTACGGGTTTAGGCAAAGTGAAACGTTGCTGCCAATCACCGTAATCGCCTGCCGGTCGAATACCCATGGCGTCCAATCTTTCGATGATAAAGTTAACGGCGAGTTCCGAGCCATTGGAAGCTGGCGCTCTTCCCTCCAAATCAGGAGAAGCGAGGAAACGGATGTCTTGTGAAATTCGAGAAATCATCGAAGAGTCGACAGGAACACAAGTTTCTGCACCATCTTGCGCGTATGCACCCAATGCAATCAAGGATATGACAATTGGAAAAAATCGCTTCATTTTTATTCGTTTTTACGTGGATCAGTTAGGTCTCTCAAGGCATTTCCAAACATCATAAATGCCAGCACCAAAATTAGAATACATCCACCCGGCCACAAAACAAGATGTGGTTTTCCCATCAATAAATATGGCCAGTGGTCTTTTACCATGCCTCCCCAGGTTGGCAACGGCGGTTGGGCGCCATATCCCAAAAAGCTCAATCCGCTTTCCAGCAATATCGCGGTGGCAAAATTTGCCGCAGAAATCACAATAACGGGGTGTAAAACGCCGGGTAAGATTTGCCGAAACATGATGCGCCCGGCAGAAAACCCCATCATTTGGGCTACCTCCACATAAGCGCGCTCTCGCAAACTGCGCACTTGTCCGCGAACCACCCTTGCTACCTCTACCCACATGGTTAAGCCGATGGCGATGAATACTTGAAAAATGCCTTTCCCCAATGCCAATGTCAATGCAATGACCAAAAGCAAACCGGGAATGGACCACACCACGTTAACCAACCACATGACGACTTTATCTACCCATCCGCCAAAGTAACCAGCACATAATCCCAGAGGCAATCCTATCAACAAACTGATACCAACGGCGATAAAGCCGATGATAAAGGACACCCTCGTAGCGATGATCAGCCGGCTCAATAAATCTCGACCATATCTATCGGATCCCAAATGATAGGTGCGCTCATCCACATAGGAGCCATTAAATGGCTGCAGCTCGTCTTTGTGTTTGGTTGATTCTATTCCAGACGCGGCGTCGATGTACGTGATAGAATCACCCATTTGCATGGCGTATTCCACAGGTATTTCATTGTCCTGAACCGGATAGCCAAAAAACATCCCTTTCCACCAAGGTGTCTGTGGGAAAGCTAAATCTTTTTTTACGTGAACGTACTGCGCCTTAAATCCGGGTTTTTGGGTGGCTTGCGAGACCTCCATACGGTTGGCAAACGCGCTGTTATCCGGCGTAATGAGATACCCCAACACTGCTATGGTGCCCATGCCCAATATCACAGCAACTGCAGCAAAACCGTAGAGAGGAAAACGCATAGGTTACTTTTGTTTAATTGGTTGAGAATGAGGTCGAATGTTTTTGGTTTAGAATGAACCTGTATTTAAAAGCCTAGTGTCTGAACTAGAAAGTTCGAGAGCAAGGCTTGCGAAAGTTAAAAATTTAGGAGTTTACCTTAGTAAATGACTAAATTTTTGACTGAGCGTAACGCAGCTATCGGACTTTATAGAAAGACACAATCAAAATGTATCAACAATCCTAAAAGCCTCCACCACCTGCAAATCCTTCCCTACATCTTTCACCCATTTCTCCCAATCCTTCAAATCATCTTCGTTCAAATCTGCCTTTCGCTTAGAGGGAATATGGGTGGTAAGGGGATTTTCGGTGGTGAAAATGTTTTTATACTTTTCGCCCAACTCACGTAATTCGTCCTGCTGGGCGGTATAGGTTTGGTAATTCAGACTCACCTCTGTATCCTCGCGTTGATCAGCCAGCCAGCGGGCGTAACTTTCAATTTTTTGAAATTCAAGGTTGTTGGCAATGCGCTCCTTACTGCTTTCTATGATGCTATTAAATGAATCGTCGTCTCGCGGCCATTCGTTGTAATTAGCCGGTTTAATCTCCGAATAGGCCATGGCTTTTTTGCGATCGGATTCGCCAATATCGATGTAGTGAAATTGGTCGGGGATGACGATATCGCTTTCCACGCCGCGAAGTTGAGGTGTACCTCCGTTGATGCGGTAGAATTTCTGAATGGTAAGCTTTAATGCACCAAGGGGCTTGATGTCGCCATGACGAAAACCAACAACTCGGTCTAAATCGGCCATGTTCTGAACCGTCCCCTTACCAAAGGTCGAGGGTGAGCCGACAATAATGCCGCGTTTGTAATCCTGAATGGCGGCCGCAAAAATCTCACTGGCCGAGGCACTAAAGCGATTGGTCATCACCACCAGGCGCCCGTCGTATTCAATCTCTTTACCGCGGTCTTTCAACACACGCGGACTAAAACCGCTGGACTGTACCTGTACAATCGGACCGGTTTCAATAAAAAATCCGGCGATATCCACCACACCTTCCAACGTGCCTCCACCGTTGTTGCGAAGGTCGAGAATGATGCCTTCTACGCCTTCGGCCTTGAGCATCTCAATTTCAGCTCTGACATCATCGGCACAGTTACGGGCATCTTTCTTGTTGAAATCGACATAAAACTTTGGCAAGCGTATGTACCCCACCTTTTTCCCATCGTCTTCTATCACCGCACCACGGGCAAACGTGGCTTCAATTTCTACCACATCACGCACGATGGGAATGTCCATGCGACTGCCATCCATTTTGCGAACGGTCAGTACCACGGTGGTGCCTTTTTTACCACGAATGAGCTTCACGACCTTGCGAATGCTCATCCCAACCACGTCAACCGCTTCTTCACCTTCTTCGGCCACGGCAAGTATTTTATCGCCCACTTCTAAATCGCCTTGACGCCAAGACGCACTACCGGTCACAACTTTATCAATGGTGATGTAATCGCCTTTGGTCATGAGTTGGGCGCCGATTCCTTCAAACTGACCGGACATTTCCACCTCAAAATCTTCTTTTTGCTGTGGGGGATAATACTCTGTATGGGGGTCGAAGTTGTTGGCAAAACTGTTGACATACATAGCAAACCAATCAATTCGCTCCAACTCTTTATAATTGTCTATCCACTCTTTTTGAAATGTTAGCTCCTTTTCCCGCGCTTCTTTTTCCAACTCTTCAAAGGTTTTCTCTTCAAATGCTTCTCTGTCGTCGCTATCATCCTCTTCGTCAACATCCTCTTCGCTTTTTTCTTCTTGTTCTTCCAATTTTCGCTTTTGACGGCGTTCGGCTTGATAAACACGTCCCATGACTTTATAGGTCAGATAATCGGCCCAAAGGGCTTTTTGCTCTGCTACGCTTGATGGCCACTCGCGTTTTTCATCGTCGGTTTCAAAGGTGCGATTGGATAAAAAGTCAATGGGCTTATCGAGTATGTCTTCGAAAATGGCAGGCAATTCATCCATGCGCTTCATCACTATCTCATAGGCTTCATCAAACAAGCGCAAGTCGCTGGACTCAATGTAGTTTAGTAAATTTTGTTGATGTTCTTTCAGCTTATCGATGTCCGATTGAAGGAGAATCCGTTTGCTGTAATCCAAAGTATTAATAAACTCATCAAAGACATCGGCGGCAAAATCATCATCCATTTCCGGTGGAGAAAAATGCGACGTCATCAACGTATTGTGCACCACCTCGGCGATGATGCGCTCCTTTTCCTGATCCTTCTTGCTCGGCGTATTTGTTTTTGAAATCGGGTTGGTATATACCAAAGCCGTTATCCCGGCCAATAATATGGGGTATTTCAAGTAGAAAAAAATGTTGTTCATTCGTTTTTTATTTGTCATCTAAAAAATGTCCGTTGTAGATTAAGGACATGCCCTGAATCTACTACATTTATATACGACCCAAATATAATGCCGCGACACCCACCTATACAACCCAAATCATACAAAGGGGTTAAAGCGTGGCGATGAACATTGGTATTTAGACAGACTTCCATACTTTTGACCGACGAGAAAAAATTTATTTCAAACATGAAAGACGCATATATTATTGATGGTTGTCGCACAGCCGTAGGTTCATTTGGCGGATCCCTATCGGGTATTCGCGCCGACGATATGGCGGCACACGTCATCGCTGAATTGATCAAACGTCAAAACAATTTAGACACCTCCGCCATCGATGATTTGGTGATGGGTTGTGCCAATCAGGCCGGGGAAGACAATCGAAACGTTGCCCGTATGGCGGGTTTATTGGCGGGTTTACCACACAGCGTTCCGGGTGAAACCATCAACCGACTCTGCGCCAGTGGGATGTCGGCCGGGATTCACGCCACCAGAGCCATTCGCTGTGGCGATGCCGAGGTAGTTATTGCCGGTGGAGTGGAACACATGACCCGTGCACCCTACGTGATGAGTAAGCCCAGTAAGGCTTTTGGCACCGACAGTAAAATGTACGACTCAAGTTTTGGCTGGCGATTTGTCAACCCGGCCATGCATGCCCAATTTGGCACCGATGCCATGGGCGAAACGGCGGAAAACTTGGTTGACCTCTACAAAATTTCGCGTGAAGACCAAGATGCATTTGCCCTTTGGTCGCAGCAAAAAGCAACCGCTGCGCAATCTTCCGGTCGCTTGGCAGAAGAAATTTCGGCCGTCAGCATCCCCAGAAGAAAAATGGATCCTTTGGTGGTTGAACAGGACGAATTTATCAAACCCAATTCATCGGCAGAGATTTTGGCTAAGTTGCGCCCCGCCTTTCGCAAAGACGGAACAGTAACTGCCGGAAATGCCTCCGGACTAAACGACGGCGCGGCTGCATTGCTCTACGCTTCGGAAGATGCCATAAAAACGCACAACCTCAAACCCATGGCCAGAGTGGTTTCCATGGGCGTTGCCGGGGTTGCGCCGAGAATCATGGGCATTGGACCGGTATACGCCAGCGAAATAGCCCTTAAAAAAGCCGGGCTTTCGCTCGACGACATGGACATCATTGAGCTCAACGAAGCATTTGCCGCGCAGGCATTGGCTTGTACCCGCAAAATGGGACTGGCCGACAACGACCCGCGTATCAACCCCAATGGTGGCGCCATTGCCATTGGACACCCATTGGGCATGAGTGGCGCACGATTGCTGCAAACGGCGGCCATTGAACTGCAAAAAACCGGGAAGCGTTATGCGCTTTGTACAATGTGTATTGGGGTAGGGCAGGGTTATGCTGTAATATTAGAAAAATCGTGATATACAAATTCAACAACTTTACGCCTGTTGTGGATCCTTCTGCTTTTGTGCATCCGCAAGCAACCGTTATTGGCGACGTCATTATTGGCAAAGATGTGTACATTGGGCCGGGGTGTGTACTGCGTGGTGACTGGGGGAGAATCCACATCAGCGATGGCTGCAATGTGCAAGAAAACTGCACGGTGCATATGTTTCCCGGGGTGACGGTTGTTCTTGAGGAAAATGCACATATCGGTCACGGGGCGGTT